>DUAN01000243.1 GCA_012960845.1 Planctomycetota bacterium | reverse complement strand
GGGTGCGCGGATCTCGCTTCACTTGTCGATTCTCCAGTTCGGCCAGAAAACTGACCCCGTCGATCTTCAAACCATCCGGCAGCGGCACCGAACACGCTTCCAGCACCGTCGGCAAGATGTCGATGTGGGCTGCCACTCTTCCGGTGCGAGCCCCCGGCTTCAGATGCCCCTTCCAGCGAGCAAAAAGAGGAGAACGAACGCCCCCCTCCAGGGTGCTACTCTTGGAGCCGCGATAACCGCTGACGAATCGGCGACCTTCAGGACCGTTGTCGGTGAAAAACAGGACCAGCGTTTGCTCGCCGATCCCCATCGCATCGATCTGCTCGATCATCTGTCCGATGTTCTCATCGATGTTGGTGATCATGGCATAGGTACGGCGCACCTGGTCCTGATTCCATTTCCCCCGCAGCGGGGCGCCCTTCTCCTGGGGGAAGGATGCGACCGAAAGATCGACCCCCTCATACAGTGCCATCTCCTCGGCCGGCACATCGTGCCACGGGCCATGGGGACAGTTGTCGGTGATGACCGCCAGAAAAGGTTTGTCCTGCTGGTGCGCCTGTCGGGCAAACTTCAGCGCCTCATCGAAGTAGATGTCGGTGCAGTAGCCCTTCATCTGCCGCGCCACACCGTTGTCCATCAAGATCGGGTCGGTGTATTTACGTTCACCGCCGACCGGATCGGAGGGCTGGCCGATGCCGCCGCCACGATGCACCAGTGATTTTTCGAATCCCTGATCCCCAGGACGCATCGGATAACAATCTCCCAGGTGCCACTTGCCGAAGATGCCAGTGGCATACCCGGCATCCCTCATGATCTCGGCGATGGTCACCTCGTCGGTGTCCATCATCGCCCGACCGATGTAAGTGTCGATGGCACGAGTTCGCTGATGGCTACGCCCGGTCATCAATGAAGCGCGAGTCGGAGCACAGACGGGAGAGACATAGAAGGGGTCGAGGCGGGCACTCTCTCGGGCAAGCGCATCGAGATTCGGGGTGCGAATCACCGGGTTGCCGTGAAATCCGAGATCCCCATAACCCTGATCATCGGTCATCACAAGGATCACATTGGGCCGCTTCGGTCTGATCGATACCTTTTTCTCGCTGACCTTCGGCTCGATCTTCCACTGCTGCATCAGGCCTGTAATCGCCTCCGACAATGCCGGCACACCGGTAGGACGACCCGATTCCTTGCGCACACTCCAGGGCAACTCGAACTGAAGAGTGCGCATTCCATTCTTGCGGTAATGGCGTGTGATATGGCCACCACTGAAGTACTTTTTTCCATCTGGATGAGGAAACTGCGGTGACGGTACGGCCTGGATTCCGACCTCTTGAAGTAACGCACCGGCACTTCTGGGACCTCGGATCCACTGGTAGTCTTCGAGCTCTTCGTCGGGCACTGCCAGTTCAGCGGCTCGCAACAGATGCCCGACCTCTACCCAATCTTGCGGATGAGCATGGCCGTGGAGGTCGATCAAAAGCGCATCGCCTCCACCAATATTCAGAGCCTGCTGACAAGCCTCCGCCAGAGCATGGTGATATGTGCGATAGACCATCGCAGCAAA
>DUAN01000242.1 GCA_012960845.1 Planctomycetota bacterium | reverse complement strand
AAACAGCATCTTCACCGCCAGCCAGTTGGTGGCCCAGCCGATCAGAGCGCCGACCAGCGGGAACACGACCCAGGGGAGCCATGGCTGCAACAGAGATCTCCTATCGAATGGTGGACCAGCGTGTCGGGCGTTTTCCTCGGGCAGATTTGGGGGTCATCAGGATCACCAGGCCGAGACCGGCGAAGAAGCCGCCGACATGAGCCCAGACCGCCACGTTTCCACCGATCTGGTTGAGACCCCTGAAGATATCGAGACCGACCCAGATGCCGAGGAACCAGCTGGCGCGAATCTGAAAGGTACGGATGTAGATGAAGAACCAGAACAGAACCGTGACCAGGGAATGGGGGAAACAGAACCAGTAGGCTCCCAGCACACCGGCCACCGCTCCACTGGCACCTATGGTCGGGATCAGCGAATCGGGCGTCAACTGGGTATGGGCGAAGCCGGCGGCGACTCCACAGATGATGTAGAAGAGCAGAAAACGCAGGTGCCCCAGCCGCCCCTCGACATTGTCGCCAAAGATCCACAGGAATAACATATTGCCGATGATGTGAAGAAATCCGCCATGGAGAAACATCGACAAGAGCAGTGGAAGCAGGGCAGTGGCGAAGGAGATCTCGAAGACACGTTCGTTGTGGTTGCTGTACCCGGGATCGATCCCCGTGACCGTTTCCTCCCCTTCGACCCAACCGACGAGGATGGCGGGGCGAAGGCCGTAGCGGTCGATGAGATCATCACCACTGCTCAGCTGAAGCAGGAATCCGAGGATATTCAGCACCATCAGCCCGATGGTGACATAGGGGGTGATGCCACTGGGCTCGCTGTCACGAAGTGGAATCATCGGGTGACATCCTCATCGATCGATTCTCCGGCTTGCAGTTCATCGAGCAGTTCCCGATGGACTCTGATGTTACCCTCGACCATCGCTTCGGCACTGAATTGACTGGTGGCTCGTTGCTTGCCCGCTTCGGCGAGCCGCGCTGCGGTGGTGGGATCATCCAGCATCTGATCGATCGCCTCGGCGAGGAGTGCTGGATTCGCCGCCGCAACCAATCTGCCGGTGACTCCATCTTCGATCACTTCCGGGATGCCACCCACATCGCTGGCGATGACGGTGCGGCCGGCGCCCAGAGCATCGAGAATGCTGGTACCGAGTCCTTCCTCGAGACTGGGGTGAATGAAGAGATCGAGAGCAGACAGCCAGGATGCGACATCTTCCTGGAACCCGACTCGGTGCACCCGCTCCTCGATGCCCAGCTTTTGCGCACAGTCTCGCAGAGACTCGTCCAGTTTTCCGTCACCGATCAGTACCAGATGGGCTCGAGGCTGGCGATCCCGAAGTTGAGCCATCGCATGCACCAGATGGACATGTCCCTTGTTTTCCTGCAGGGCACCCACTGAACCCAGTAGCGGGGTCGAAGCATCGAGTTGTAATTGATCTCTCACCTGCGCGGCCGACCGGAGTGGATCCGCAAGAGGCGAGACCCCCGAGTGCACCACGCGGATGCGATCCTGTTTGATGCCATCTTGCTCCAGCACCGCTGCGATCTTGTGCGAGATGGCGATGTAGCGCTGGACGCCATGCTGGTACTTGAGATCGGTCAGCACTGGA
The DNA here is from genome assembly GCA_012960845.1 of Planctomycetota bacterium. Classification (GTDB taxonomy): domain Bacteria; phylum Planctomycetota; class UBA8108; order UBA1146; family UBA1146; genus QNYK01. The sequence continues at coordinate 7,658 of DUAN01000242.1, read as the reverse complement.
GTCCCACTGCGATGGATGGAAAAAGCGACGCGTCGCTGGACGATGACACCAGGATGGAGACCGAGTCCGAGCCTCGCCAGCAACCCGATGGTGTGAGAGTGGGCGGTGTGGAGCTGGAGGATCTGTGGGTGGAATCGCTGGATCAATTGACGCAGGCGGATCGCTGAAGAGAGATTCAGTTCACCACGGAGAGGGATCTGGTGCACCGGGAGCGAGGCCTCGAGAGCGCGCCGGGCCAGCGGGCTCTCTGGCGGACAGACAATCGCTGCATCGTGACCGATTTGGCGCAGGCCTTCGACCAGCAGTAGTGTCTGACGTTCACCTCCACGCCAACTGCGTGCAGTATTGAGGTGGAGGGAGCGAATCGGTTCCATCAGTGCCCGTGACCCTCCATGCAGCCCCCTCGCTGCTCAGATCAGGGTAACCGAGAAGAGAGATTTGAGGAAGGGTGGCACTTCCCTTGCCGATGGAGCCGATCGCTTGGACAATGGAGGAGCAAGGGGGAACTGATGACCTGTCCTGCACAGTTGATCCGTGATCGAGGAGGGCGCATCGGCCTGTTCGTTCTCGATGGGCTCGGCGGCCTTCCGCATCCGGACCACGGCAAGACCGAACTGGAGGCGGCCACGACTCCTCAGCTGGATGCGTTGGCCAGTCGATCTTCGCTGGGTCGAATCCAGTTGCTCCCTCCAGGAATCACACCCGGTTCCGGACCAGGGCACCTGTCCTTGTTTGGCCACGACCCGATGCAACTGGAGTTCGGGCGAGGATTGCTCGAAGCGCTGGGCAGTGATTATCCCCTGGCTGCAGGGGAGATTGCAGCACGCGGAAATTTTTGCACCCTCGATGATGCTGGGTTGGTGACCGATCGCCGAGCAGGGAGACCGTCCGACGACGAGTGCCGGAGGATCTGCCAGATGTTGTCGCAGCAGATCTCGCTCGATGGGGTCAAGGTCCAGTTACTCCCCGGCAAGGAGCACCGATTCACCTGGGTTCTCACGGGAGAAGCTCTCGGGGCAACGGTCACCGACAATGATCCGCAGGTGACCGGACTCCAGCCGTTACCGTTTGTGGCGGTCGGCGAGAACTCGCAACGGACTGCTGCGCTGGCCAGCGAGTGGATCGGCAAGGCGCGGCAACTACTGGCGCAAGAAACTGCAGCAAATGGGGTGTTACTTCGGGGTTTTTCTACCCGTCCCGAGGTCCCGGGCTTCGAAGAGCAGTACCGATTGAGAAGCGCCTCTCTTGCCATCTATCCGATGTACAGAGGTGTGGCGAAACTGGTCGGCATGGAAGCTCTCGATGCGGGATCCCATCTCACCGATCAGGCCGTGGCACTGCGCAGTGCCGTCAAAGATGACTACCAGTTCGTATTCATCCATCACAAGGACACCGATACCGCAGGGCACTCTGGTGATTTCGATGCCAAGGTGGCGGCCATCGAAGCTTTTGATTCGGTGTTGCCACAATTCCTCGATGCCGGTCTCGATGTGATCGCCATCACCGGCGATCATTCGACCCCGACCACGATGAAGGAGCACTCGTGGCACCCGGTGCCGTTGCTGGTGCACTCCACAAGAGCTCTTCCTGTAGCAGGATTACGGTTTACCGAGCGAGGTTGTATGGATGGTGACATCGGCACCATTCGAGGAGTGGATCTGATGCCACTCCTGATGGCTCACGCCGATCGACTCGACAAGTACGGAGCTTGATTCACCACACCTGTTCCAGCCTTATGTGATGATTGGTGAACCACCGATGTGAAGAGGCCAGCCGAGATCAACGACTACATCCTGGAGGGAGAAAGGGACATGAATTGAGGTATCAAACTGGGGGATGTTTGTCACATATCGGATACATGGGACATATTAGTTGTTCGCTGGATTTTGTCGATCATCGGGGATTGAAGTCGAATTAGACCTTACTGAAGCACCTTACGTGACATTCTCGTCATTCGATTCATTTCGGTCTGAAGGACTGTGAATGAAGTAAGTAATAGCAATCAAGAAGGTAGATAATTAGTCTGCAAATTCAAGTTCGTAGTTGTTTGATATTTAGCATTTCTTGTGAGAGTTACACTTCCTGTGGAAGTGCTGTTATCGATGTTCTTGTAGTGTTTTGTTCGATGAGATTCTGTATGAATCCGGTCTCGGGAGGTGTTCCGATGACATTTTCAGTAGCCCTACCCGAGGATTTCTCCTGGGTACTCGCTACGATCTGCCGACCCGTGGAGGTGACCGGCAAGCAGGGTCCAGTGGCTCAACTTCCAGTGGCATTGCCACCGGAGCCAGGAATCGAATCTGAACAGGACAAGCTGGAGATCGGAAATCAGGTGCGTATGCGAAGCAACGGCCCTTGCATGCGCACCGCTCCTTTTCCGAGTGACTCGACATCGATTCGCAAGTTGGGGGCGCCGGCAGTTGCCTGTAGCCACGTTGAGAATGACAACGGTGAATTTCGTGTCGATGAAGTTAACTATTCAACGCGTATGCGGGGCATAAGCCCCGCTGCGCGTTTCTTTTCTTCCTCTCCAGTGAGAGGGTGAGCCTGGAACCAGATCGACCATCTGGAACTACATTTTGACCCAAGCCCGGGGCGGCACTCAGCCCGTGACCCCCCGGATATCATCAAAGGTGTGCATACCATGGCAGCAAGCCGGTGTGCACACCTCCTTCCTTTTCAGCACCACGCACAATTTTCACGCCCCCCGCATTTCACTGATCACGCGCAGCTGGGCAAACTGGCGGTGGCCGTCGCGGCCGGAGTGGTAGCCGTAGCCCGATTGCTTGGCGCCGACCCAGGGGGTTCCCGAGGCACCACCGCAGCCCTTGTTGATGCCGACCATGCCGGCGGTCAACTGTCGGGCGATGTCGTGCGCGCGCTCGGAACTGCCGAAGATCGACGCGCCCAGTCCGTAGGGGGTGTTGTTGGCGCGGGTCACCGCTTCGGCGTCATCGGTGACTTGCATCAGGCAGGCGATCGGTCCAAAGGTCTCCTCGCGGATGATTTCCATCTCTTCCTGACAGCCATCGAGCACCGTCAGTGGATGGAAGTTGCCGCCGAGGTCATCGCTCTGATAGGCGATCTGGGCACCGTCCGTGACTGCAGCGGCCAGCTGTTTCTCGACGTGGGCTTTCTGGCCACTGTCGATCATCGGACCGACCTCGGTGCCATCATCACAGCCATCGCCGACTTGCATCTGGCTCGCGGCCTCGCACAGCATCTTCTGGAACTGATCGAGTACCGGTTCCTGCACGTAGATGCGTTCGGTGCTGACACAGACCTGTCCGGCATTGCGGAAGGAGTTGGCGGCGGCGAATTTCACTGCGGCAGCGAGATCGGCATCGTCGAGCACGATCAGCGGATCCTTGCCGCCCAGTTCGAGGATCACTCTCTTGAGACCGCCGCCGGCCCGTTCCAGGATGTGTGCTCCGGTGGCGCGCGAGCCGGTGAAGGCGATCAGATCGACATCGGCAGCGACCAGCGCCTGACCCTGGGTGCCGTCGCCGTGAATCACCTGCAGCACCCCTTCGGGAAGATGTTTCATCAGCAGGTCGGCGTAGGCCTGGGCGACCAGTGGCGTCTTCTCTGATGGTTTCAAGATCACCGAGTTGCCCGCCATCAGTGCCGGGATGACGGTCCAGTGCGGCATCGACAGGGGAAAGTTCCATGGCGTGATCCCGGCACAGACTCCCAGTGGGTCGAAGACCAGCGTCGAGCAGACATTTTCATCGTCGATCGGTTCCGGAGTCAGCGCCTCGATCATTTCATCGAGGGTCTGGTCGAGCGAGGATCCACAATGCTTCGCCTCGCCGATCCCCTCGGCCAGCGGTTTTCCCATCTCGCGGGTGAGCAAGGTTCCCAGCTCGTCTGCGGCTTGTACCAGCGCCTTGCCGAAGGGGCGCAGCTGATCGGCGCGTTGCTCCAGCGACAGTTGCGCCCAGCCCGGTTGGGCCGACCGAGCGGTCGCGACCACCGCCGGGACCTTCTCGGCTGCGGTGATGGGGAGTCGACCCACTTCCTCACCGGTGGCTGGATTGAGTGAGATGAGGGTGTCGTTCTCGATGCGGTTCATCGGGTCGCTCCTACGGCTGGGGGGGATCGTTGAATCTTCGCCTTTGGCGGCGGGCTTGTGAACTGGGTCGAATGTTCAGTGGTCTGATCATCGATTTTCTTCTGTGGCTTTGGCTTGGAGTTGGCTGGAGCAGCAGTGTTGGCTGGAGGAGTAGTGTCGTGACCGGCGGCCCACCAGATGGCTCCGTGAAGATGCCTGAGGAACAGAGCTTCCGAGAAGGACTGATCGGTGTGGCCACCGACGGTGTAGAGGGCGCGCCCTTGATCGATTTCGTGACACCAGATCGCCGGGTGCTTGCCCTTCATGGTGGAGCCCTGGTAACTGTCGGTATCGAGGTAGGCGAGCACCTCGACATGCTCGGGAAACTCCTTGAAGTTGTACCACTCGTCGGTGCGTGACCACTTCTTCGGCAGGTGTGCGGTGGCTGGATGCTGCTGGTTCTTGACCTCGATCAGCGCCGGCTGGACGCGCGGGTGGCCGGAGAAGTAGGCCCCGACCAGCTGGCCGTAGAAGGACCACTGATATTCGGTATCGGCCGCGGCATGGATGCCGACATAGCCACCGCCGCTGCGGACCCATTGCTCGAACAGTTGCTCCTGCGGCGCGGCGAGCACGTCCTGGGTGGTGTTGAGAAACACCACCACCTGATGTTTCTGCAGTTCCGTTGCAGTGAACCGTGCCGGATCTTCCGTCACCTCGACGTGAAAACCAAACTTCTTGCCGAGGGCTCCGAGCGCTTTTTGCCCCGGTTTGATGCTGCCGTGGCGAAAACCAGCAGTCTTGCTGAAGACGAGGATCGACTGGAGACGGGTGTCGCTGTTGGTATCGTCGCTCGAACTTTGCTGTGGCGATGCAGCGGCGGGGGGGTCGGCGACGGTTGCTGGCTCCGTCTGGGCAGAATTGACGCCGGCAGAATCGACCGCCAGCGGGCCGGTGGGGCCCTCGAAACTGGTGGCGAAACCGGTCGACAGGATGATGGTGAACAGTACTTCGATCATCGAGACTCCTTCCAGCGGATCCCGATCCGCTCGGATGCGGATCGTAAGGTTTGCAGCGGAGAGGCGCTATCGGCGGGCGAGGTCATCTCCTGCGATTCAAGTCTCTGCAATTCAAGCTGTGGTTCGACCGATCTCAGCGAGCCAGCCACGTTTCCAGGCCGAGTTCACTGCTGGCGCTGAGCAGATCGAGGTCGCCATCGCCGTCCACATCGAGCAGTACCACGCTATCGTGGAAGGTGTCGCCGAGTATGAGGGGGGCGGAGAAGACTCCGTCGACATTCCACTGCACTCGCAGTCCCGTGACGGAAGCGGTGGCCAGGTCGAGGTCGCCATCGAGGTCGAGGTCGCCGAGGGCGACCGCCAGGGTTGCGGTGGATTGGCTGTCGGGGGAGGCGGCTGCGGTGAAATAACCCGATCCATCATTGATCCACAGGGCATCGGCGAAGCCACTGGGACCGGAACCCCCGAGGCGAGGGATCGCGCTTCCATCACTCCCAGCACCTGTCCCGAATCGCTGAACAAACCGCAACCATCATTGATCCAGATTCGATTGTGTCGTCCGGTCGAATTGCCGCTGACCAGATCGAGATCTCCATCTCGATCGAAATCATCGAGCAGCAGCGAATGGGTCACATCGGAGGGGAACAGTTGTGGAGAAGCCAGCAGTGAGCCGGCGCCATCGCCGAGCCAGATCCGATTGATCCCGTGACACCCTTGCACCAGATCATCGATGCCGTCGCGGTTGACGTCCGCCACGGCCAGCGCGTTGGTGATGTCGGAGGGGTGGCCACCGGGGAACTCACTGATCACGAACTCGACTTCTGTATCGTCGCTGGCAGCGACCTGGATCAACAGCAAGTCGATGGCGTCATGAACACCCAGAACCACATCCAGGTCTCCATCACGATCGATATCGAGCAGTGCCGCCGAGCGCACGTCGGCGCCACTGACCAGCGGTATGGCGCTGGAATTGTCGGCTCCAGGCACCAGCCAGGTGATCGGGAGGTCGGTCGGTGGCACGCTGGTCGCCGATCCGGGGCCCCGAACGATTCGATCGAGCTGGCCATCGCGCAGCACATCTGCAACGGCGAGGATCGAGGTGATCGGCTGACCTGTGCCTGGTGTATCGAGTCGCTCGAGAGTGGCACTGCCGGCGATGACATCGAGATGATTGATCCCCTCGACGATTCCGTCACTGCCTCCCGCCACCACATCGAGATCTCCATCGCCATCGAGATCGGTGGTGCACAGCGCCAGTGGCGAGGTGATCGCGAGCAAGCGGGCGGCTGCCGAGTGCACTTCCAGGCCAGGAACCGGCAACGCACCTCGTGAGGCGTGGAGACGGACCGCGTCGCTTCCGAGCAACAGTACATCATCGCCGCCGTCACGATCGAGATCTGCGCAACCGATGGTGAAGGTCGAAGGGGTCAGGCCGCCGGTGATGTCGGCGACGTACGATCCACCTTGCCCGGCGAGATTGCGCCCATCGATGCGGTGTAGCGTCGCATCGGCGGTGGCCCACAGCAGGCTCTTCCACTGGTCGCTACGATCGCTGTCGATGATGGTGAGAGATGTGCAGGGAACTGTCGGCAGTGGGGCACCGGTCCAGGGAGTGAACCCGGTCGGCCCGCCGCGAAAGAGGGTCGGCTCTGCGGTGGCGAAATCGGGCCACGAGTCTCGATCGAGGTCGAGCACCTCGATCCCAGCGCTCCCATCGGCGGGCCAGCTTGCGACACTGATGAAATTACCGCTGCCATCTCCGGCGAACTGCTCGATGGTCGAGTCGGATCGAGCGACCAGTAGATCATCGTCTCCATCGCGATCGAGATCGGCGACGGCGATCGCGCCGCCGGCGGTTCCATCGAAGACCTCGATGGTGAAGGAACCGGATTGCTGGGCAAGCCAGAGGATTCCATCGGGGCCGCTGGTGATCAGATCGAGATCGCCATCGCGATCGACATCGGAGCAGGCGACGGCGGTCTGATTCGACGGCCCGAGTCCTTCACTGCTCCAGCTTCCTGTGGCGTGGCGATCGAGACGGGTCAGTTGCCCCTCGACGATGGCGACCACCTCATCATCTCCATCCCCATCGAGGTCGACGGCGATCAGTGCGGTGGTGGCCAGGTCGCTGACCGGATTGGAGTGGACACCGGGGAACAGGTCGAGTGGCGGCGGATCGGTGAGCGGCAAGCCGGTGGCGCCATCGATCAGTGCTCCGACGAGACCAAAGGTCGGGGAGATCTGCAGTGGAGAAGACGAGGTGGCTCCCACCTCGTCGGCGGCACCACGGCCAGAGAGGGAGGCGCCCTCGCCAAGCTCGACGATGGTCACGCCGGCAGCGCGAGTCGAGGTGCTGGGATCGGTACCGAGAGAACTTTCGGGAGAAAGAGTCAGCGCATCCGACCCGTCCGACGGGACCGAGACATCGACATCGGTTTCGATGCGGATGATGTCTCCGGCACCGAGCACGCCATCTCCATCATCTTCAAACAGTAACGGAGCGGCGACACGGGGATACATCTGGGTCACCACCGTGATGGTGAAGGTCGCTGAAGCGACCCGATTGGTGCCGGTGACGGTGGCGC
>DUAN01000241.1 GCA_012960845.1 Planctomycetota bacterium | reverse complement strand
TGCTGATGGGTTCCGAGTCGTTCGACGATTCTCGGTTGTAACTTCCAGGAGTCGTTGTAATCGACCACTCGCACCACGCCAGTAATCCTCGACAGTGCCACCCGTTCGACACCGGAGAGACGCACCGTGAAGGCATTGCTCGGCAGGTAGTCGAGCCACCGAACGCCGAGAACATCGAGGCGATCCCTGAGGACATCATCCATCGGCCGGTCGAGGACCAGCACACGGACGCGACTCGAGATGAAGGTAGGTTCAGCCACAGCAAGCAGGTTCTCAAGACGATCGGTCTCGACAATTCCGGCTTGCAGGTACAGCGTCTCACTGCTGATCGGTGTTCCCGGCGAGAGTTCCTGTGCCACGACAGAACCCATCGAGAATACGATGCAGACAAGGATGCTCAGAATGCCCCACCTGTGGCGAGAAGTGGTCATGAGTTTCCTCCCAGATAAGTTCCCGAGGTCGCGGCGATGGAGTCATCACACTGCGAGGGTTGCGAAGCCCAGCCGATCAGCTCTCGGAGATACAGATGTAGCATCCGGATGATGTCTCTCTTCGCACACGATAAAATTGGAATACAATTCTCGTCACTGAAGATACATCACGAATGTAGCATCTGCACGACTCACAGCACCTTCACTACCCAGGAATGCTGTTAAATCTTTACTGATGAGTGACGATCGATCATTATTCCCTGCCACGAGAGTCAGTTGCTGGATATGTGGCACACGACGGCATCGGGCTGGATCTGTCGTGGCGGCGTGCCCTTCCCTGGCAGATCGTCTGGAGCCGCAACCATCTCTTGCGGATCGATGGCTGGGGGATCCTGTGATCGGGTTGAGCATCGGAGCTGTTGCGGGCTATCCTGCTGGAGCACCGATACGATCCAGCCCGCATTTGAAAGGGAGTTCTTCCATGTCCATCACCGAGCAGCATCGCCGTCGTGGTGTCATCGTTGTGGTATTCCTGGCGCTCTTCACCCTGTCGAGTTGCTCCATCACCACCTCGACCCACATCGATGAGGATGGGGGAAAGGAAGTGAAGCGCACTTCTTTCGCCATCGGCACTCCCTTTGGCACCATCGGTGCCAAGGATGATGAAGATGAGGACGACGACTAGACTCGATTCTTCAAGGCACCACATTCAAGGTCGCGTAGACCTCCTTGTGCAGCAATGCTTCTCCGTCCGCTGAACGTACACCATCGAGAATCATCTCGGTGACATACCCGATTCGCATCGCACCCGGACCCGCCAGTTTCAGCGTCACCGATTTTCCATCGGCGGAAGCCACGGCACTGACGAGGGTCACCGCGGCGCGATCCACTTCCGGACTGCCGTAGGGGCTATGCAGCTTGTAGGTGTAGTTTTCGATTCGATAACTGCTGACATCTTCCAGGGTGGATCGATCCATCGGCAGGGTGAAAGTGATCTTGTAGCCATCGCGGGTACTGCGACAGGTCAAAATTTCACAGGGCATCTCGCCGGTCCAGCGCAGGTACTCGAGTCCCTCTGATTTCTTGCCGACCGAACCCCAGCCTCGCGATGTCTGACCGATCAGCATCACATTGTCGTCGCCCCAGGCGAGTCGCAGCGCGCCGCAGGAGAG
>DUAN01000240.1 GCA_012960845.1 Planctomycetota bacterium | reverse complement strand
GAAGAGCCCGGCAATCCCCCTCAACGGCAGGGGGTCAGTGGCGAGAAAGAAGCCGATGAGGCTCTGGTGAGTCACAGCAGGGGGGATCCGCAGCAGGATCAGGTCCACGACGATCTGGATGAATCCAGCGGGTCCGGTGCTGCTGTGCCCGGTGCTGCTGTGCCCGGTGCTGCTGGGTCCGGTTCTGCTGAGTCCGGTTCTGCTGAGTCCGGTTCTGCTGGGTCCGGTTCTGCTGAGTCCGGTTCTGCGGGGAAAGAGCACATGACTCGCACCCTGATGCTCGGTGGAATCCTCGGTGCACTCTTCGCACTGGTCCTGGCTCAACTGATCAGGCGCCTCGGCCCGGTCTAGGGACAACTCCCCTGTACCAGGCAATCGAGCGAGTCTGAGGTCGGATCGACTCCACACCCCGGGCCGCTCGGTGGCGGTGGCGGTGGTGATCCGGGAATGAACAGGCTCGACAAGAGGAACACTGCATCTGCAACGTTCATTCCGCCATCGTCATTGCAATCTCCCGAATCGAGGCATTGCGCCGGAGGGCTTCCCGGTACAAACAGGCTCGCCAGCAAGAATATGGCATCGGCAATATTGCGACCGCCATCCCCGTTGATATCACCCCGCACGAACTCGTCACCTGTGGGCGGTAATCCGCCCTCCATGGCAGCAAGGTACAGCGGAATCAGTAGCATCAGGTCAGAGCCGTAGCCGCCCAGTTCCCAGGACTGGCTGATCACCGGTGCGATGGTGCTGTCGTAGAAGACACCCACTCCGTAATCGACGAAGGGGTCCGATCCGAGCCAGATCAATCCAGCCTGATTACCGCCAAGGTCAGGGTTCTGATCACAAGGGACCAGTCGGTCGGTGTAGTCGTTACCTGCGGAGTCCTGAGAATACGGTGCATCGAGTGCTGTGAGATCGAGGCCGTGAGTGGAATCGACTCCGACCAGCTGGAGCAACGAATCGTCGCCATTCTCGACATTGCCAAAGTTCTGATCCTCGACACCATCGAACTGGGCAAACACGGTCGGGGCGTCGTAGGCCCAGGCATCATTGCTTTCGATGTAGATGGCCACAGCGGGACGTTCCTGGCTTCCGTCGAGTCCATCATCTCCGGTGTGAATCTCGGAGAGCAGGATTCCATCGGCAGCGGTCAATTCATAACGCTCGGGGTAGGTGCCAAGGCAGCACCAGAGCACCTCTGGAATCCCGGTACTGGCGATGGTGTTGGAATCGAGGGAATCGATGGTCATCACGGAACGGCCCAGTTGAACCAGGTTGTCGGCAATGGTCAGTCCACTCAGGATATTTCCTCCCGTCTCGCCGATCCAGATCACATCCGTGATCATGACCCCGGCTCGGGTGGGCAGGCTGGTGTTACTACATCCGAGAGCGAAATCGAAGCCGACCAGCTGGTATTCGTGGGCACCTGCGGGCGGTGTATCGATGAAGGATGTGTTGGTACCCGGCAGTCCGGTGGCGAGCAAGAGTCCATCTCGGATCACCTGGATCTCGTCGTAGTCCGCAGGGTTGGTCCAGTTCAGGGTGATGTTGGTACCATCACTGGAGGCGCTGATATCTTGCGGCGGAAGAGTCTGGCAACCCCCGTCGATGAGCAGGCACCAGCGATCGAAGGTGGCAACGGCGCCGGGGTAAATATCTTCCACAGTCATCACCCAAGGACCCTGAGCCGAGGTGTTGATGAAATCGGCCATCGTTCCGGGCCCGCTTGCGTCCATCGAACAACCGCAATCGTAGGGAGCGGCATTGGCCGGGGCACCGTTGCTGTAGAGCACGCTGATATCAGAGTCCGCACCACCGAGCAGATCATGAAGTGTAACGGAGGTGCCGGAGGGGGAGGAGAGGTCGACGATGATGTCTCCGACGAATGGGTGTCGAATATCCACCAGTACATCGATGTCACCGATGAGCATGTTATTGGTCATCAGGATGAAATCCGAAACCGGGCTGACAGCCTGATTGATGGGGCTGCCAGGCTCCCGGCAGACCATCACATCTCGGGAGACCATCAGTGGAGTATTCTTGCAGATCAAGTCAGAGACATTTCCGTTCTGGAGCGCCTCGACGCACACCACTGCGGTACCGGGAACCGGGCGAGGCCCGCTGACCCAGCTACTTGCCGTACCACTGACGGCACCTTCCAGGCCTCCATCGACATAGATCCTGACCTCGTCATAGACCGAAGCATTGGTCCAGCTCACTTCCAGTTCTCCGGTTCCTGGAACCGAACTGGCGAGCAGATTCGAGATCGGCTGGACCAGGAAATCGATGGTGCAGCAATTGGGTGGAATCACCTCGCCGACCAACTGCGGAAAGATGCAGTACAGGATCGTCGATGGAATCGTCTGAGGGGCCGTGGTGTAACTGGTCACTGTTCCGTCTGCGATGATCGCTTCGAGGTTTCCATCGGCATAGATCTCGAAGGAGTCATAACCCTGAGGATTGGTCCATGTCACCTCTGCGGTGAGCGAGCCAGAACTGGCGGAACAATTCAACTGCGTCACGCTACCTTGCTCGAAGGCGCGGATGCACCAGGAGTCGAGAGATCCGATGCGGGGGCCACCTCCGGTGAAGACATCATCGATGACGATGCTCCAGTCTCCGAGGGACGAAGTGCCGAGGTAATCGGAGAGAGTACCTGGTCCTGTCGGTTGAATCGGACAACCGCAGTTGATGGGAATGGTTCCTGGCGCAGCACCTAGATCCCAGAAGGTCGCTTCGATGGTTGTGGCTGCACCACCATTTTCATTGTGCAACCTTACGGTGGTTCCGCTGTGGATCACATCCACAGTCAGATCACCGACAAACGGATGATTCAGATCGACTTGCACCTGCAGATCACCGATGGAAATGTCATCTACGATGGTGATCACATCGACGGTTTGAGGAACCGTGTTTCCCACCACTGAACCCGGGGTCCGACAGATCTCGATCGAGGGAGCCATCGGCTGGGAGGTGATGGAGCAGCATTCAGGCGCACAAGGTATAGCGGCTCCGATGGTGGGGAGCAGGCAGATCTCGAGTGTGGTGCCGATGCCCCCTCCGATGGCAGTGTAGGAGGTTGCGTCTCCTGCGAGGGTGTCGATCAGAACACCACCGATGGAGACCTGAATCTCGTCATAGATCATCGGGTTGGTCCAGCTGAGGTCAGTGTTGCCGGTGCCTCCGATATCCAGGCACAAGAGGTTGTCCACTCCCAGCACGGCAGAGGAAGCTGCACTGTCAAAGGTGCTGAGGCACCAGTCGTTGAGTCCTCCCGTGGCTCCGCCGCTGTAACTGTCGAGGCAGCGAATCGTCCAGGCCCCGGCGGATCCGTTGCCGGCCAGATCCGAGAGAGCGCCTGGACCTGAAGGTTGCATGCGGCAGCCAGAATCCCACAGGATGGAACCGTTGGGCGGGCCTTGGTCGTCGAAGATGATGTTGATGAAGTCGTTGGATCCGCCACCTTGGTCATGAACTCGTACCGTGGTGCCATTGGGAGAGATGATGTCCACAGAGACATCATCGATGTAATCGTGAGTGATATCGACGAACACATCGACATCGACCACCGTTTCATCGATGGTGATGGTCACTGTAGATTCGGTAGGATTGGCAGGATCCTCGGAGATGGGGAGAGCTGCTGGCAACCCGGCACAGACGGTGATGTCCGCCAGCGTCACAGAGGTCGCAGCCATCACCCAGCATAGGGTCAGTAACCCTGGCCATATTCGGTATCGGTTCAGATTCAACATGGTCTGTTTTGGATCCTCAGTTGGGGTCACTTGATGCCTTCCTGGGAAGGGGCCAGCCGTTTCGAAGACCGATATTGTATCCGGCACTGGCACCATGGGTCAGCGGAATCGACCTGAGCTTTTGAAGGTGTGGATCCCCTCAGCTGGGAGCACTTCTTCACTATCTTCCATGATACCGTGGAGGATCGTTCGGTGGGAAGCGATCAGCGAGGAATCTGGGCATTGTAGATACTGATCTCGGTGGCCTCGCAGTCGCCTCGAGATTGGCTAGAATGCCCCATTGCTGCCGAGTCGGCCAGATCGTGGGAAAGGGTGTATTGCAGTGACTTCGAAGGAAGTGACCCGACCGAGTGGTGGTTTACCAGCCGCCAACCAGCGCCTTGCGGCTGCAGGGGATCCTCGCGACACGCCGATGATGCGTCAATTCCATGCCGCCAAGTCACAGCATCCCGATGAGGTGCTGTTTTTTCGCATGGGTGATTTCTACGAGATGTTCTTCGACGATGCCCGGCTGGTGTCGGAGTTACTCGGTATCACCCTCACCTCCAGGTCGAAGGATCGTAGCGGTGAGCGGATCCCGATGGCCGGGGTTCCGGTCAAGAGCGTCGATGGGTACATCCGTAAGTTGATCGATGCAGGGCATCGAGTGGCGATCTGTGAGCAGGTGGAAGATCCGCGAACGACCAAGGGTATCGTCGATCGGGAGGTGGTGAGGGTCGTCACGCCTGGCACCTTCATCGAGGAGGACTCTCTCGACGAGCACACTCCATTACACCTGGCAGCGTTGCGACCTTCGTCCACATCGGAGGTGGGACTCTCCTGGGTCGATCTCTCGACCGGCAGATTTCATTGCGAGGATCTCTCGCCGGGAGAGGGAACCGAGACCTTGCTGGCGGTCGCCCCGAGGGAGTTACTGGTCCCGGATGGATTCGATATCGAGAGCGATGAGCGACTCCAGTGGCTCAAAGCTCACTTCCCCTCCTGTGCGGTGACGAGGTGGCCAGAGTGGCATTTCGAACCTGAACCGGCACGAGAGAGGCTGCTAGCGCACTTCGGTCTCTCTACACTCGATGGTTTCGGAGTCGAGCATCTCCGTGCAGGGGTCGCTTCCGCTGGAGCTTTGTTGGAGTACCTGCGCCAGACTCAGCGTCAGGCGCTACCCCATATCACTGCTCTGCGAGCCGGAAGTGCCGGGCGGCGGTTGGGACTGGATGCCGCCAGCCACAGGGCGCTCGATCTGGTCGAGGTCGCTCGCACGGGAGAGCGGCGCGGCTCTTTACTGGGCTTGCTCGATCGAACCAGGACTGCGATGGGTGCCAGGACCCTGCGAGAGTGGCTGCAATCTCCTCTGGTCATGATGGAGCCGATCCTGGCGCGCCAGGCTGCGGTGGCCACCCTGGTGAGAGGGGATGAACTGAGAGATCAGATTCAAGCTGCATTGCGCCAGGTGAGGGACATCGAGCGCCTCGCTTCGCGGATCCCCCTGGGCAAGGTCAATGGAAGAGAACTGCGTGCTCTGGCCAGATCTCTCGAAGAAGTTCCTCGCTTGAAGGAACTTCTGTCCGATCTCGAGGCCCATAAATTCCAGCTTCTGGATCAGGATCTCGAGGGAGGTGCGCTGCAGGAGATTGCTCAGAGGATCGATGAAACCATCGTCGAAGAACCGCCCCTGACAGTGACCGAGGGGGGAATGATCCGAGATGGATTTGACCCAGCGCTGGATGATCTGCGTGTGGTCTCTCGAGATGGCGTGTCATGGATTGCCAGTTTTCAGCAGCAGGAACAGCAGCGAACCGGCATCCCCTCCCTCAAGGTCGGATACAACAGGGTCTTCGGCTACTACATCGAAGTCACTCATTCCCAGCGCGACCGGATTCCCGAGGATTATATTCGCAAGCAGACTCTCAAGAATGCGGAACGTTTCATCACCCCGGATTTGAAGGAGATGGAGCAGAAGGTTCTGGGATCGAGGGAGCGGGCTGACGCACTCGAGGAACAGATCTTTCAGCGAATCCGTGAAGATCTGACCCAGAAGATCGGCCTGTTGCAAACCGCAGCAGGGGCCATTGCGGAGCTGGATGCGTTGGCTGCGCTGGCTCAGGTGGCAAGAGAAGAAGAGTGGGTGGCCCCGGAACTGGTGGAGGATCCGATCCTCGAGGTCGAGGGGGCGATGCACCCTGTCGTCGGCAGCGGTACTGCACGAGCTGATTTCACACCCAATGATCTTCATCTGGGTGGAGATCACGGAACTCTGGCGGTGATCACCGGTCCGAACATGGCAGGGAAATCGACATACATCCGTCAAGCCGCATTGATCTCGATCCTCGCTCAGATGGGATCGTTCGTTCCCGCTACCCGGGCCAGGATCGGCATCGCAGATCGTATCTTTACTCGTGTGGGCGCTGCCGATGATCTGATTCGAGGTCAGTCCACCTTCATGGTCGAGATGATCGAAACCGCTCGCATATTGCACAACGCCACCGCTCGATCGCTGGTGATCCTGGATGAGGTCGGGCGTGGCACCAGTACTCACGATGGAATCTCCATCGCCTGGGCCATCGCTGAGGAACTGGCCCAACGGGTTCGATCGCGAACTCTCTTTGCGACCCACTATCACGAGTTGGCGGCTCTGGCCGACGAGATGCCTGCGCAAGTACACAACTTGAATGTGGAAGTGAAGGAGTGGCGCGATGAGATCGTCTTCTTGCACCGAATCGTCGCTGGCAGTGCAGACAAGTCCTACGGAATCCATGTCGCTCGCCTGGCGGGGATTCCCGGTTCAGTCCTCGATCGATCCAGGTCAATTCTTGAGCAGCTGGAAAAAGGGTCCTTGCCGCAGCACTTCTCAGGAACTCCCTCGGTCGGAAACATTTCCCGACCGGAGCCTGCAGTGATTCAGCCCGATCTGTTTCGCTGCTCGACCGATCCGCTGCGGGAACTACTGGCTCAGTTGGACGCAGATGATCTGACTCCTCGTGAGGCCCTCGACTGGATCTACCGACTCATCGAGGCAGCGAATCGACACGAACCACGGTGAGGTGTCACACCTCGCGGTCCTTGGCGCCCACAAGGCTAACAATAGATATGAGTTAGGTGGTCCACCTCGATTCTGCCGGGGGCTGACCATGGGGTCGAATGGTCGAGGGATGGGGGCTGCGATTGGGCCGGGAATGACCAGATCAAGGGTTGTGACGGGGAGCGGAGTGTGAGAATATCGGAACTAGTCTGGAACGAAACTGTCTTTCCTGTACTACGGTGTCTGAAAAGGGGCATTTCGGCCCGCGCTAGGTTCATCCGGACCAGAAGACCCCGGTAGTGGCATTTGACGGGTGCTGTAAGAGGAGTGCTGTATTTCGGAGGTGGTGTGGTTTTCGTTTTCTTCGGCAGGTGTTGAAGGATTCGGAAGCAGAGTCTGGCGATCCATCGATCAGTGAGTTCCATCGACCTGGAACTCCTGGTGGACCCATCGCAGAGTCCATCTCCCAATCCACCCCTTTACTCGGTGTCCTGTCCGACTTGACTTACGTACTACAGTTAACAAACAGCATTGACTACAAGGCTGTTTGGCGTGAAAATCGATCTTGTAAAGGTCTGTAACACGGTTCAATTGGGATATAGACGCCCGAATCTACCATTTTGCGGGCTTGGGTTTGTAAACATTACATTTTGGAGTCAGAGGAGTGTCGCCAGGTTCGCTGCCGTACCCGGTAGGTGGACAGGGTGAATCAAATTAATTCTGAAAATTTTTGCCGAGGAGTGCCGGGGATCTTTCACCCGGATGCATCATAAGGAGGTTGTTATGAGAAACGGACCGTCCCGTATTCTCCAGTTCACCGTCAGAGCCTTGATGGCTTTGGTTCTTTGTCTGGGTATCTGCATCGGGACCAGCGTCAACGCTTCGCCCCTGATTCCACTGATCCCCAACTTCCCGCTGGTCGACTGCAACTCCAATGGAGTTGAGGACACCGACGATATCACCGCCGGGACCAGTCAAGATTGCAACCTCAATGGAATCCCCGATGAATGTGACATCACAAGCGGATTTTCGCTGGACTGCAATACCAATAATGTACCCGACTCCTGTGATATCACTGCGGGAACCGCCAAGGACTGCAACGGGAATCTGATCCCGGATACCTGTGAAATCATTGCCGGTGGTAGTGACTGCAACAACAACAACATCATCGACTCCTGTGAGGTGTTGCTGCTGGGAGCTACCGACTGCAACGGTAACCTCGTCCCGGACGAATGTGACACCGACTGCGACAGCAACGGATCCATCGATGAGTGTGAAATCACTGCAGATCCAACCAAGGACTGCGATGTCGATGGAATTCTGGACCTTTGTGAATACTCCACAGAATATGGTGGAAATGCTGCGCTGGATTGCGACGGAAACTTCGTTCTCGACTCCTGCCAGATCACTGCCAATGCAGCTCTGGACTGCGACACCGATGGCATCCTCGATTCCTGTGAGACGGACACGGACTCGGATGGAACCATCGACGATTGCGACGATGACGACGATAACGACGGTGTGCTGGACGGAGCAGATCTCAACTCGCTCGATCCAAACATCTGTGGAGACTCGGACGGTGACGGCTGCGACGATTGCGCCGTGGGCACCGACGGATTTGGTCCTCTGGCAGACAACACGCCCGCCAACGACGGCACCGACACCGATGGTGACGGTCAGTGCGATGTTGGTGACACCGACGACGATAACGACGGTGTGCTGGACGGAGCAGATCTCAACTCGCTCGATCCAAACATCTGTGGGGACTCGGACGGTGACGGCTGCGACGATTGCGCCGTGGGCACCGACGGATTTGGTCCTCTGGCAGACAACACGCCCGCCAACGACGGCACGGATACGGATGGTGACGGTCAGTGCGACTCCGGAGACACCGACGACGATAACGACGGTGTGCTGGACGGAGCAGATCTCAACTCGCTCGATCCAAGCATCTGTGGAGACTCAGACGGTGACGGCTGCGACGATTGCTCAGTGGGTACCGACGGATTTGGTCCTCTGGCAGACAACACGCCGAATAACGACGGCACCGATACCGATGGGGATGGCATTTGTGACCTTACCGATCCCGATATCGATGGCGACGGAATCCTCAACGAGTGTGATGTCGATCAGACTCCGGGAGCCGACTGCAATGGCAACGGCAAGTTGGATTCCTGTGAGACCTGCGACACCGACGTCTTCGTCAGCACCACGGTGCCTGTCGATGGTGTCGATAACTTCGCCGACGTGGCTTCTGCCTACGCAGCGGTCTGTGCCGGTGGAACGGTTCATGTGGCGGCGGGCACTTACTCGGCAGAGTTGATTCTCTCCGATGCCAACGCCAAGGACGGCATCACCATCGACGGAGTTGGTGCGACCACCATCCTCGACGGTGGTGTCAAGACCACTAACAGCGTGGCGGTTGCTGGCATGACATTCAGCAACATGACGATCCGTCACACCGATGGAACCGCCGGTGAAGGCCTGTTCCGGATGGACAACAGTGGATCGATCAGCGACTTGACCTTCGATGGCGTGGTCTTCGACGGCCAGGGCATTGCAGGGGTCCACGGAATCCTCGGACAGAGCCTGATCGGCACCGTCACGGTGACCGGTTGTACCCTCGAGAACATCGCCAACTGGGCGGTCTTCGATTCCGATTCCGGTGGTG
>DUAN01000239.1 GCA_012960845.1 Planctomycetota bacterium | reverse complement strand
GTCTTTGTGGCTGGGTCCTTGTTTCCAGCTCTGTTCTTCTTCCCTCATCCCTCCACTCTCCTTTTCGAGCAGTACGGATCACTACTTGGCCCCTGCGTCCTTGAGGAGTTGGATGATCTCGGGGTCTGGGGACTCAGCAAGTAAGGCGCACTGGAGTACTGATGAGGTGCCGGGTTCGTCCTCCGTCCTGGCGTTGACATCGGCACCCGCCTCGATCAGCAGCGTGACGATCTCGGGGGATGAGGACTCTAAAAATACTGCGAGCATCAGCGGGGTGAAGCCCCACGGGCCCTTACAGTTGACATCCGCACCCGCCTCGATCAGCAGCGTGGAAATCTCCAGGGACGGATTGGTAACGGCGACCAGCAGCGGGGTCGATTCGAAACTATGCCCTGAAATCTCATGCTCCCGCCCGGCATTTACATCCGCACCCTGGCGGATCAGCCGCCGGATTTCGGCGACAGTTGGCAACCCTGATTCAGTCCCATCTACCAACAACTTCAGCAACTTCTCGGTGGTATCGTATCTCTCCCGCACCGACGGCCCGCACCCGGGCGCACCCGGGCCGCAGATCATCACGGTCATCAGTACAGCGATGTAAATCCGGTTCATCTGTGCTCCTTCGTTTGGGACGATCACTGCACCCGGGAGGACGATTCAGCCGCTAGGCTTGCCCGGGATCTCGAATCAAGTGGTTTCCACCACCGTTTCGCCCCCTGGACCTGGCGTGCCCCGGGACCCCATCGAAATCGCCGAAGTCCCGCCCACACACGTCTTCCAGCTGCTCGTTTTCCAGCTCCTCGTTGCAGAGTTTCTTGCTCTCCTGGTCATCTCGCTTGTTGTCGTCGGTCATGTCAGCTCCCTTTCGTGGGTAGCTGTGGATGGCTCTATCCGGTTCTGCAGCCGCATCGGACGGCAGAGTCCACGACGCCTGACCACCCCACCAACCCCTGCACGCCCCTCCCCGCCATACGGGTTGCATCTGACCCAGGGATTCTCATGATGCTCGGGGAGGAATGATGAAGGCTGGTTTCTGGTTGAGCGCAATCATCGGTCGCTGGAACTGGCTCGCCCCATTGCTGGCGGTCAGCCTCATCGGCTGTAATTCTTTGCCTGACCTTACCGAGGAGACCGAATTGAAAGTTGCTCAGCAAGAAAACGTCGTGGTGGTGCATGGCTTGTTCCGGACCCAGCGTGCGATGCGGCCCTTACGCACCCCCCTGAGTGACGCCGGCTTCAATGTGATCGAATATCGTTACCCTTCCACCCGCAAGAGTGTCGATGAGTTGGGGTGTGAACTGCGCCAGTTCCTCATCGATCAGATCGCCCTGGAACCGCAAGTTCCCCTCCACGTTGTCGGTCACAGCCTTGGGGCGGTGATCGCGGTCAAGGCCACCACGCCGACCATCACCGGTATCGGTCGGGTCGTACAGATCAGCCCGCCCAATCTGGGATCACCATGGGCCGGTTCGCTGGAGGGGATGCTGGGTTCGTGGATCGCCTCGATCGAGGAACTCTCCAATCGCGAAGGAGGCCCCCTCCCACTGGGGACGATCCCCGGATCGACCACCGGGGTGATTGCCGCCAACAGCGACACTCTGGTCCCCCAGGAATTGACCCACCTCGATGGGGCA
>DUAN01000238.1 GCA_012960845.1 Planctomycetota bacterium | reverse complement strand
GTCTACGGGAGTGGCGCACGAACTGAACCAACCGCTCAGCGTCATCCGCATGGCGACCGAGAACACCCTTGAGCGCATGGAGGAAGGCAATGTAGATCCCAACTATCTGCGTGGCAAGCTGACGCGCATCAGTAATCAGATTGAGCGTGCTTCCACGATCATCAATCACATGCGCATCTTCGGCCGCAAGAGCGAGCTGACCCCCTCCAAGGTCGACCTGAGAAAAGTTGTGGAGGACGCGCTCAGCCTCTTCGGCGAACAGCTTCGCCTGCGCGAAATCATTATTGAGAGGGACTTGCCCGAAGCTTGCCGAGAGGTTCAGGGTCACGCAGTCCAATTCGAGCAGGTTGTGCTCAACTTGCTCGGCAACGCCCGCGACGCCATAGAGGTGAACCGCCAGGGACCGGGAGAACCGCGTAGAATCGCCTTGAAGGTCGAGGACACGGGACTGGGAGACAAGATCAAGGTGACCGTCGAAGACAGCGGGGGTGGAATCTCCGAGTCGATTATCAATCATATTTTCGAGCCCTTCTTCACGAGCAAGGACCCGGGCAAGGGCACCGGCCTCGGCCTCTCCATTAGCTACGGCATCATCTGTGACTGGGGCGGAACGATCGAGGCGGAGAACAAAGGCAACGGCGCATGCATCACAATCACGTTGCCAGTGGTGTGAGAGCGGTGAGGCCGATGGCCTCGGACCACCTCGAGACCCAGACGATCATGCGCAAGCTGGCCGAGAAACTGCGTGGGTGACTTAACCCCGCGGAAACCAGAAAGGAGGCAAAAGTGTCCCAGAAGATCCTGGTCGTCGACGACGAAGATGCGATCCGAGAAGAAATCATCGAGTATCTTACCTACAAAGGCTACGACTGCGTCTCTGCCTCCGGCACCGGGCCCGCGCTCGAAGCGCTACACGGCGAACTGGATATCTCGGTCATACTGACCGACCTGAGGATGCCGGGCCGTAATGGGCTAGAGCTGATATCTACGGCACAATCGGAGATCGGGCGCGAGCTCGAGTTCATCGTGCTGACCGGACACGGCAGCCAGGAAGTGGCGATTGATGCGCTACGCCTCGGCGCCCAGGACTTCATCGAGAAGCCCGTCAACCTCAAACATCTGCTACACGTCGTCCAGCGGAGTGAGAGGTTGATCCAACTGAAATGCGCCGAGCGCCTGTCGCGGAAAAGCCTCGTGGCCGAGGTCGAATCCAAGACCGTCGAGGTGCGCTCCCTTTACAACAGTCTCGAGACCGCCTATGAGGAAGCCCTCAACCTGCTCGCCGATGCTGCGGAGTACAAAGACCCCGAAACAGGCGCCCACATCAAACGGATCGGCTCTTATTCACGGCTGATGGCTATGGCGTCCGGCTGGCCAAGCGCACGCCAGAGCATTATCGAACTCGCCGCCCCGCTGCACGATGTCGGCAAAATCGGCACGCCTGATACCGTGCTGCTGAAGCCCGGAAAACTCGACACCAACGAATTCATGGTGATGAAACAGCACACCGAGATTGGCCACAAAATCCTGTCGCGTTCATCCGCAACGGTGCTGCGTTACGCCGACAACATCGCCTGGGCGCACCACGAGCGCTGGGACGGCAGTGGCTACCCGCGCGGACTCAAGGGCGACGAGATTCCC
>DUAN01000237.1:9313-9642 GCA_012960845.1 Planctomycetota bacterium | reverse complement strand
TCATGGCGGCCCAGGCGAGCCAAGCCACGACCGCAATCTTGAGCCAAGGAATTGATTTCGATTTCACATCTGCCATCTAGATTTCATCCGTTCAGCAACAAGGACTGCAATTCACCCAGATCGTAATTGTCGAGGCACATCGGAGATCCTACATCTCTCCAGCGAAGACAGCCGCAGTGAAATTGTTCCTGTTGCAACTCAAGATCTGCCCTTCGCAGGCGCAGAATCCAATCGATCACCGGGAAAGCCAGTTCCGACCAGGGGATCTCCGACCAGCAGAACCACCTCACCTCGAGGCTTTCCTCGCCCGCTCCTACTTCAGGGCTGTT
>DUAN01000237.1:0-9223 GCA_012960845.1 Planctomycetota bacterium | reverse complement strand
TCGTTTCTCGTGCCGCACCTTCCGCCAGCGATTCATTCATCTCGAGGAATCCTGCAGGCGGAGTCCAGAGACCCACAGCAGGTTCGATCGCGCGGCGACAAAGAAGGACCTGATCGTCTCTTTCGATCAGTGTTCCGACCACGATCTTGGGATTGCGATAATGTATCTTTCCACAACGAGGACAGACTCCCCGCAATCGATCCTCTCCCTCGGGGATCTCCTCCACCAGCATGGTTCCGCACGAAATACAGTGGATCGGAACATCCACGATCAACGCAGTTTTCTTTTCCTCATCGAGACCTCCAGAGCGAAGGCTCGCAGAGGAACTGCTCCCGGGCAAGGTTCTCGTTTCCATGTAGCCATCGGACTCCGGGTATGAAATCCTCCTACCACTGGAACCGACCGGAAGGAATCGCCGAATGACCCCACTGGCTCGCTGGATGCTACTGACTGTCATCGCCTGCACCGGTTGCTCGAACCTGCAAAAAACTGATCCAAGTGCCGCTCCTTCATTTGTCATCATCCTCGCCGATGACCTGGGCTGGGCCGATGTTTCCTACCAGGGAAGCCCCTGGAAAACACCCGCCATCGATGCCCTCGCAGCCGATGGCATCCGCTTCACCCGCGCGGCCTCCAATGGTCCCAACTGTGCTCCGAGCAGGGCGTGTCTCGTGACCGGAACCGATGTCACCCGTCACGGAATCTTCACGGTTCGCCCGGCAGCCCGTGGCAAGAAGGAGAACCGCCGCCTCGAACCGCCGCGTACCGAGCATAAGTTGAAAGCGGAAGCGATCACCATCGCCGAGATGCTGGCCAACCATGGCTATCGATCGGCCCACATCGGGAAGTGGCACCTGGGAGCGGATCCTGCCGAGCAAGGCTTCGATGTCTCCATCGCAGGGGATCAACGCGGCCACCCGAAAACACACCTCGCCCCGTGGAATCTGCCTCATCTCGAGGAGCAAGAGCAGGGCACCGCTCTGGCAGATGCGCTGACCGATCACGCAGTACAGTTCATCGAGGATAATGCCGATCGCCCCTTTCTGTTGATCCTCTCGCACTATGCGGTTCATACTCCGGTCCAGGCTCCCCCCGATGAAATCGCCTACTGGGCCCAGCAATTGCCACAGGAAAAGAAGAAGCGGCATCGCTATGCAGCGCTGGTCGATAGTGTCGACCGGTCGGTAAAGAGAGTCCGGGAGTCGCTGGAACAGACCGGCTGTGCCGATCACACGCTCCTCATCTTCACCAGCGACAACGGAGGACATGAAGGATTCACCGATAACGGTCCACTGCGTGGCGGTAAGGGGATGCTGTTCGAGGGGGGAGTGAGAGTTCCCTTCATCGCCTGGGGCCAGGGCACCGGCTCTCCTGTGAGGGTTCAAGATGTTCCGATTCAACTCACCGACCTGGTGCCGACGATTCTCGAGATGGCCCATGTCCCGGCACCGGCGGAGGTTCCCCTCGAAGGTGTCAGCCTGACCAAACTGCTGGAGGGCAACGCAGCGCTCCCCGATCGAGATCTGGTATGGCACTTTCCCGCTTACCTGGAGGGATACACGCGCCTGCACGGCCCCTGGCGAACAACGCCGGTCACCTCCATCGTTCGAGGTCCATGGAAGATGCTCGAATTCCACGAGGACCAGCGCAGATATCTGTTCCATCTCGAACGAGATCCTTCAGAACTCGACGATCTCGCCGACCAGCAGGTCGATCTGGTCGATCAGCTCGCCACCTCCATCGATCAGTGGCGAAAGCAGCGAAATGCCCCGATGCCACGTCCCAACAGCGAGCGCTGATCACTGATCGCTCGACAACGCACCGATTAGAGGGGATTCTGTGGCTTCCCCGGGCACCCCAGCAACCGTTGCTGATCTTCACCGCATGGGAGCGGGCCGCCGGTAGAACACCAGGCCAGGAGCAATTTTGATCCCCCTCAGAGCATTCCGGTTCCTGGTTCCGATGGTCAAGCAGGAGAAATCCGTGATCGCCAGCGGAGTACTGCTGATCTTCGTGACCAGCATCTGCCAGGTTGCGGTTCCTCGGCTGATCGGGGTTGCAGTGGAGCGGCTCGAATCGGGTGTCGGCCTCGACCTGGTGATTCCCGTGGCGATGGCGATGCTCGGCGCAGTACTGATCCGCGGTGTCACTTCTTTCTGGGCGCGCAAGACGGTGATCGGATCGAGTCGACGCATCGAGAAGAGATTACGCGATCGGATGTTTCAACACATCGAACAACTCGACGGCTCCTTCCATGCGAAGATGCACACCGGCGATCTGATGAGTCGTTTCAACAGCGATGTCGAGGCGGTCAGGATGGTCTTCGGTCCGGCGATCATGTATTCGGTACAGACCGTCTTCATCCTGATCTTCACTGTCACGCTGATGCTTCAAATCGACTGGCAGTTGACCCTCTGGTCATTGTTTCCGCTGGCCTTGATCACCATGACGGTACGCTTCATCGGCCCGTTGATTCACCACCGATCGATGCGCGGCCAGGAGATGCTCGCAGACATCTCGGTTCACGCACAAGAGAACTTCGCCAACGCACCGGTGGTGAAAGCGTTCGTCGTGGAAGATGCTGAAATCGACCGGATGAACCGATTGAGTCATGCCTACTTCCAGCAAAACATCCGTATCGCTCAGTTGAGAGCATTCACCGGAAGCGCCTTTTCATTGTTCGGTGATCTGGCACTGGTGACGCTGTTGCTGGTCGGAGGCCTACGAATCCTCTCGGGAGATCTGACGCTGGGAGAATTCGCCACCTTCAACGGCTGCCAGTTGCTGTTGATCTGGCCGATGATCGCCCTCGGCTGGGTGATGAACCTGTTTCACCGCGGTGCAGCAAGTGCCGAGAGGATCCAGGCGATCCTCGATTCGATCCCAGCGGTGGACGATTCGAAGGCTCGATCGGAACACCAGGTACAGGACGGTAGAATCTCCTTCGATCAGGTCTGCTTCCGTTATCCACAAGCAGAAGAGCCGACCCTCGAACAGATCTCCTTTGATTTGCCCGGTGGCCAGACTCTCGGCGTGGTCGGTGCGACTGCCAGCGGAAAGACCACTCTCCTGAACCTGATTCCTCGACTGTCCCCGAACGACAGTGGCAACATATTCATCGACCAGGTGCCGATCGAGCACTACACCCTCGACTCTCTGCGTGGATCGATTGCGATGGTTCCACAAGAACCATTCCTGTTCAGTGCGACCATCGCCGACAACATCTCCTTTGGAGTCGATCACGCCTCGATGGATGAAATCGTCGAGGTCTCACGGCTGGTCCGGATGCATGACGAGATCGGTAAGTTTCCTGATCGCTACGATCAACGCGTGGGCGAGCGAGGCATCACTCTCAGTGGTGGACAAAAACAACGAATCGCCATCGCCAGGGCAATCTTGCAACGGCCTCGAATCCTGATCCTTGACGATGTCTTGTCCGCAGTCGATTCAGAGACTGAAACCACCATCCTTGAAGGATTACGAGGCTGGACCAGGGATCTCACCGCACTGATCGTCACTCATCGGCTCAGTGCCGTCACTCATGCAGATGAGATCTTGGTCCTCGATCAAGGAAGAATTGTCGAACGAGGAAACCACCGAGAGTTGCTCGACAAGAAGGGCCGATACCACAAATTGTGGCGTCGCCAGACGGTCGAGGGTGAGTTGGAGGATCTCGAATGACCTCCCGCAAGCCAGACAATGATGACGACCGCGAAGATGATGACGAAGTCGAGGACTTCCATGTCGAGGAACTCATCGATCGCCCCTTCAGTCGATTACTCGCAGGTCGACTGCTGAAATACCTGCGGCCCTACCGTCGCATGGTGCTGCTGTCGGTGATCTTGATCATCTGTAGCACAATGCTCACGCTGGTCGGTCCGTTACTGGTCAAGGAAGCCATCGATGGGCCCCTTTCGATGTCGATCGGCAGCGACCAGGCGAGTAGTGAAACCAGTTCACTTCTCACTGAACTGGCGCTGCAAGTGGGCCTCGAATCGATCGATGAGGAGAGCGATGACCAGCAACGAATCAGCTGGATGTGGCTGATCGCTGGCTGCTACTTCTCGATCTTGATGATGCAATTGATCATCCAGTACATCCAAACGATGGTGCTGGAGATGACCGGGCAAAGCGTCACCAAGGACCTGAGAATGGAGGTGTTCTCACACCTCCAGAAACAGAGTTCCAGTTTCTACCACCGTAATCCTGTCGGGCGTCTCGTGACACGAGTGACCAACGATGTCGAAGCTCTCAACGATCTGTTTGCCAGTGGTTTCGTGTCGTTGGCGGGGGACCTTCTCGCCATCACCGGAATCGTTGCGATGCTCTTCTATACCAACGCAGAACTCGCTTCCATGGTCTTGCTGGTGACACCTCTGGTTGTGGTGGCCACCACGATTTTTCGTAAGTTCGCACGCAAGCACTACCGCGAGATGAGACGACGCCTCGCCCACCTCAATGCCTACACCCAGGAATCGATCAGTGGCATGGAAGTGGTGCAGGTCTGCCGCCGTGAAGAACAACAAGCTCAACGCTATTCCCGGATCAATGGCACCCTGAGAGAAGCGCACCTCAACAGCATCTTCTGGTATGCACTGTTCTTTCCCACCGTCGAGATCCTGTCGGTGATCGCACTGGTGACCATCGTCATCCAGGGAGGGGCCAGAATCGATGCCGGCACGGCGACCTTTGGTGAGTTCTTTCTCTTCTGGACCTATCTGACTCGCCTCTTCTCGCCCCTGAGAGACCTTGCCGAGAAGTACAACCTGCTGCAATCGGCGATGGCTTCCAGTGAACGGATCTTCGGTATCCTCGATACTGATTCATCCCTTCCTGAACCAGTGGTCGTGGTCGATGCAGACGACCGTTCCGTTGCGCGCACCGAGGAAATTCGCTTCGACCAGGTCTCCTTCAGTTACGACGGCAAGACCCCGGTACTGGAAAACTTGTCCTTCACCATCGGGAGTGGAGAAACCATCGCCGTGGTGGGAGCAACCGGTGCCGGAAAAAGCACCATCATCAACCTGTTATTGCGTTTCCACGATCCATCTAGTGGTTCGATCACCATCGGCGATCAGGACATCCGAAACCAATCGCTCGCCAGTCATCGAGAGCGATTTGGCCTGGTGCTACAAGACGTGTCGGTTCTTTCACGAACTCTGGAAGAGAACATCCGCTTCGATCGAGACCTCGACCGCGACCGCATCACCTGGGCACTGGAACAGGTACGCGGTTCTGCCATCGTCGCACGGCAGAAACTGGGGCTCGAAGAACCGATGATGGAGCGTGGCCGTACCCTTTCCAGCGGAGAGAGACAGTTGATCTCCTTTGCCCGGGCACTTGCTGGCGATCCACCGATTCTGGTGCTCGATGAAGCGACCAGTCATGTCGATACCGAAACCGAGGCATTGATCCAGGATGCGATCGATCGGCTGGTCAAGGGCCGCACCTCGGTGATCGTGGCTCACCGCCTGAGCACGGTGAGGAAAGCAGATCGAATCCTCGTGATGCACCATGGTCAGTTACGAGAAGAAGGCGGTCATGACCAACTGGTGGCACTGGATGGAATCTATGCACGGCTGGTAAAGTTACAGTTCGGAAAGTCTTGAGGGACGCTGAACCATTGCATCTTGCTCCAGGCCACTCCATCCTCCAGTTGAATCGAGAATCCGTCACAGGACCGAGATGAGAGAGAGATCCCGATGATCCAGTTGAACAAACTGACTTTAATTTTCACCGTACTGACCCTCTTTACCAGTGGTTCAGTCCGAGCAGATGACCTGGCACGCTTTTATCCCGAAGGGTGCTACCTC
This sequence comes from Planctomycetota bacterium, assembly GCA_012960845.1. Taxonomy (GTDB): domain Bacteria; phylum Planctomycetota; class UBA8108; order UBA1146; family UBA1146; genus QNYK01. The sequence goes on along the minus strand of DUAN01000237.1, from coordinate 3,410 downwards.
TACGCAGGAAGCAGCGGCTGGAACGGAATCGAGGACTCCTTCGCCAGCAGTCCCGCCGGAAAGGTCTGGTCTCAACCTCGCTATGATGGACTTCGTGGATACCGTGAGGAATTCGCCAGTACCCTGGCCCACTTGCTGGAACCCTGGATGAAGGGCACGCGCAGCAGCGATGGTCATTCTCCATTATCGACACCGGTGTTCCTCAATGCCGACCGACTTCAGATGATCATCAATTCGATGAAGCACGGCCTTTCGCTCGGCATTCCACATTTCGATATCGACCCGATGAATCCAGAACTTCTCGGTTATCTCATCATCGATGCAGGAGAAGAGTCGCAGCACTATCGAAACCTCGTCGCAATGCTGCTGGAGGAGAACGATCTACTCCGGGAAGATCCACATATCCAGACACTCGCGGACACTCGATGGGCCGTGGCCACTCTCGACAGCGATCCTCCACAAGAGGTCTGGTGGGGGATTCATCAGCAACGGCTGGTCGTCGCCAGCGGCCAGCGCAGCGTCGAGATCTACCTGGAGATGTGTGAAGGTCAGCGGTCCAGCCTCGCCGACAGCCGGACATACAAGGAAGGCCTTCAGCGTTGCATCGGAAGTTCACGGATCAGCGCATCCTTCCAGTTCGATCTACCGGCCATCTTTGATCAGGTCTTCGGTCTGATGGATGAGTTTGGTGCCGAGATCCCTCCAGAGACCGAGGAAGTCATCGACCAGATCACCCGGATTGGCGTCCTTCATGCAGGAGTCGGGGTGATCGGCGACGACGAGGTGACTTTCACTTCCGGTGTCAGTTTCCCCGTGTTCGATACCGTCGGGGGAGGAGTTCCACTCTCCTCGGAGATGTTCTCGATCCTGCCGGAACATCCTTTCCTCTTCTTCTCGACCACCTTCGATGGACCCGCCATCTTCGAGCAGATCGAAGAAAAACTCGTGTCTCTATTGACAGAAGATGTGAAGTGGAAGGTGGAACAGGGCAAGAAGACCTTTCAGGCGATGATCGGCACCTCGGTCGAGGATCTGGTCGCCGCCTTCGGTCATCGAATCACCCTGTTCGAGGAACCCACTGCCAGAGGCATCATTCCCGGTCTGGTGCTGACCATGGCCGGTGCGGACATCGAGCAATGGAATCGACTGCTCGCCAAACAGTTGCCCTTGATCCAGCTGTTGATCCGATCTTCAGGAATCCGCTGTAGCCTCCAGACACTCGATCTACCGCTACACGAAGGTCAGGTCGAGCCGATCCGCTACCTTCAGATCCGCGGTCTCGATAGCCCCGTGGTGCCCGCATGGACCGCCATCGGAGATGAACTGGTCTTCGCTCTTCACCCGACCGTACTGGAACAGTTGCTTCATCGCCTCGAGACCCGGGGCGCCGATTCTGGCAGATTCCAGTTACCGACGATGGTCGCCGGAGCCACCCAGGAGAGCCCGGTCGGCCCCAATGGCATCGGCATGCTCGATGCTGGGGCGCTGCTCCAGTGGAGTTGGCCCTCCATCGTCCCGGCAATTCAGTCGATTTCGGAGCGGGCTTCGCTGTCGATCGATGCCGCATCGATCCCACCGGCTCACATCTTTGATGGGTGGAAGATGACCAGTGCCATGTGGATCGACCAGAGTGGATTCAGAGCGACCAAAACAACCCCGCTGCCGACCGGGCCCGAGTTCATCGGCGGTCTCATCCTGGGACTGATCTCTGCGAGCGCTGATTTCACCCGCGAGATGGTCGAGACCATCGAAACAGATGCGGTGCCTGAACAGAGTGTGCCGCAGGAATCTACGCCGCAGGTCGACGACAAGCCCGATCCGCCGAAAAAAGAAATCCGCGGAGAGCCACTCTAGACGGTACTGCGCGCCAGTTAGATCGACCCCAGTTGCGGCAACGGACCCACCAGCGGAGTGATGTAATCGATGAACTCCGAGTTCACATCGCATCCGCCTTCGATCCAGGATGGTGGCATCGTTCGGGTCTTTCCCGCCACCTCTGCCAGGGGCACCGGCACGTACTCGACCTGGTACGGCGAATCGGACACCCTGCGAATCGTCAAACTGGCCCCATCTAACCCATCGGCAGCGGCCAGCACCGCATGTCGACCACTGGCTCTCGCCTCTTCTGCATCGACTTTGCTGACACAACCGGCGAAGGAACGTTGCAGGTAGCCGAAGGTATCGGCTCGTACCCTTAACTTGTGGCCCAGACGCTCTCGAATCAGACGAGCCAGATGATCGCCCAGTGCACCACTACCCGAAAGTTGCACATTACCGTGGGCATCTCGTTCCACCTCGCCAGAAAATTGCTCTGCCAGACTCTGAGCGATCGCAGTGCCAGACTGATCGTGAATCCCCTCACTGACGGCGATCATGCAACGTCCCATGGCGCTGTAAACACGATCGACATCGGCGATGAATTGATCGACTTCGAACACCGATTCAGGCAAGTAAATCAGATGCGGCCCGGTTCCATGTTCGCTTCTGGCCAGTGCCGAGGCCGCCGTCAAGAAACCAGCATGGCGCCCCATGATCACATCGATCTTGATCCCCGGGAGCGCTTTGTTATCGAGACTGTCACCCATCAGCGCGCAGGCAACAAATCGAGCCGCCGAGCCGAAGCCGGGAGTGTGATCGTTCAGAACCAGGTCATTATCGATGGTCTTGGGAACATGGAATGCTTTGAGATCATGTCCCGCCGCAGCCGCCACCTCCGAAACGATGCGGCAAGTGTCCGCACTGTCGTTGCCACCGATGTAGAAGAAATAGCGGATGTCCCTCTTCGCCAGCTGCAGGAAGATCTTCTTGCAATACTCCTCGTCTGGCTTGTCACGACTGGAGCCGAGAGTGGCTCCCGGAGTCGCAGCGATCTGCTCCAGCTGGTTTCCTGGTAGATCGGTGAGGTCGACCAGATCATCTTCGAGCATTCCTCGCACTGCATGGCGCGCTCCGTAGATGGAGCCGGCCAATCCGGTCTCCTGGATCGCCTCGATCACTCCAACGAGAGACGCGTTGATGACGACCGTGGGACCACCTGACTGGGCGATGACAGCATTCTGTGCCGATTGACTCATGACCAATCCCTCCTCGGACTCGCACCGGTTGAACTCGAACGATTGTGGCGCGGTGCCACCCTCCGAGGGTACACCAGCCGGGGTTACCGATGCGACCGACTCGCCGCGTTACTTCCCCGGTAGATCCGGTGATCGATCGATGATGATCCGATCGGTAACCACGCCATCCGATCTGACATTCTCCAACTGCAGTTGATCCGAGTCGATGGTGATCAGCGCCGAGCCGTAGATTTCCTCACTCTTCACCATCACCGGATGGTCTCCGGTCTTCTTGACATGACCCCCGCCATGACCGACCACCGCGTATACGGTTCCACCACCATCTTCAGTCCAGTA
>DUAN01000236.1:28196-54312 GCA_012960845.1 Planctomycetota bacterium | reverse complement strand
CTGATCTTCAAGGAGCATCCTGTGGCACTGACCTGGTATGGTCCCTTCGAAAGAATCCTCTCCTGGAATCACTTCGGTCAGCCCAAGAAGGTGATCTCTCGCACTGGAGATGACCATTCACTCTGGGCTTACTGGTGGACCACTCCCGAAATGCAGCAGCGGCTGGCTGCTGCCAAGAAGGACGGAAGTTCTTTGCCGGTGGGGAACGACGTGGTCGATCCCTGGGGCGTCAAGGCGCGCATGGACGCTGCTGAAAAGTCGAAGGAATAACAGTTCTGATGATACTGGAGTATCTGGCAGGCTCTGATCGATGAGCGGTATGTGGACCTATTTCGCCCGCAGGCTACTGCTGGTTCCCGTGACCTTCTTGATCATCACCTTCATGGTGTATGCGGTGCTCCGATTGACCCCGGGGGGGCCGATCGAGCAACTTGAGAATCAGATGAAGGCGGCGGCGGCTGGCGAAGCGGGTGGCGGCGGTGGTGGAGGTCTCCTCGGTGATGGCGGAGGACTCGATGAGAAAGCCCGCGATGAACTGAAGGCGTACTACAACCTCGATCAGCCGATTCCTCTCGCCTACCTGCAATGGCTCGGAGTATGGCCCAAGAAGACTCGCGATCCGGTGAGTCTGGCCCAGCGAGATCTGAATCCTCCCTTCTGGCAGCAGTCTCAATCGTTGTGGAACGCTTACCGGATCGGTAATGAGGATCTCGATCGCTCGGTGATCGCAGGGGAATTCCAGGTCAGCGGCGAGACGATTCTCAGGGAACTCACCCCATCCGATCGACAACAACAGCCGCAGGTGATCGAGCAAGCGGCACGACTGCTCGCCGGTGGCGTCAGTTCTCGTGCGCAACTCGATCGTCTCCTCGAAGTTCAGGGCTGGTCCCGATCTGGATCTCGTTTCATGCGAGCGCTGACCGATGAAGAGAAGATGGGGAATGGACTGCCGGCTCAGGTACACGCTCAACGGATCACTACCGAGGCGGATTTCGCGGCGCTGCAAACCCATCTCGAATCGATGAAGATGGAGTCGAATCGAAATGGCTCCTACTATCATGTCGATCATGCATTCAGCGGCATCATCCAGGGCGACTTTGGCCGATCCTTCACCTACAACGAAGATGCACTGGATGTCATCACTTCCAAGTTCCCCATCTCCATCTACTTTGGATTGATTGGCTACCTGGCCACCTGGATCGTCTGCATTCCTCTGGGAATCTCCAAGGCGATCCGCCACAAGGGTACTTTTGACACCGCCAGCAGCGTGCTGGTCTTTCTCGGTTACGCCACTCCTGGATTCGTCGCCTGTCTACTGCTGCTGGTGCTGCTGGGTGGTGGTTCTTACTGGAACCTGGTGCCTCTCGGAGGATTTCGATCCGCTGACTGGAATCTTTGGTGGGAACAGGGTGAGTACCTGCGCTGCATCGGAGATCAGGTCCGACACACACTGGTACCGATGTTTGGCTACATGGTCGGTTCCTTTGCCAGCATGACAGTGTTGATGAAGAACTCGCTGCTGGAAAACTTCGGCGCTGATTACGTTCGCACCGCCTTCGCCAAGGGACTCACCGAGGGCCGGGTCATCTATGTACATGCGCTGCGGAACTCATTGATCCCCATCACGGCAGGGATCGGCCACTTCCTCGGGTTACTCTTTGCGGGTTCCTTCCTCATTGAAAAGGTCTGTAACATTCCCGGGATGGGACTACTCGGATACGAGTCGATCATCCGCCGTGATTATCCGATCATCCTGGCCACTCTGGTTTTCGGCGTGCTGATTCGACTGACCGGTAACATTTTGAGTGATCTGATCTGGGCCCTCATCGATCCTCGGATCCGGTTCAAGTAGGAGGAGAGAAGATGACCTATCTACTGACCCTCCTGGTGCTGGCTGGTGGAGTGCTTCTGACGATGCGCGGAATCCCCTGGCTGTTCAGGACCATCTCAAGACTGCTGGGATTCAAGTTCAGGACCAGTCCGTTGGCCGAAAAGCGGTTGAGACGCTTTCGCTCCATCCGTCGCGGATACATCTCCTTTGTCATCGTCACCAGTATGTTCACCACATCGTTATTTCTCGAGGTGCTGGTCAACGATCGACCGATCATGATCCGCTATGGCGAGAACAGCGCTTTTCCCGCAGTGAGAGATCTGGCCAATACCTGGCTGTTCTTTGTTGATGGACCCTTCGCGACCTATGATCGCTCGGGAGACTACGGGATTCCGGGAGAAGGACCTCTCGACTACAAGGCTTTCGGTGGCATCGTTGCCGATCCAGCGGGTTCCTTCGGACCGATTGCGCAGGAACGACTGCAGGCGCGGAAGGACCTCTCCGAGGAGATCTCGCAAACCCAGCAAGAGATCGATGAACTGCTGGAGGATGGAGACGAACCGGAAGAATGGCTGGTCGAGGATCTCGATGCTGCACGAGAAGATCTGAAGAACTTGGATTTTCAGATCGACAACTTCGATTTGATCAAGGAGGTGTTCGTCAGCGGAGGAGCCTCCATCGTCTGGCCACTCTATCGTCATGGTCCGAGGCGAAATCGTCTCGACCTGCCTGGCACTGCACCGCACGGCCCATCGCTGCCGATTCCTGGAATCACTCCGAGGAACTCGACGGCAACCCTGATCTCTCAGACCTCCGATACCATCGGCGGGAAACCCACATACGAGGTGATGGCCGTAGATGAGGCCAGCCTCACTCCGGGTCAGAAATTTTATGTGGTCGAGGGTGGTGGGGATCAACCGGTCACCGATGTGGTGGGCATCCTGTTGGTGCGGGAGTCGATCGACGTGACCGGACTGCAGCAGCGCATCGCTGCACGACAGCAGCTTCTCGATGCTCCTGAGGCGCTGGATGGTGATTCGTTAGAGAAACTGATAACCACCCAGACATCTGATCAGAGGCTTCTGTCGCTGGTTCAGCAGCACCATGGTGACGAGGGTCAGGTCGGCATCGCCGAGGTCTTGGCCCAGTCGGAGGGCAAGAAATTTCCCGATCGGGGGATCTTGATGACTCGCTTCCTCGACACGTGGGAAGCTCCCCTGGGAACCAGTGATTCGGGAATCGATGTCTTACCACTGCTGCTTTACGGATTCCGCATCAGTGTCGGTTTTGCCATGATGGTGATGGGGTTCGGCTATCTGTTGGGAATCCTCGCCGGTGCCATCATGGGCTACTACGGCGGGTGGACCGATATCCTGCTGCAGCGATTCATCGAAATCTGGGGCTCGGTGCCGTTCTTGTTCCTGATCATGATCATCGCCAGCATCGTCGATCCCGGATTCTGGATGCTGGTGATCTTCCTCGTCATCCTGCGGTCATGGATGGCAGTGACCTATCAGATTCGCGGTGAGTTTTATCGAGAGAAAGCCAAGGACTACGTTCAGGCGGCCATCGGCACCGGAGTGAGCGACTTCAAGGTGATGATTCGACACATCTTGCCCAACTCGATGATTCCGGTGATCTCGCGAGCCCCCTTCTCCTTCGTCAATTACATCAGCGCACTGGTCTCCCTCGACTTTCTCGGATTCGGACTGCCTCCGACCGATCCGTCGTGGGGTCGCCTGCTCAATCAAGGTTTCCAGTTCCTGTTGATCTACCCGCACCTGGTCCTGTTGCCGGTGATGGCACTGGCGGTGACCCTGTTCCTGGTGGTGCTGATCGGAGAGGCCGTGCGGGAAGCGTTTGATCCCAAGGTCTTCTCGAGGTTGAGGTGATGGATATGGATCTCAACCCCGAATCGGCCGGAGACGCAACGACGCCGCTGTTGCAGGTGCGAGATCTGCACACCTCCTTCTCGGTCGAGGGCCAAACCGCCCGAGCCGTCGATGGTGTCAGTTTCGATGTGATGCCGGGAGAAGTACTGGGACTGGTGGGGGAGTCCGGCTGTGGCAAGTCGGTGACAGCACTGTCCTTGCTGAAACTGATTCCAGATCCTCCTGGAAAGATCGAGCAGGGCTCTGCGCTGTTCAAGGGCCAGGATCTTCTGGCGCTTTCCTACGACGAAATGCGAAACATCCGAGGTCGAGAGATCGCGATGATTTTTCAGGAACCGATGACTGCGCTCAATCCTGTTTACACCATCGGTTTCCAGTTGCGTGAAGGCATCGTCCGACACAGAGGCTGTTCCAAGGAGGAAGCGCACCAACTTTCGGTTCAGATGCTGGAGAAGGTCGGCATCTCCGATGCCGAGACACAGATGTCTGCCTATCCTCATCAGTTCTCCGGTGGAATGCGGCAGCGTGTGATGATCGCCATGGCCCTGTCACTGGAGCCGGCCCTTTTGATCGCCGATGAGCCGACGACCGCGCTCGATGTGACGATCCAGGCGCAGATTCTCGATCTGATGATGGAGATGAAGGATCAGCAAGAGGGTGCTTCCATCCTGCTCATCACCCATGACCTGGCAGTGGTCGCTGAGACCTGTGATCGGGTGGTCGTGATGTACGGCGGAAAGATCCAGGAAGTGGCTCCTGTGCGCGATTTGTTCAGGGCTCCTCAGCACCCCTACACCCAGGGATTGCTCCGCAGTTTGCCGCGACCTGAGTTGGATGAAGAGCAGGGTGAGTTGACGACGATTCCCGGAATGGTTCCCAACATCTTCGACTGGCCCCAAGGCTGTCGATTCTGTACTCGATGCCCACTCGCGGAAGATCGTTGCCATGTAGATTCTCCAGAATTGAGGAGAGTAGGGGAGGGTCACGAGGTGCGCTGCCATCTGGTGAATCCTCAAGAGGGGGGCGGATGATCGAAGACCAGCGTTCGGCGGCGCCTTCACAACCGATCCTTGAACTGGAAGACCTGAAGGTCTGGTTTCCGGTCCATGGAGGTGTCTTCTCGAGACATATCGCGGATGTCAAAGCGGTCGATGGAATCTCATTGAAGGTGCTCGAGGGCGAAACCCTCGGCGTGGTCGGGGAATCGGGCTGCGGCAAGAGCACTCTGGGGAAGGCGGTGATGGGACTGGTGCCCGTCACCTCGGGAAGCGTCCGTTTTCACTCCCATGATGGGCGGACGGTCGACCTGACGCGACTCACCCGCAAGGAATATCGGCCCTATCGCAGCGAAATTCAGATGGTCTATCAGGATCCTTATTCCTCACTCAATCCGCGTCTTTCCGTCGAGGAAATCGTCGATGAGCCGCTTCGGGTTCATCATCCAAAAATGACTCGTGAGGAGCGTCGCATCGCCGTCGAGGAGATGCTGGAACGGGTCGGTCTGCGCAAGGAGCAGGCGGAGCGATACCCGCACGAGTTTTCAGGGGGGCAACGACAACGAATCGGAATTGCCCGCGCACTGGTCACTCGACCTCGAGTCATCATCGCGGACGAACCGGTCAGTGCTCTCGATGTCTCGATCCAGGCTCAGGTGATCAACCTGATGAGAGAGTTACAACGAGACCTGGGATTGACTGTGATCTTCATCGCCCATGATATCTCGGTGGTCGAACACGTCTCCGATCGCGTCGCCGTGATGTATCTGGGTAACCTGGTTGAACTGGGTCAGACACGGGAGATCTTCCACCAGCCCAAGCATCCCTACACTCGCGCCCTGCTCAGTGCGGTACCCAGGCCAGATCCCGACCGTCGACGAGAACAGCGCTTGGTGCTACGTGGCGATGTACCTTCTCCGATGGCGAAGCCTTCCGGGTGCGGTTTTCGAACACGCTGCCCGATTGCTCAGGCGAGTTGTTCGGAGCAGATTCCGCCGATGATCCAGGTCGGAAAACGTCAACGAGCTGCCTGTCCCTATGTGGATCAGTTCGATGAACTGCTCGAATAGCAGGTTGCTGTGTCTGACATGAAATCTGCCACCTAGGGACAGGCTGCGCTGCTGACCTGGCAGTCGTCCTGGCCAACACTTCCGCAACCGGGGAATGGCGCTGAAGGTGCAGGGCCTCCTGAAAAGAGGTAGGCCAGCAACCACACCGGGTCGGCGACATCGATGGTGCCATCGGCATTGGCATCTCCCGCATCATCGCAAGCGGGAGGAGGATCGGTGCCGAACAGATGGCTCAGCAGGCCGATCGGGTCGGCCAGGTCAGTGGTTCCGTCTTCATTGACGTCACCTCGGATATAGTGAGGGACCTCGACGGGTTGGAAGGTGATCGATCCATCGATGAGAGCCCCCGGGATTACCGATGCATCTCCTGGCATGATGATGTTGCTGACGGTTGGGGAAGTGTTGCTATCACTCCACTCGAGAATCGTCGTGATCGAATCCACTGAACCGATGAGAGCCGAAGGGCTCGCCTGATAGTGAACATAGGCAGCATCGGTTTCACCTTCGAATACGAGAGCGTCAGATCCAGCGAGAGAGGCGACAATCCCCAGGGTGATTCCATCTGGATACAGGTCCGCAGCTATAAAATCAGGACCGTTTCCATTATTGAGATCTAGCAGAGTATCCGCGAGGCTCAGGGAAGTTGCCTCGAGTACCGTGGCATCGTTTGCGAGACTGAATGAGAAGCCTGGCGACTCGACCATCGGATACTGGCAGGGGTATTGGCCGATGGTGAGCGTGGCGGTGAACTCTGCACTACCCGTCTGCACATCATAGGGCACCGTTTCATCATGTGCTGAAAACTCCCAATCCTGATGCTCGGTGATGCACACGGTGGCGCAGTGAGCATCTGGGATCAAGGATTCCTGACTGTTTGTCACCGAGATGGGCACCTGTGGCGAGCCAAGAGTATCGCTGAAGCAGATGACATGGCTACCGTCGACGACGACAGGGTCGATGGTGAACTCAAAGATCGGTATCGAGAAAAAGCTGCCATCCCAGCCAGAGCAAGGAGCAGCGCAGATCAAGGTCTCGACGGTGAAGCCACCCGCGACCAGCTGCACATCGATGAAGTCTGGGGCACCGCCAGCATTGGAAGTCAGGAGTTCGGTGCTGGCAGCGACATCGGTGAGGCTTCCCAGTGCTGGATCGATGGCGATGCCGAAACTGAAGGCGAGGATGGTAGTGGCACCGCGCTGCATCCAGACCGTCTGTTCGATCGGCTGACCCGCTGCGGTTCGCTGACCACCCTGGGCGTCGGTGCCCATGATCCACAGATCCTCTGCAATCAGCGCTGTTGCGTGGAGAGACAGGAGCGCCAGCAAGGAGGCGAGGAGAGCGTGGTGGGTTTTCACTGCACTCCCTTCGTCGGTGCCATTCTCAATTCGATTATACTCGCTGAAAATCGCCGTTTCAGTAGAGATCAGAGACAGATAGGGATGACACAGGTGAGCGACCGGTGGGCACGTGAGCCTCACAGACACAGGTTTATGGCACCGGGTAAGGCAGAAACAGGGAATTGAGGCGGGTCACGAGATCCCCGAGGTCGACGCTTTCATCTCCATTGGCAATGGGTATCCGCTGCCTCGGGCCAGATTCCGGCAGGTTCCCACCTGCAGCAGCAGGGCGATCGAGCAGGACCAAAAGAACTACTGGGGGGGCAGTATTTTGGCCTTTTTCTCATCAATTGGGACAATTCAGTTCGAAAAGGCTAAAGTCTATTATGATTACTGAAACTGGGTGCCGACAACGGCCTCAGCCTGCCTCGTTGCTCACTCAGAGTCCGGTGGCAAGACCTACGATTCCCCGGATTGTTGAGAGACGAAAATGGAAACGACTAACCCATTCGCCGGTGTACCGGCTCCGCTGCGTGAGGCCATCGTTGCACGTGGTTTCGAAAAGCTGACTTCGGTCCAAGAGGCTGTCCTATCCTCCGAAGGGGCGGGGCGAAACCTCCGTATCTCCTCACAAACCGGATCCGGTAAAACCCTGGCCCTCGGAATTCGCCTGGCCAATGATCTGATCCCTGCTGACGATGATTCGACGGTCGCCCGCGGAGCCGAAGGGCCACGCGTTCTATTGATCACGCCGACTCGTGAACTGGCTGTACAGGTTGCGGCTGAACTGCGCTGGCTCTTTGCCAGGATCAAAGGCGTCGCTGTTGAAGTGGTCACAGGCGGATCGGATATCAGCCGTGAGCGCCGCGCGCTCAGCAAGTCACCGGCGGTCCTGGTCGGAACACCTGGCCGATTGCTCGATCACATGAAATCGCGCAGGCTCAACTGTTCCTCTTTTCGTCAGGTCGTACTGGACGAAGCAGACCAAATGCTCGACATGGGCTTCCGCGATGAACTGGAAGCGATCCTCGAGTTTTTGCCCAAGGATCGTTGCAGCCATCTTGTTTCTGCGACCTTTCCGGCGGTCGTCAAACGGTTGGCCGATCGTTTCCAGGAAAATCCCCTTCATGTCGAAGGTACGCGCCTCGGCGTGGCCAATGCTGATATTCAGCATGTCGCCCACCGCATTCGTCCCCGTGAATTGAATGCCGCGATCATCAATGTGCTACTGCATGCTCGCGGCGAGCGTGTGCTGGTTTTCGTCCGTCGTCGGGTGGATGCCACGGAACTCGCCGAAAGACTGTCCGCAAATGGACTCGCCGCCGCACCGTTCAGTGGCGAACTCAATCAGACCCAGCGTACACGCACCCTGAACGCCTTCAAAAATGGTGAACAGGATATCCTGATCGCCACCGATGTCGCCGCTCGCGGGATCGACGTCCCTGAAATAGACACAGTGATTCACGCAGACGTACCGGCCGATGTCGAAAATTACACTCACCGGAGTGGTCGTACCGGACGCGCGGGTCGCAAGGGGCGAAGTGTTCTGATGGTACCGGCGCATTCCCAGGGCCGCGTAAGGCGCATCTTCTCATCGGCAGGTGTCGAGGCGCAGTGGCAGCCGGTTCCGAGCCCTGCCCAGATCGAAAAGCGTTATACCAAGACATTCCGTCGTGATCTGCATGCCATCCTTGCGGACTCCTCTTTGGTTTCGAAAAAACAAACCTCTTACGCCAAATTCTTGCTGGAACAACCCGAGCAACGAGATCCGCTGGAGATCCTTGCCGCTCTGTTGCAGATGGCCGAGCCCAAACCGGCACTCCAGGGTTATTCCATCGCGGAAGTCTCCGAGGGATCAGGGCATTCGCGAGATTCTCGAGGACCGCGGAATCCACGAAATTCGGGGCCTCGAAGAAAAGCATCGTTTGGTGCCGTCCAGACTTTTGAAATCAACTGGGGAACAGCCAAGGGAGCGACCGCGAGTCGCATCTTGTCGCATCTGTGCCGAAGAGGAAATATCAGCAGTTCTGAGGTCGGTGCGATTCGCCTCGGGCCAGCTTTCAGTACCTTCGAGATTACAAAAGCATCCTCGGAAGGTTTCGAGAAGGCCGCACGTCGTCCCGATGGACGCGACCCGAATCTCAATATTCGACGCAGTCAGGGCAATTCAAAGCCCGATTATGCGAGACGGCCAAAACCGCATCGGGGCAAACGTCGCGATTCCTACGGGGGACGTGCAGTAGCGGCTGGCGCTGGCAGTCGAGGCTAGGAGCCTTGCGCATCCGCACTGAACGGTTTTGGTCGATCTGCCAGCCAGTTTGCGTCAAGCGTTATAACGTTCATGGTTATTGCTCCTCAGAGTCGTTCCCGTTTCTTCTGTGAATTGCCTCGCTTTGTACGATCGTTGCTCGGTTTTATTGGGTCGTACTGGAGGTTCTTCGTCGGCATATTTGCACCGACGCTTTCGAGATAGGTGGCCAGCTTGAGGCTGAGGGCTTCGACTTTTTCCTTCATCTGTGCAGCGAGATCGTTTGTCTCTGCCATGTCCTGGTCGATGGCATACAGTTCTGTCTTCCCACTGTCGTGAAAGCGGAACATCTTGTAGCCATCGAGGTAAATCACAGAATGCGGTGGATCGCCCGATTGATAGTGGGGGAAGTGGAAGACCAGCTCTTCTCTGGGGCGTGAGACGGAGGCGGGTGCTGTGGTCTTTCCTTTCCCTTTGGGTTTCAGCAGTGGCACCAGACTGCCGCCCTCCAGTTCTGCGGGCCACTTCTCTTTCGGCACTCCGGCCCATTCACAGAAGGTCGGGAACAGATCGAATCCGACCACTCGTGTGTCACACCAACTGTTGGCGGTGATGCCGGGCCCCTGGATGATCAAAGGCACTCGTATGCCGCCTTCGCGTAAGCTGCCTTTACCGCCGCCGAGGAGACTGCTGCGGCCCCCGCCACCTGAACCATTATCCGACATGTAGATGACGTAGGTGTTGTCGGTGAGATCGAGTTCATCGATGGCCGCAAGGATCCGGCCGACACCGGTATCGAGATCTTCGGCGATGGCGGCTCGTTGTGCCTGTCGTTCACGTCCCCCCCGAACCTTCTTTTTGTATTTTTCGACAGTGGCTTCGAGAGCATTTCCCGGGGAGTGAAGGGCGTGAAAGGAGAACTGCATGAAGAAAGGCATCTTCGCCTTTTTTTGCTTCTCCATGAAGTCGATGCCGCGCTCAGCCATGCCGAAGATATCGACAGGGTTGGGATCCTTGAACTTTGCGGCGGCCTCATTGCCCAGGTTTCCATCACTGACGTCATAGCCATGTTTCTCAGGGCCTCCGCCTTCGAGGTGCCACTTTCCCCAGTGCGCAGTGGCGTAGCCTGCGTTTTTCAAGACTTCCGCGATGGTGGTCTCTTCACTGTGGATGGTGCGCCGGGTTGCGGCTCCGACCATCGGATAGTTTTGGGCGGCTCGTACCCCGGGACCCGCTTTGGTCCAACCGAGAGCGGCGGGACTGCGACCGGTCTGGAGACTGATTCGAGTCGGAGAGCAGACGGACGCGGGAGAGTATGCCGCGGAAAATCGCAGGCCACGCGCGGCCATTTTCTCCAGTTGAGGTGTTTCGATGAGACTGCTGCGGGCTCCGAAAGCGGTGGGGTGCATCGACGCCGAGAGACCATTCCAGCCCTGGTCATCCGAGAGCAGCAGAATGATGTTGGGATGTGACGCTGGCTTGTCCGCGGCAGACAAAATCAGATCCTGTGCGGGCAATTCTCCGAGGGCCTGAAAGACAGATGTCATCAGAATGACGATGGCGAAGACGCCAGAGATCTTCAGCTGAGAGAGTATTTTTCGTTTCATTGAAAGATCTTCCATCCATTCGCAACTGATGTAAGAAATTTATGTCGTCTTCTTATGCATAACCCCGAAGATATCTAGCAGTCGGATAGAAACTCAGATTATTTATAGTGATCTCTTGACGAAAGAAGACGGTTTTGGAGGTGTCCCGTGAAGTATCAAAAGTCGTCATCGGTAAAGTGGAAAAGCTGTTCTCGTCGCCGAGGATTTCAAAACGACAGTCGAAGCACTGACCGCCGCTTCCAACACTGCGATCGAAGAGATCTGTGAAGAGTGAGTCCTCGAAACCAGGAGGAACAAGGGGTGAAGATTCTTCTGACAGGCAGCGTGGAATGGCGATCTTGCAGTAACAGGCTGCCTCGGGCGAGATTCTGCCAGGTTCCATACATCCCATAATGTACCTTATCGGACCCAAGTATAGACCGGCACTGCCTGCCCCTCCTCCTACTACCGTCGCTTCACAGCGGATCGGGTCTGCGGGTATAGGTTGGTCGGGACCGGTTCACTGCAATTCTTCCAGTGCCTCTCGAGCGATCCGCACCGCTTCCCCTCGAGTGACTTCCCCTCGATGAAGCCAGCGACACTGCAGGCGCATCTGTTCGCTGAAGAAGTCCAATGCATCGACAACGGTCACTGCGTTGCTCTCCAGAGTCTTCCACTGCGGGTGACCCTGCAGTGGATGGGCCATATCGATCACCAGCTCGCCGTCAAATCGAGTCAGGTCCCACCGTGAATCGGGCTGGATTGTTGCTCTCGAGCCTGTCCTGTAGGAGCGATCGCAGTGAATCAGCGCCGCAGCCTGATCGATCGCCTCGGCACCTTGTCGATGTTCGCGGCTTTCAGGTCGATGTTCGCAACCGCTACAGATTCGGCTGACCGGATAACCCAGCCGGGTCAGTTCCACAGCCAGCATCTGCGAATCCTCCTCTCGCCCGACGATCACCAGCGGTCCCTGCCGTGAAAGGTGTTGCTGCAGCAGTTTTCGTACGGCAATGGTCTCGCAACTGGTACCGACCCACGACCGATCTGGTTGGCGAATCAAGGTGTCCCAACGGCTCCAACGAGAGGCATCTCCATCGAGGGGTCGGGCGACCTGCCGAGCCCATTGCTGGTAGGGAGCGCACACCGAAAGAGCATCCAGTTGCAGTTTATCGGACTCTTCGAGGAACGGATCGGGCTGATCGGTGGAGAACTGGATCATCCGGGTCGGCGATCGGTGTCCTTCGAGCCAACGATTGTGCCAGCCGGGAGCCAGATGATTCTCGACATCGACTCCGATGACCGCCTGCAGTGGTCTCTGAGAATCGCACCTGCGGAATCGATAGCGATCGACGATGGCACCGATCGATGGCAGTCCAGGAATCCCTGGATCGTCCGCTGGAACTCGCGCATATCCCCACGGTTGCTGACGGTCCAGCGCCACCAGGCGATCGATCGGCGATTGATCTCCAGCACTGAAACAGACCACCGGGTAGGTGCCATCGGATGGAGCTTGAGCGAGAGCCTGGCGACGAGCCGTCAGGTCCCCCTCCGGCATGACGATCTTGGCTGCCACCGCTCCCGATCGTTGCGCCTCGTCGATTTGGGACTGAACGGTGACCGAGGTGTCCGCGGTTCGATGACAGCTGTAGATCCACGGGAGATCGTTCGGCGCTGCGGCGTCGGTCTGCGGATCGACATCGAGGGTGCCGCGCCACTCACGACAGATCTGGTCCCTGCGAGCGGTTCTGGCGTGATCTGTTCGCCCCCCCCGATCGGTCACGATGACCGATAAATTGGCAGGTGGAGCAGGAAGTGGAGTTTCCACCCCGGTCAGATCGAGCCTCAGTTCGATCCCGCCGATCAGACCAGGATGGGCATTGAACCACGCCTGGGCGGCTTCCTGCGTCTTGTCATCATGGATCACGATGTACCATCCACGAGCGATCGACATCGAACTCCTCAAAAGCTGTGAGACAAGCACTGGAACCGATGAACTGGGAGGGTATCATCGAAATCGTTCGGAGGGCAGAAGGCCTCTTCGTGGCAAAGTCATTCCCTTCTTCTCAGGATCATCCGCAGCTCCGGTATCCCCTTTTCCGGATCTGCATCCAGGGCCACAGGGATTTCCGCACCATGTTGACCAGTTTTTTTCGAGTGATGGGGTCTGATATCTTTGGATCGGTCGCTCGGTTTTTCGAACTCAATCTCTCAGTTCAATTGGGATCTGTTCACGATCATCCCACTGAAATAGTATTGAACTGATAGACTCCGGAGCGCCAGGTATTGGATCGGTCGGAATGCGGCCCTGAGGGCCTCTCACAGTTAAGTTTCGATCCATTACGATTTCAACCGATGAGAAACTGCTGAAGATCAGCAACTCAATCGACACCAAGTTGGGGAAATCCCACAGCGGGACCGAATCCAACAGTTTCATCTCAAGGAGAAGCATTGAACCAGGGCAACTCGTCCTCGAATTCGGGTGGATCCAGTCGCCGTCGCAGGAGTAGTCGCGGCGGTCGTACTCGTACAGGGTCAACCCAGGGTAAGTCCGGTGGCAGTTCCGGGCGTGGAGGCGGTCGCCGCTCTGGCGGTCAGCAACGGGATCGTCGCCACGACTCGCGAAGTCATGATCCGTACGCACGCAGAAGTGCGCCGGTCAGCGATGCTCCCCCACTGGCGGAGGGAACCGTGGTGCGAGGCATCCTGGAGGTCGGAAACCAGGGATTCGGTTTCCTGCGGTCGGCCGAGAAGTCGTTTAGGATCCAGCCGGATGACATCCATGTCGGAAACAATCTGGTACAGAAGTACAGTCTTCACACCGGTCACTACATCGTCGGGACTGTCGGCGGCCGCTCTCCCCGGGGTCGAGGCCCCAGCCTCGCGCGCATCGAATCGGTCGACGGAGATGAACCCGATGATGTCAAGAATCGAATTTTCTTCAAGGAGATGACCAGCATCGATCCGACCGATCGATTCCTGCTCGGAAACAACGGCAACATCTCGATGCGTCTGGTCGACCTGATCGCTCCCATCGGTAAGGGACAGAGAGCCCTGATCGTGGCTCCTCCACGAACCGGGAAAACGGTACTGCTGCAGCAGATGGCCCGGTCGATCACCGAAGTTCACCCCGATTCGATGGTTCTGGCGCTACTGGTCGATGAACGACCGGAAGAGGTCACCGACTGGAAACGATCGGTCAAGGCAGAGGTCTACGCCTCTTCCAGTGATGAATCATCCAAGACCCATGTACGCGTCTCGGAGATGGCACTGCAACGCTGCCATCGGTTGCTGGAGGCGAAATGCGACGTGGTCCTGCTGCTCGATTCACTGACTCGCCTGGGACGGGCTTATAACCTGGAGACGGCACACAGCGGTCGTACTCTCTCTGGAGGAGTGGATGCGAAGACGCTGGAGAAGCCCAAGGCCATCTTCGGTGCCGCTCGAAATGTCGAGGGGGGTGGAAGTTTGACGATCATCGCTACCGCATTGATCGAGACGGGCAGTCGCATGGACGAGGTGATCTTCGAGGAGTTCAAGGGAACCGGAAACATGGAACTGGTTCTGTCTCGCAAACTGGCCGACCAGCGGGTATTCCCCTCCATCGACGTCACACTGTCTGGCACCCGCAAGGAAGAAAAGCTCTACAGTCCTGAAGAGATCGAACAGATCTGGAAGTTGAGAAGAGTTCTGACCAGCGTCAATCCCGTCGAGGGGATGGAATTGCTCAGTCAGAGAGTCGGATCCTTCGGTGACAACGAGGAGTTCCTGACCTCACTGGGAAGCTGACCGGGAAGAGCAGCGGACCAATCGCTCATCGATCAACGATTCCTCGACTCCGTAACTCCCGACCCGGGCGCGAACCGTCTCGAAATGAAGATCCGAGCCTCCACAAGCTCCCAGTTGATGCTGCTCCTTGAACAGGCGTGCGGCGGCTCGATCTTTGGGCCCCAGGTTACGAGAAAGACACTCGACCCCATCGAGTCCTGCTTCGACCAACGACCTGCCCACCTGTTTCAGATGAACCGCAGCGGGATGAGCCCAGAAGACCAGTCCGGAGAATCGATGGACCTGCTCGATGGCATCGGATCCAGCCAGAGCAGGACGGGCAAATCGATCTCCCCCGAGCCAGCGCTTGTAAAGGGGCCTGGTGGTGGCAGCGAGTCCCCCACGCACCAACGCTCTCGCCACGTGAGAGCGACAGGGTACACCTCCTTGCAACTCTTGCTCGAGATCCGCCATCCGCAAGGGAATGCCGGAGTCGCGAAGCTTCATCACACCTGCCATCACCCGATGGCGTCGATCATCTTCGAGTTGCTGAACCCAATCGATGAGAGGTGTGGTCAATCCCTCGGGGAAATAGGCCAGAAGGTGCAAGTCGTGAGGACCGGCACGACAGGTCATCTCGAGTCCCGGTAGGATTCGTAACGATGGAGGAACGTCGAGCTGGTGATAAGCGGACAGGGTGTCGTGATCGCAGATGGAGATGCACGAGAGAATCCCGGTGGCCCTGTCCACCACTTCGGCCGGGGTCAGTCCCCCATCGCTACAGCGGGTGTGAAGATGAAGGTCGACTCGATGGGGTTGGTTCAAGGAGCGGTCACCAGGATTTCCAGAGCACGCTGGATCCTCTCGATCGATCGATCCTTGCCAAGCACAGCGATCACCTCGATGAGATCGGGTGAATCCTGCCGAGAGGTCAAAGCCCAGCGTAGAGGCATGAACAACTGCGGCTTCTTCAACGAGTGCTGGTCGAGGAGTTGTGCGAGAGCCGCCTCGATGGCGGCGGGTTCGAATGGAGAAATCGCTGCAAACAACTCGCTTGCGCCCTCGAGGGCGCAGAGAGAAGTCTCCTGGGTGCCCTTCTTGGGGATCAGTTGTTCGGAAGTCGGGGCTATCGGGTCTGCGAAGTACCAGTCGGTTCGGTCACTGAACTCAGCCAGTCGCACCATTCTTTCGGTGACCAGCGGCAAGATCGTTGCCGCATCTTCTCGCGACACTGCTGGAGGGAGGAATCCTTCATCGGCGAGGCGTTGCAACAATACCTGCGGCTCCATCCTGCGGATGTGCATTCCGTTGATCCAGTCCAGTTTCACCAGATCGAAGACTGGAGCACCGGTAGAGATCTTCTCGATGTTGAATTCTTGCTGGAATCGATCGAGGTCAAAGACTTCCTCTTCATCGGGGGGTGACCACCCCATCAAGGCGAGGAAATTGAGAATCGCCTCCTTCAGGTAACCCTGCTCACGAAACCAGTCGAGACTGACCGGATTTTTGCGCTTGGAGATCTTCGAATGATCGGCATTTCGCAGCAGTGGTACATGAAAAAACCTGGGCAATGGGTGATCCAGAGCCTGGTAGATCAACACGTGCTTGGGAGTCGAGATCAGCCACTCCTCCGCTCGAACCACGTGAGTGATGCCGAATTCGATATCATCGACCACATTGGCCAGGTGGTAGGTGGGGAATCCATCGCTCTTGATCAGTACCTGATCATCGATCTCCGAGTTGGCGACTCGAATCTCTCCCCGAATCTGATCGACGAAGGAGGTCTCCCCCTCCGCCGGGACTCGCAAACGGATGACATGGGGCTCCTCTTGGGCCGCTCTCTGGCTGGACTCCACCCGATCCAGATCTCGACAGGTCCCGGGATAGCCCGGTCTCATCTTGTCTTGCTTTTGCTGTTCCCGCGCCTTGGCAAGAGTATCTGCGCTGCAAAAGCAACGGTAGGCACTGCCACACTCGAGCAGCTGGTCGACCTTTTGCTGATAGATGGCGTTGCGCTCACTCTGGCGATAGGGAGCACAGGGGCCACCGATGTCCGGTCCTTCATCCCAGTCGAGACCGAGCCAGCGCAAGGCATCGAAGATCTTCTGCTCGCTGCTGGCCTGATAGCGGCTGCGATCGGTGTCATCGATGCGCAGCAGGAACTGGCCTCCGGTCTGACGTGCCAGAGTGCGATTGAACAGTGCCACGTATGCGGTTCCCACATGGGGATCTCCGGTGGGGCTAGGAGCAATGCGTGCTCTGACGGAGCCTTCGGTCATCAGGAGTCCCCCTGTCGATCCCGGTGCAATTCATCGACCCAGCGGCCGAAATGGTCCATCTCGAGGTTGACCACATCCCCCACTTCACGTTGGCCGAGGGAGGTGACTGCAAGAGTATGAGGTATCAACGCCACTGAGAAGGAGTCGTCGCTGCAACTGGCTACTGTCAAACTGACCCCATCGACAGTCACGGACCCCTTCTCGACGGTACGAAAGCGCGAAGATCGATCGTGTTCGATGACCCAGCAGATCTCGCCAGCCGATTGGATGGAGCGGATGGTACCCAGGGTGTCGATATGGCCGGTGACATAATGGCCTCCCAGTCGATCCCCCACCTTCAAGGCTCGCTCCAGATTGACGATGGAATCGACCCCTCTGCTGCCGAGCACGGTGCGCCGTAGCGTCTCCTCCACCACGTCGAACTGGAGTTCTTTGGCATCGGGTAACAGGGTCAGGCAAGCCCCGTCGACACTGATACTCTCCCCAGCGACCAGATCCCCCCACGGTGTCAGGTCCCCACTGGTGGAGGTTTCCGGGCGGGAACTGACCGTCAACCGCCGTCCCTGTGGGGTGGTGGTCAAATTGAGAATTCTGGAGCTGCGCTCGACGATTCCAGTAAACACGGAGTGCCTCCTGCCTCGCGGGAATGCTACGGCAGAGGGGGGCCGTTCGCCACCGATCTGGAGCACCCGAGGAGCCCTGGGAAGCCCGGCTGGATCGACTCAATTCTGCTCGGAAGCTGTCTCAGGGGAACTTGACCCCCCCGAAAGAGACCGATATCATGTGCCACTTGGAATCCAATCGATCGCTCACTTGCGATGGAACCGATGTCAAATGTCATTGGCAGGTTCTGTGGATCGCTTCCTCTCTCCCGGAGGAGGCTCAAGTGAAGAACGGTTTGAGGTCGGGAGTCAGATCTGAAAGCAGATTTGCCAGCTGTGGAAGAGTCGCGGTGATCAATGCCGGGGCTGTTCGTCAAATTAATGGAATACTCGAATCGGTCGTCGAGCGGTGATCTGAAAATCATCGTAAGCCTCGGGGAGACGGGCTAGCGATCGAGGAGATGTGTTATGGGAGGCGGTATCCCCGCCGATCCAGCGGTGATTTCGGAACAGTTCCGAAACTCCAAGGATCATCCCGAACGGAAGGAACTGGAGATGAGTGGGCTCGCCAAGTTTTTCGTGGTGATCAATCTCGTCCTTGCGCTCTTTTTCCTCGGTGTCAGTGCAACCTTGTTCCAGTCCCAGAAGGACTGGAAAGGTGCTGCCGAGAAAGCCCAAGTGGCACATGAAGAGACTCTCAGCAAGGCCAAGACGATGAAGAGTGAGTTGCAGGGGCAACTCGAAAGTAAGAGTCGCGACAACGTATCGCTGAATAGTAGAGCCGATCAACTCGGTACCCAGGTGAATCAGCTTCAGAACGAAAATGGTGATCTTCGCAAGGATACCGCGAGGCTCGAGACCAAAATCGACGATCTGGATTCCCGGGTCGCCCAGAAGGATGAGCATATCCAGGACAAGGATTCCAACATCGCTCGCCTCGAGGAAGAGATCACTCGCCTCAGCAGTGAAATCGACTCCGCAGGAGAAGCGAAGAAGTTGGCGGAGCGTCTGCGCAACCGTGCTCTGCTCGACAAGGAACAATTGGCTCAGCAGACGGAAGCTCTCAACAAGGAATTGACCGCTCTCAAGCAAGATTACGATGATCAACAGCTGCTGATCTCGCGGATTGTCGATTCCGGTGTCCGTCTTCCCGATATTGGAGTGACCACAGCGCCTCCGATCGACGGAATGGTGGTCGGCGTTCAGGAAGGGGTCGTGGTCCTCTCGGTCGGTAAGGACGATAACGTCGAGATCGGCTATGAGTTCACCATTTACGATGGCGATCGCTTCATTGGCAAGGTTCAGGTCACCAAGGTTCTTGACGACATGTCCGGTTGCACCATCCTGTTCCAGGAGGGCTCCGGCATTCGTGAGGGACACAAGGCCTCGACACGTCTGTCCGGTTAGGAGGGGATTCACATGTATGATCAACCGATCGTAGAACGCAAGGATGCAAGCCCTCTGGCAACCAGTTTGCTGGCCATTTCGGTGGTTTGCCTGATCGTGGCTTCGACTCTGTTGGGGATGCGCTTGCGAGAGTTGACGATTCCAGGCAAGACTCCCACCACCAGTGCGAAATCGTGGGAAAATTCAACACTGAGGAATACCACCAAGAAGGCCGACACCCTGCTCGCGGGAGTTGAGCTGCCGGATGAAGGGTAATCGACCGATCCAGCGACGTTGACGTCTGCGAATTAAGGCCTGCTTCCCGACGGGAAGCAGGCCTTTTTTCATGGCCCAGTGAACATCGGTGTTTCCGGACTGGGCATGGTTCTTTTCAGTCTCCCCTCGCCTCTTGGAGAAACCCTGCGTAGAATGCCCAATGGAGCGACAAGGAACTCTTGTCCACGGTGCAATACCGTGGAAGGATCGCCCGGAAGGCGAATCCGCACTTCACAAGAGTTCAATCAAGCTGGAGGACCGAGGTCCTCAAGGGGAATTGTTTCCGGAGAATAGGTGAGACCGTTCACTGCGGAGACGGGGGAGGAGTAGTACTCTTGGTATTACGAGCAGCACAAACTTGGGTCAACTCCCTGGTGGGTCGTTTTTCCACCGATCTGGGGATTGATCTTGGCACGGCCAACACACTGGTATGCGTTCGCGGGCGTGGAATCGTCATCAATGAGCCATCGGTAGTGGCGGTCAAGGCCGGCACCAACCAGGTTCTTCTCGATGGGCGAGCGGTCGGTAATGTCGCCAAGGAGATGATGGGAAGAACCCCCGCCTCCATCGAAGCCGTGAGACCCCTTCGAGACGGTGTGATCGCAGATTTTGAGATCACCGAAGCGATGTTGAAGTACTTCATCAGGAAGGTTCAGAATCGATCTCGCTTCTTCAGCCCCCGGGTGGTCATCGCTGTTCCCAGCGGCATCACTGCAGTCGAGAAACGTGCGGTTTACAATTCTGCCGAACGGGCTGGAGCCAGGAAGGTCTACCTGGTCGAAGAGCCTCGCGCAGCAGGACTCGGTGCAGGGCTTCCCATCGAGGAGCCGATTGCCAGCATGGTGGTCGATGTCGGTGGCGGAACCACAGAGATCGCAGTGCTCTCGCTGGCGGATGTCGTGACCAGTGTTTCGCTGCGAGTCGCAGGTGACGATATGGACGAGGCGATCGTCAAGTACATCAAAGACACCTATAACATCTTGGTCGGTCCACTGACTGCGGAACAGATCAAGATCAAAATTGGATCGGCGTACCCACTCGAAGATGAACTCGAGATGGAGGTCAAAGGTCGAGATTTGATCGGCAACCTTCCGCGCAGTACCCGGATCACCAGCGAAGAGATTCGCGAGGCGCTCCAACCTCCCGTGGACCAGATCATCGAAGGGATCAAATCCTCACTTGAGAAAACGGATCCGGAGTTGTGCTCCGATCTGGTCGAGCGTGGAATCGTTCTTTGTGGCGGCGGAGTCTTGCTACGAGGACTCGATGAGATGATCCGTAATTCTACCGGATTGCCTGTCCGTGTAGCTGACGACCCGTTGACCTGCGTCGCCAGAGGGACGGGGATTTTTCTGGAAAATCTAGATCAGTATTCTTCGGTCCTCGACTCCATCGAGGATGATTTCTAGAATCCGCCTCGACGGAATCGAACGGGAGTGATGTGAAGCGCATCGAGCGCGCTTACTGGGCGATCGGTTGCTGGTTGGTCCTCGCCTTGATTGGCTACGGACTCCAGCCGCTCGTTTCTTCCTCCGGATCGGTAGATCTTCAGCGCCAACTGCTGGAACAAGCGCTACAACACTCCCTCATCTCCGAGGCGGAGGAACTGGCAATACTCGATCGCCAGGGTTTACTCGATCGTTTTCTGTCGGCTGATTTCGCAGGTTCTCTCTTCCAACTGGTTCCAGCGCGATTGAGTCCGCACAATGATCCGCATCCTCGAAGATCGGTGGCACGTCTCGATCGTGGAACAGAGACGGGCCTGACTGCAGGGATGGGCGTGATTGGGGCGTCTGGTGTGATCGGCAAGATCAGTTCCACTGGACCGGGTTGGAGCCTCGTTCAACTGGCGGACGATCCCGCCTTCGTCATCCCCTTCATCGATGAAGGGGGTCGATTGGCCATCTACGCAGGCGGGCCCGATCGCGGCCAGGGTCATCCTCGCTTGAGAGTCGATCCGGTACAGCTGGGCGAGAGTATGGTCGTCAGAACCCATGGCGGAGGCGGCATTTTTCCGGAAGGGCTAGTGGTTGGAATCGTATCCGAAGTGAGAATTCCATTTCGTGACACCGTGATTCAACCCACCTCCACTCTCCATCAAGGACAGGAAGTTCTGGTTCTGACTCCAATGACCAGATTGGAAACTCGATGAAAGTGGGTTGGTTCACCATCATCCTGGGATTGACCATCTTCACCACCGGTGCCTTTCGACCGCTCCTGGTAAAAACTGCTGCAGTGGCAGACCCGTTGTTGATTCTTCTGGTCTGGTTCGCACTGGTCGATCGCTGGCCGAGAATCGTCGTGGTCCTCTCAGTCATCTGCACCTACCGTTTGTCCGGTGGGATTTCAACCCCTCTGGAAGTGGTGGCGCCCCTCCTGTTGGTGCTGATTGCGGTTCGGGGCTTACGGCAGTTGTTGGATCCATATCATCCATGGAAACGGTTTCAGATCGTGATTCCAGCGCTACTCCTGGGGGCAGTCCTTCAGGAGTTTATTCTGGCGGGTAGCCTTCCTACGATCAGTTTCATGTTCGATAGTTGCTGGATCGTGGCACTCTTCGTAGCGTTGCTGTTTCCAGTGCTGGACCTGACCACCCCACTGTTGAGAAGTGCTCGATTCCCCCTTTGATTTTCGTTTCGAGAGGTATCAATGCAACGAGTTCGGATCCTGTTCATCGCAACCCTGCTGATCCTGCTGGCCGCAGGTATCGGGTCGAGGTTAGTGGTATTACAGGGCCTGGAGTGGCGTGAGCACGCTCTTCGAGCTTCCAGCATGCATCGATCGATTCGCTACTTCCCTGCCCCACGGGGACGCATTCTCGATTCTCGTGGAATCGTACTGGCCTGCGATGTTCCGGTGGTTCGAGCTTCCTTCCTGCTCTCTGAGCTGGAACCAGTGCGCTGGGTGGCCAGACGACTGGCCAAAAAATTTCATGGAGCGAGTTCCAAGTTTCCGTGGGATGAAATGGCGCTGTGGAATTCACTTCAAGGGGCACGTTCCTCTTTACGCCATCAATTTGGTCTCGTCGAAGAGATGGCCAACCACCCGTGGCTTCGCAAACTCGACCAGAAAATCGGCCAGGAGATCGCCCGTGCCGTTCGATTGAGACCGGAGGACTATCCAGGAGTGGTGGTTACCGATGAGGGCCCAGATTTCACCATCTATATCGATCCCAACCTGTTGTTTGCAGGGGAGATCGGGGTTCGAAGGATGGAGCGGGAACTCGATCTGGAGCGAGGTACTCTGTGGGATAAGGTCGAGCAGGCCTATGCTCTGGTACAGGATCCCGAGCGAGACATCCATGAGCGAGAATGGATCTTTCGACACCAGCGACACCCGTTACAAGATGAGGTTCCAGCTCAGCTGGTCGTCAAGATCAGCACCGACCCGGAGAGTTGGCCTGGAATCCATCTCGAGGAAGTGCGGAATCGAGCCCATCCTGGCGGCTCCTTCCTCGGACAACTCCTCGGTCACACAGGCTTGCCATCGCAGGCGGTGCTGGATCGCTGGGAACAGCGCGAAGAACCCGTCATCGATCGTCTGGTCCTGAGGGACATCCGAGTCTTTGAAGTCCTGCAAGAGTTCTCACATCACAGCGCCGATCAAGTGGGTCGCAGTGGCCTGGAGTCGGTGCTGGAGCAGCGACTTCGTGGGCAACCGGGAGCCGAGGTGCGAATCCTCGACCATCTCCGGCGATCGGTCGGGGATCCGTTACATGTGGCTCAAGCTCGCGCCGGTGACGATGTCAAACTGTCGGTGGATTTCGAATTGAGTCGCTGGTGCCAGGATCTGCTGGTTTCAAGGAACATCGCTTTTGGAGCCGTGGTGATCCTCGACATCGATGATGGTTCTGCGATCGGCTGGACCTCTCTCCCGGCACAGGGGATGGAAGTCTATCGAGATCGAGATCTGTACGAGCAGAGGAGCCAATCAAAGTCTGGCTGGTTTCACGATCGTGTCAGCGCGTGGGCGATCGATCCAGGCTCCACATTCAAGACCGTGGTGGCACTGGCAGCCTTGCAGGCTGGAGTCGTCACGGCAGATGAGAAGATCATTTGTAATGGAATCCTCGACCCGTCTCAGCCGAATAGAAACCGTTGCAACAACCACCCTCGCGGCATCGAGATGAATATATCTACAGCACTGGCGCGATCCTGTAATGTCTTTTTCTACACCATGGGCCAACGACTCGGTGTTGAAGGAATCGTCTCCTGTGGCGAGGAGTTAGGATTATGGAGAAGTTCTGGCTGTGGAATCGCTTCTGAATCGGCAGGGATCCGCCCCGTCACCAATCCCACAGGGACAGGCATCGGTCGTGGCTTTACCACGACTCCGCTACAAATGGCGAGGATCGCACTCACCATCGCCTGTCGCGGTCAGGCTCCTGGAATTCGCATCATCGATGGGATCATCGGGGAATCGACCGCACCAGATATCGATCAGAAACACTTCGAAACCGTGATCGATGGCATGGTGTCGGCTGTCAGGGACCGCGGTGGAACTGCATTCAAACCATCCTACGGATTGACTCCTTACGATGTCGCCGTCAAGACGGGCACAGCAAAGCGAGCGCAATCCCAGCTCAATGATGCCTGGTTGATCGGATTCGCGCCGGTGATCCAACCAAAGGTTGCTTTTGCCATTTCGGTGCAGCAGGTCGCTCTCGGAGGTGGTGAAGCGTGCGCTCCAATCCTTTCCGAGATTCTCAATCGGCTCGAGCAGCAACGTGGATGGGATCTGTCCCGATGATTTCACGGATGCAGTCGTGGCTGCGAGACTGGAAGGAGGGTTGGATCGGTCCGGCCTTGCTGTTACTCCTGACCACCGGCTGGTTGTTGATCGTCGGTACCATATTTGTGCACAGCGCTGCAGATGGACCTGAAGGTGGATTCCCTGGCCCCTATTCCAGCAGTCACATGAAAAAAATACTGGTCGGGCTGGCCGGTATGTTGGTGTTCTCCTTCATTCCCTCGAAGCAGTTCGAGAAGTACTCTTCGGCCTTCTTCTGGGGCACCATCGGCCTGTTGGGATTGCTACTACTGTGGAAGTGGGCCCAAGGAGGGGTGGTTCGATGGATTCGCATCGGCGGATTTGGTCTTCAGCCATCGGAACTGGCGAAGATCTCGACCATCCTGCTGATCGCACAACTTTTGCGCAATGGTGAACGGCTGCGTCAGTGGAAGAGTCTCCTCAAGGTTCTGGCGATGGCCGCTCTCCCCTTCCTGATGATTGCGGCTCAGCCCGATCTTGGAACGGCGTTGATCCTGGCTCCGACCGTCGCTGCGATGTTCTGGGTTGGCGGTATCGAGACCCGCAAATTCATCGCTCTCGGTGTTTCCGTGTTGCTCCTGGTGGGCAGCTGCGGCTGGCCGCTTCTGACCAATTACCAGCAAGATCGAATCAAAACCTATCTCGGAATCGGTGAAGTCGCTCTGGAATCCGCGGGTGGATACCAGGTGGCTCAATCGATCATCGCCATCGGTAGTGGCGGTCCGACCGGGCGTGGTCTGCACCTGGGCAGTCACCACGATCTCGGATACCTGCCAGAGGATCACAACGACTTCATCTTCTCGGTGATTGGAGAAGAGTGGGGTCTGGTCGGCACCATCTCGGTGCTGCTGGGATTCCTGGTGCTGGTGTTGACGATGCTGGGCGTTGCCTGGAGCTGTCGCGATCCATTCGGGCGACTGGTGGCAGTGGGTTTGGCGACGCAGATCGGAATCCAGGCCATCATCAACCAGGCGGTGACGGTCGGTCTGTTACCCGTGACCGGAATGCCACTGCCCCTCATCTCCTTCGGCGGAACTTCCATCGTGGTGACTTTGATGGGGATTGGAATCGTCATTTCCTTTGCACGCAAACCGGTCGAGGTGATCCATCCGGATGGATTGCAACGAGGGACTTCCTCGGTGATTCACCGGCCGATCCGTGCCCAGGTCCAGCCGGATCAACTCTAGTGCCCCACCTCATCTCGACGCGGGTGACCGTGCTGTCGGATGGAGGGCTCGTGCGGCAAAGGGGATGCGTATCGGCGAGAAGTCACCGGCGAAAAGGCCTCTGCGAGTAGGCATAAAAAAAAGAGGCGCCATCGGGGAAATGGCGCCCCCTCGGAAAGAAATGAAGCAAGGAAGGCGACAATGCCGCCTCGGGGAGGACACCAATCTGTTGCAGGCTGGTGGCCTTGCACGAGAGACTTCTTTCGAAGATCTCTCCAACTCCCCTGTCCCAAAGAGCCCACTGACTTAAAGCATGGAACGTGCCATATCTGGCTGGCGCTGGATTAAGAGCACTAACTGTAAGCACTAGCTAACTTTATGAAGACTCTTGCAGAACCCACGACAAATTCAGACCTGTCCAAAGCGGTTAGATGATGACCGCTATCTGGTCGAGATCCGATGGAGTGGTGCTAACTATTAGTTTGGAAGCAGGTTACAGAAGTGGTTAAAATCCGCCCGCCAGAATGCGAGGTGCGGTGGTTTTCGGTCAGATAATGACCACTCAGTCGTGCTGGAGTGGACGGATCCAGCCCAGAGTTTCTCCAGCGGCCACCGGATCCCCTGCCTCTGACCAATGGACCAGTAAGGTACCCGAGGAAGTCGCGGAGACGGAGCGCAAGCATTCCCCCTCGGCAATCAGGAGGATCTCCTGATCCTTTTCGACCGGATCTCCGGGGAATACACACCATTGCAGAAGAGTCGCAGCAGAGAGATTCTGAGGGGCCTCCCGCGTCGTGAGCGCGGAGGCGGGTTGAGCCCCCTCAGAGTATTGAATTGAAATCGCCCCGGGTTCGACCATCGGCTCCACCTCACGATCGGCATCGATGAAGACGGATTATAGACCGGGACGCGA
>DUAN01000236.1:27745-28022 GCA_012960845.1 Planctomycetota bacterium | reverse complement strand
CGATATCGGCGTTCTTCTCGCACAGGGAAGGTGCACCACCGTTGAACATGTAACCGAGCAGGTTGACCGGGTCGCCCAGATCGAGGTTGCCGTTGCCGTCGAAATCACCACGGGTGAACTGCACTCCCACGACACCTTCAAGGACCTCGACGCTGGTACCGCTGGTGTTGACCACTGCAGAACCGGAGCCCAGTGAGATGACGATGGCGGTCGGTGGCGACGGAGCCTGGGTCACGAGGTCGGCGGAATAATCGAGGCTGGTCGGACCGAGTGGTGA
>DUAN01000236.1:0-27675 GCA_012960845.1 Planctomycetota bacterium | reverse complement strand
TCCTGGTTATTGCCTGCGGACATCACGCTGATGGAATTGATCGCATAGAGACAGGCGACGATCAGTCCAGAGGCACCCTCGGGATCGATATCGATCAGTAGGTACTCCGGTCCGGCACCACCGTTGAAACCGCTGAGCGCCGCACCAGGGTCGGCACTGGTCAGCGCCAGCGCATCTCCGGAGTGAGCAAAGCCAAAGGAAAATCCGTAGTTGCTCTCGGGAGCATCGATCAGCAGCTGAACATCGACATCCAGGCCCTGTTCCACTGTTGCAGCGGAAGCACTGGCACTGAGGGCGAAGGGCAGCACTCCGCCAATTTCGATCAACCCATCTTCGGTGGTCGGGACGATGGCGATTCCGCCTGGAGCCACGGCGAGGTTCTCCGAGATCGAAGTATCGCCGGGGAACACCTCGGCACAGAACTGGATGCTGGCAAAGGTGTCGTCGGGTCCCAGTAACTGGGTCTGCATGATGATCGCCTCGTGGCTCATTGAAATCGGCAGGTTATTGAGTCCAACGAAATTGACCACCACGCCCTGCCGCACTCCAAAACCTGGAAAGAGGCTGAGTTCATCGAAATCAGCGGGTCCACCGGCATTTGCGGTGGTGGACGCCGTACCGCTGGTCACCTCGACGACCTCGATATTGGAGTCGTGGCAGATGGCGATGGACCACCCCGCCAGTTCGCCGCCAGGATTATCCATCAACGAACGAGTGACGACGGTGGCACCGGAAGGCCCCGATCCACTGGTATCAAAATGGAAGATATATCCGGGATCCTGAGCCAGAACACTTTGACCTGCCAGGAGCAAGATCGAGAGCGTGGCGATCCTCATGAGGATGTGAAAGTAGGACATCGGAATCTCCTGTTCAGCAGGCAGTTGGTTCGAAGTTGGGCTGAGAAAGAGTCATTCTGAGCACAATGGCTAGTGGGACATTTACCCATTATGGGCCGACTGAGGGCCGAGAAGCGTCTATTTGCCAGGCTCATTTCTTCCTCATCTCACCGATTCTCAGGGCAGAATTACGGTCAGAGAGACCGATTGTATCACTTCACCCTTGTTTACGGCACCCCCCACATTGCAACTCCATCTCGAAATTTGGAATATCCACTTCCTGTACGGATGGCTCCGAATCGGTTTGTCACTCCGCAGTGTTCCCCACCGAAGAGGGTCTCGACGCCCAATCCGCAGCGGGCACACCATTTGCCTCACTGTTGATTCGAAGCGCGGCGCAAATGCTCCCTCGAAGAAAGGACCGACGATGAAGCCTGAATCTGCCGACAGCCCACTGTCGATTCCCAACAGTTCGGTACATCCGTTGCAGGAACTGCAGGATAAGGGAATTCAGAAGCTTCGTGTCGTGACACAGACACAGTTACGAGAAACCGCCCGAAAAGCGGTCTCCCGAGCACTACTGGAGATGCTGGATGGCCTGGCGCTTCCCTCGGAGCAGCACCAACAGATCCTTGCGAGGGCCAATCAGTACATGTCCCCCACCATCGCAACTGCAGCGGATCGTGATGAGGCCACGGAAGTGGTCGAAGAGGGAAGAGAAGTGACGGCTCCGATGATCAAAGTGCCGTCTCCAGTCAACCCGCCGATGCCGACGCCTGCGGCGGCTGAGCAGGCGTCTGCCAGCGTCTCGGATGGCCCCCTCGGTAAGAGAGAGAAAGCGTTGCTGATCCAACTATCCAAGTTGATCGCTCGCGACTGGAGAACCGAAATGGCAACTGTCAGAGACACTCAGAATACACAGGTCGAAAGGCTCGAGATGAGAATTGAAGAATTGACCCTGGCACTTCAAGCCACCGATCATGCGATCGCCGTCAACGGTGATCTCGAGATCGATCAGCTGGAAGTGAAGTCCCCCTTTGATCACAAGAAATCAGAACTCCTGGACCAGTTGTTCCAGGCCAACGTGGCTCTCCGTGAAATCTCGGAAAGTCCACAACCGGGAGATCTCCCCTCCCTGCCACGAGAAGGAAGGTCGTCATGAAACCACAGAATAAAGCTCAGAAGAGCCAGCAGCGCGACGTGAAAACCCCCAAGATCAGTTCCAAAACGAGCTTGCTGCACGTCGGAATCGATCTGGGAACCAGCAGGAGCGCCATCGCCAGCTCCAATGGCTCCAGAGAAGTGATGGCCAGTCTGGTCGGATGGCCCAAGGACTCGGTCTCGGCCAAGGTGCTCGGTGGTCAAACTCTGGTGGGCGATGCGGTGCTCAAGAATCGCCTCGCTCTCAACACCTGTTTCCCGCTGAAGGAGGGCAACCTGGCCTTCACCCGTCTCAGTGGATCGGAGCAGGATTTGTCTCGCCAGGCGGGAGTACAATTGCTCGCGGCACTGCGCAATGCGTGCAATCCACGGCCTGACCAGGCGGTATGCGCGGTGATCGGTGCTCCGGCAGAAGCCACTCGTGAAAACAAACAAGCGATCGTCGATCTGGCAAACGAGGCGGGGATCGAAGGTGTGATGGTCGTGTCAGAACCGTTCGCCGTTGCCTACGCTCTCGACGCTCTGGAAAACGCCATCGTCATCGACATCGGTGCCGGCACCATCGATCTGTGTCGCATGGCGGGCAGCCTGCCCGGACTCGAGGATCAGGTCACCGTGTTCCGCGCCGGAAACTACGTCGATCAGAGACTCGCCGAACTGGTCCGAGAAGCCCATCCGGAGGTGCAGTTCACTTCCAACATGATCAAGATGGCCAAGGAAAGATTCAGTAGTGTGATCGATACCGAGAAACGTGCGGTCGTGACCTTCCCGATTGCCGGGCGCCCGACTCCGGTAGATATCACCGATCAGATTCGCAGCGCCGTGGAAGAGCTGGTCCCCTGGATCACCGAGGCGATCCAGAGTCTGGTGGCCAGTTTTGATCCAGAATTCCAGCATCTGATTCGAAATAGAATCATCGTCAGCGGCGGTGGCTCACAGGTGTTTGGTCTCCAGGAATCACTGGAGCAGGGCCTGGAAAGCCTCGGCGGCGGTCGAGTCTTGATCGTCGACGACCCGGTCTACGCCGGTGCTCAAGGTGCGCTCAAGTTGGCCCAGGAGATGCCCACCGAGTACTGGACCCGCATGCGCGGTTAAACCGCGCCATCCCATTGCACTCCCCCCCTTCTCAGCCGGGGTCTCGATTCGTCGAGGCCCCGGCCTATTTTTTATTCGCCCGGGGGTGTTTCGAAGTCTCGTGTGCGCAGTTGGTTGACGATGGCGGCGATTCGCGCACCTACCCTCGAGAGCAGGGCGACCGAGTTCTGTGGGGTTCTCTCGACCGGTCCCAGCGACAGGCGTATCGAACCACGGATCCAATCGAGATCCACTCCCATCGCCTCGAGAACATGACTCGGTTCGCGGGCGCCGGAAGAACAGGCGGAACCACTCGACGCCGAGATCCCCTCCATGTCGAGTCGTACCAGCAAGGTCTCGGCGTGGATACCGCGGAAACTGACATGAACACAACCGGGCCAGTCATCTTCTTGTTGGGGAATGATCTTGCAGTCCGGAATCTCCTGCAGCGGCAGTAACAGCGCCTCTCTGGCAAGTCGAAGCGCCACCAGGTCCCACAAGGGCGTGCTACGGGCAACTCGAGCAAGTTCTCCCAACCCCGTGATCGACAGCAGGTTTTCGGTCCCAGGCCGGATCTTCTTCTCCTGTGGTCCGCCACGAAGAAGTGGATCGATGAGTAGACCTTTTCTGACCCACAGAGCACCCGCTCCGACCGGTCCGAAGGATTTGTGGGCGGTGATGGTCGCGGCATCGACGGACAGTTCGGGGATCGTCATGGGGATTCGAAAAAATCCCTGGGCACCATCGATGTGAAGCCGTCCACCGCCGTCATGGATCTGACCAGCAAGCTTCGAGATCTCCTGGCTGATCCCGGTCTCGTTATTGATCCATTGGATCGAATAGAGTGCCCCATTGACCACCTCGAAATCGCCGATCTTCCCCGAGCTGTCCACCTCGAGCACACCGCCTGGACGGCCCTGTTGCCACTGTTGCCGCGCGGGCTCCAGTACCGAAGGATGCTCGGTAGCCCCGACAAAGAGCGGGGCATCGATGGGGGCCAGCCCCTGGATCGCCAGATTATTCGATTCGGTACCACCACTGGTGAAATGGAGTTCGGAGGATTCCACCGCCAGTAGTGAGGAGAGCTGGTCACGAGCATCATCGAGGATCTTCCGAGCATCCCGACCGTGTCGATGCAAACTCGACGGATTGGCCGGAGCAGCCCCCTGCAAGCACTGATGCATCTTCTCTGCCACCTGGGGGTGCAATGGAGTGGTTGCATTGTGATCCAGATAGATATTCAGAGTCACGGGGAACCTGTCAGGTCGACACCACGGGTCGCCAACAGATCGATTTCCCAGCGCTGATTCAAACCGGGCTGGAGCCGCAGAGAGTACTCGATGTACTGCTCGTCCGAATTCCATATGAGGGTGATCCAGCGATCCGGTCCCCCCTCCGGAGGGACCTCGACACCATCGTCGATACTGGACTCCACCAGCAAGTCTCTGAGCCCCAGATCATCGAGTTGTGGAACGTCAACAAATCGGATCAAAGCCTCGAAAGCGAGTGCCGAAACCTGTTCTCGTGTCGTTTCAGAAAGACAGCAGTATGCGGCGTCATACTGGCTGGCGTCGATGGCGTAGCGAAAGTACCGGACAGTTTCGAGCGCAGCAGATCGTTGGAAATGGCGATCGACATCGGGGATGTGCTTGCACCCAGCGATGCACAGTAGAAACAGCGCTATCCACATCCACCGGTGGTGTAATGACTCATGTGACATCAATCAGGCTCCCCATCTGATGGCCCCGCCAGATCACTGCGATCTACCGATCCCAGATCATCTGCGCTTCCCAGGTCCCCGAGTGGAGGGAATTCAGGAAGCGGGTTGTCGGTGGCGAGGAGATCGCTCACATTCTTGACCTGATCGAGGACATCTTGTGACACATGAATCGGAAATCCGATCCTTGCGGCGAGTACGAACGCATCGCTAGGACGAGTATCGATTCGCACCTCGTTCTTGCACGGGTGATTTTCCGATGACTTCTGTGACATCACCAGGGTTGCGCAATAGGTTCCTTCGAGGATCTGAGAGATCACCATACGGGTGATCTCGATGTCGAATCCGAGCAGTATGGAACGGACCAGGTCGTGGGTGAGCGGTCTGGGGGTTTCCTCGCCCTGGATGGCACGGGCCAGAGCTTCTCCCTCGGTACTGCCGATGAAGATGACGAAGGTCTTCTCTGGAGCTCGCAGAAATACTGCGGCTCCATCCGGAATAATCCCGGCCAGTTTTTCGATGTGGACTTCGATCGTATCTTTCGTCATCGGAACCCTTCAGCAGCCAGCGACGACCCTCGTGGAGATTCTAATGCGAATCGAGACGGTGCGCATCCATTCCGTGCTGTGGGAGGCCATCGCGGATGGTCTGGATCCACCCCTGAGAGCCGGAACTGGCGGCAATCCGAGCACCCGGACCGGCACCAGAGACCGACAGCACCTCGCCACCCGATTCTTCGATCAGCAACTGACCAGCCGCCACATCCCATGGCTGAGTACGATACCAGGCTCCCCCGTGGATTCGCCCGCTGGCGATCCAGGCCATCTCGAGAGCGATCGATCCGAGCGAACGAACCTTGCACGGCCCTGGAATCGACTCGAGCCAGCGAGGAAACGCGTGGAGCCAGCGATCGGAACAGCACAGTACCAGCGGATCCGCAGTGGCGCAGTATGACGGCCCTGGTCCACCCCTGAGAACTCCCCCTCCACGGTGAGCTTCGAACCACTCACCACGAACCGGATCAGAGACCCAGCCCAGTTGTGGCAAACCGTGATCGACGTAGGCGATAGATACGGCGAACAAGGGAATTCCGCGACCGTGATTGGTCGAACCGTCGAGAGGATCGATGATCCAGCCGTGGCGATCGGCACCGGGCGAAGAACCGAGTTCTTCGCCATGAACCAGGTCGCCGGGGAAGGCTCGATTCAACTCACTACGAAAGTAAGTTTCAGATTCTATATCGGCGGGAAGATTCTGCTGAAATCGATCGCGAACCAGTCGTGATAGCGACGCCAGGATCCGTCGACCAAAACTTCTTCTGCGCCCCATGATGGGATCGCCGATCACCGCGAACCTCCGGCAAAGTCAGCTTCGAGGGCGGCGATTCCGGGCAGCACGCTACCCTCGAGAAACTCGAGCGCGGCTCCTCCACCGGTCGACACATGATGGACGGCATCAGCGATTCCAAAGAGGCGAGCTGCAGCGGCGCTATCTCCTCCTCCGACCACGACTTGGCCCGGATGCTGGGCCAACATCTCGGCCATCGATCGGGTTCCGCCACTGAACTGTTGAGTTTCGAAGACACCCAGCGGACCATTCCAGAAGATGGTCCTCGCCGACTGCAGTTTGCGGGTAAACAACTCGACGCTCCGTGGTCCCACATCGAGCAGCATCATTCCGGGTTCTGGTTCTTCGCCTGAAACGATCTGCTGGGTGCGTGTCGGAGCGGTGAGATCGTCTCCCGTGATGAAATCGATGGGGAGTACCATCTCAGGACCTTGACCCGTGCCACCATCGAGACGCT
Source organism: Planctomycetota bacterium (assembly GCA_012960845.1). Lineage (GTDB taxonomy): Bacteria > Planctomycetota > UBA8108 > UBA1146 > UBA1146 > QNYK01. The sequence continues at coordinate 21,083 of DUAN01000236.1, read as the reverse complement.
GGGACATCTGCGCCAGGGAATCGGGTTCGGTTGCGGATTGGCCGACCGGTACCCCGGCGCCTTCGAGCAGGGTATTGGCCAGACCTCCACCACAGATGACCCCGTCCAGCTTTTGCGCCAGATGCGCCAGCACACCGATCTTATCTCGCACCTTGGCCCCCCCAGCGATGATCCAGAAGGGGCGGACCGGATCATCTCGCAACCGGCTCAAGATTTCGACTTCTCGGGTCAGCAGCAGCCCAGCAAAGGAAGGGAGGCAACTGGCCACCGCAACCACCGAAGCGTGAGTGCGATGAGAGCATCCGAAAGCGTCGTTGACGAAGTAGCGGCAGCCGTTGGCGAGGGCGGCAGCCCACTGTCGGTCATTGGACTTCTCGCCGCGGTGGAATCGGAGATTCTCCATCATCAGAACTCCTCCCGCAGGTAGGCCTGCGAGTTGCTCCTCAAAGCGCGGCCCCGGGGGCAGCTCATCGAAGTGAACCACTTCCGAGCCGAGCAAGTCTTGCAGTGAGCGGGCCACCACCGCCGTGGAGAGAAGTGGATCGGTGCCTTCAGGTCGACCGAGATGAGTCATCAATACAATCCTGGCACGAGCTTCTTGCAGAGCCTGGATGGTCGGTAGACTCGCCTCGATTCGATTGGTATCGGTGATCTGCCCCTGAGCGAGCGGCACGTTGAGATCACAGCGCAGCAGCACCGGGTCACCGGGCTGGAGCAGTTCGAGCAGTTCAGTGATGGTGCGCACTGCACTCTCCTGTCGGGGCGAGATTCCAGTTGGGCGAAGATTACCAAGTTCGTCCGCACCAAGAAAGGACTCTCATCATCTCCTGGGCAATCGATCGATGCCGCTCCCCCGTCGATCGAGGCGTGATCGACGCTCAAGAAGGGGGTCGGGAGTCGGAGCGATCACTTTTTTTGGCCTGATCCTCGATGATTCGAGAGATCCGGCTGGAGATGGAATGTCGTTGAAACAAAAACAGCGGTAATCGCAAGATTTGAAGCAGCCCGGTGAAGGCTCCCTGGAGCAACTGAAGCCGGACCAGCGAGCGAGCACGAGATCCCGCAATCGGCAAGGGATGGACGTTGTGGCTGCTCGAGTCCTCTTGCAAATCTGCCATCAGAGGGTTTCAGGCATCGGAAGTGAGGTCGATCCACGTTTCTTGAACCATGCCCAACGCGACAACTTGGCCGCTACCGATTCCAGGGTGACGTAATAGGTGAATTGTAGCGCCTGTTCCTTGGGCCTCGCGGCGCTGGCTGAGAATGGGATTCGAATCGTCGAAGTCTTGCGCAAGACCATCTTCCCCTCGGAGTTACGTTCGTAGAACTGAGCCTTGGCCTCTCCCTGGAAGATGTTCGAAATGGGTGCTCCATAGAAGGTCTGCAACTTGACGAAGTAGCAGCGGATCTTCACCTTGACGACGACTGGAACCTTGCCATCGTCTTTACCCGGGACGAACTGTAACTTTCCGCCCATCCTTCGCAGATGATAGGTCAATCCCGATTGTTCTGGCGAAGTCTTGCCGACCTTCTCGTCAGTGATCACCACCACTCGCTCGTATCCGGTTTGCGGAAGAGGCGGCAACTCCGGGACCTTGACTCGCTCTTGATCCCATTCTGGCAGAAGCAGTTCTTTGGGGATCTCACGCACTGGAGTTTCAGGGTCATTTTCCAGTTCCGCTTTACGCGCCTTCGCCTCGGCGGAGTTGGCGAGATACCAATCTCCTCCAATCCACAGGTAACCCAGCTTTGAACGGGCGAGTTCATGGTCTGGATCGATCCGGATGACGATCTTCCATTCCTTCAGCGCCTCGGTCTTGAGGCTCTTTCCATCGCACCAGCGGGCGAGATCGACATGACCCGTCAGATCTTCGGCCTTTATTTCGGCAGCGCGCCTCTTGTACTCATCAAAGGGGGTCGCTTTCAGTTCGGTCTTGCGGATCTGTGAACGATCGACGGTGACCACTGATCCATCGATGGTGCGGATCGACACCAGATCGCCGATTTCACGCACGATGGACCCATCGAGGACACGGCCATCAGCGAGGTGAAAGAGGTCCGCATGAAGTGGATCGGTGAAGGTCGTCAGTAGGATCAACTGGCACAGCAAGAGACCGGGGAGGCTCATCCGAGAGAATCTGAGCCAACCGCTCGACGTCCCCTCCTCGGCAACGGACTGTTGTGCTGAAAATAGCCTCATGACGGTGTATCCTGTTTCAAGCAGGGGCTCCTTGACGATGATTCCCGGGAGCGAGATCGCCTCCGGACTCTTCTCACCGCTCGAGTAACCCATGGACCCAGCGAGGTGGAGCCCGTGTCGTTCAGTATCAGGGATCTCCAGTCGACCTCCAATCTATTTGTAACCCCCGATGGCGGTCATGGTTGTCGAGCCGATGCCCGATCCCCTCGTGTGTTCATCCTGTGGCTGCTGCTGGGGTCACTGGGAATTTCATCTGGTGGTTGTGATTCCCCCTCATCTCCCCAGGTATTGAGTGAGATCACGCGGTCCGCAGGGCTCAATTTCTGGCATGACAACGGAATGACTGGAGAACTCTACTTCTGTGAAACGGTGGGGCCCGGTTCTGCGTTCCTCGATTTTGATGGAGATGGCGATCTCGACATCTTCTTGGCTCAAGGGCACCTGCTGGGCCAAGGGAAGACGGAAGCCGATCGAATCCTCCCCAACCCACCATGGCCCGCTGCTGGCGCCCGCTTGTATCGAAATGAAGGCCCCGACCAGGAGCAGATTCCGCGCTTCATCGACGTGACCGAATCGAGCGGCATCGTCGCCACTGGTTATGGAATGGGCTGCGCGGTAGGAGATGTCGATGGGGATGGAGATGTCGATCTCTACCTGACCTGTTTCGGTACCGATCAGTTGTGGATCAATCAAGGGGATGGGACCTTTAGCGATCAAACGATACAGTCGGGTCTCGGGGACGATCGCTGGAATACCAGCGCCATCTTCAGCGACTTTGACCGAGATGGTGATGCAGATCTGTACGTGTGTAGTTACGTCGATTTCACTCTTCAAAATCACAAGCAATGTTTCTCCGACAGCAGCGCCGTCGATTACTGCGGTCCCAGTTCCTACCCGCCGCTACCCGATCGAATCTATCGGAATCGTGGTGATGGCACCTTCGAGGATCTGACCTCTTCGAGTGGCATCGGAGCCGCTTCGGGAGCCGGTCTCGGAGTCATCTGTTCCGATCTGGATGGAGACGGTGAACTCGACATCTATGTCGCCAATGACGGCATGGCCAATCGCTTGTGGCGTCAAGTCGCGCCATTTCGATTCGAAGATACCGCCCTGCTGGGTGGCTGTGCGTTCAACCGAGATGGCATGCCGGAGGCATCGATGGGCGCATCTCTGGCGGATTTCGATGGAGACGGGGACGAGGACATCTTTCTCACACATCTGACAGGGGAGACCAATACGCTCTATCGCAACGACGGCGAAGGTCGATTCGATGATCAATCCTCACGTTCGGGGCTGGGAATCCCCAGTCGTCGATGGACTGGATTTGGTACCGCGTGGTTCGACCTTGAAAATGATGGCTGGCTTGATGTCTTCATCACCAACGGTGCGGTGAAGAGACAGGAAGAGAGGGTTGCCGCAGGAGATCCCTATCCTCTGGCCCAACCTGACCAGTTGTTTCTCAATCAACAGGGCCAGAACTTCGAGGAGATTGACCCCGCCCTGGTACAGGCTCTGGCCAGGCCATTCATCGGCAGAGGTGCGGCGTTTGGCGATATCGATAACGATGGAGATACGGATATCCTCGTCAACAACAACGCCGGTCCGGTGAGACTGTTGATGAACCGAGTCGGATCGAAAAGTTCGTGGATCGGAATCGAACTCATCGGATCAGAACAGCACAATCTTGAAGGAGTCCGGTGCGAGATCGTGCAGCAGGGAATCCCGGTACGCTATCGAAGTTGCAGACGCGGTGGATCCTACCTCAGCAGCAGTGATCCGCGAATCCTGGTCGGTCTTGGATCTGTCGAGGATCGGTGCTCGGTGGTGGTCCACTGGCCCGACGGAAGTGATGAAAGATTTTCTTCGTTGGAGGTGCGTCGCTACCACACCTTGTCGCAAGGTCAGGGGGAGTGATTTCGCTGCATCGCGTCTTTCCCTTCCTTCTCGTCGGTGCCGTGCTGCTTGTGCCTGGCGGCTGTAATCCGCCCGAATCGATTCCACCACCTCCCCCACTGGTGGGACTCGAGGCAGATGTCGAAGATCATCTGAAAGGTACCTACACACGGCTCCAGTTGGCACTAAAAGAGCAAAGCGGTCGGCAATTGGCGGTGGCGTTTGGTGACGCTGCAATTTCTTACCATGCATACGACCTGGCCCGGATGGCGAAAGCCTGTTACCAGCAAGCCTTGGTCCACGATCCTGACTCCCTGCAATGGAAATACCTGCTCGCCAGGATCTTGCAGAAGGAGGGAGAAACCGAACGGGCCTTGCAACTGTACAACGACATTCTGAAACAAAATGCCAATCACCCTCCGACACTGGTAGCGGCGGCTGAGCTGAAGTTTCAGTCGGGGGATGCCGAGGGAGCTCGGGTTTGGTTTCAGCGATTGTTGCGGATGGATCCGCGCAGTGCACCGGCACTCTCTGGACTGGGACGTATTTCGCTGCAACAGGGTAAAGCAGTGGAGGCGGTCGGCTATCTCGAGGAAGCGTTGCGCTACTCTCCTGCCGCATCGGGACTTCGCTATCCCTACGGTCTGGCACTGCGCGATGCTGGACGAGAAAAAGAAGCTCAGCAACAGATGCAGATGCGTGGTCCTTCCTTTCCTCGGGTACGAAACCCCTGGATTGACGAGGTCAGGAATCGGCCAATCGGTGCGCGAATTCCACTCAACCGAGGCACCACTTTCTTCAGTGCGGGTCAGTACCTGAAAGCACTGGAGCAGTTTCAACGGGCGGTGAAGGTGGCCCCAGATTCTGCAACAGCTCAACTCAATCTGGGTTCCGCTCTGGTCAAACTACAGCGAAGTGATGAAGCGATCGACTGTTACGAGGAAGCGATACGACTCGATCCAGGGGCGACCACTGCCTGGTTTGACCTGGGAGTGATCCATGCGGAAACCGGCGATGAGATCGAGGCGATCCGCTGCTACGACCAGGCATTGGCCATCGATGGCGGACATCATTCGGCGCGATTCAATCGAGCCAATGCCCTGCGTAGGCAGCACCAATACGAGGAGGCGGCCCGAGAGATGAAACGGGTTCGTCAGCAGGTACCCGGCAATGAGGTCGCATGGATCGCAGAGGTGGTCTGTTACCTCCGATTGGAGCATGTGGAAATCGCCAGGTCGACCTGCCGAGAAGGCCGAATGGCCACGGGGAACGCCATGCGACTGGTGAGTTTGGCGGCACGTATCGAGGCCACTTCACCACAGAAGGACCGCGCACAACTGGAGCAGACATTGGGCGAACTGGCCAGTCTCAGGTCGAAGCAAACCACCCTTGAACTGGTCGAGAGCACGGCGATGGTGCTGGCGGCACTGACTCGTTATGGAGAAGCACAACAATGGCAAGAATCCGCCATCGAGGCGGCCCGTGCTGCGAAACGCTTCGATATCCTCGACCGCCTTCAAGGAAACCAGGCGCGCTACTCTCGCGGTGAACCGGCTGTCGATCCCTGGCCGGAAGCGTCGTCGGAAGGGTCCTCTTCCCCTGGCACTGGAGAAGGTACCGGTGGCGAGAGCGGTTCCACCTCGCAATAAGCGCGAAGTTCTTCCTCCCCCGATTCGGTCCGTTCGAAGGTCTTCCCCTCCGCCAGTAACCATTGCCCCTTGACCTGCTGGAACTTCAGTTCAAGACGCAGCTGAGTCTTGCGGGTACCCACCTGGGCTCCGGTCATGTGGATGGTGATATTTTCAGGGAAGTGACCCCCATCGAACCAGGAGTGGACCTTCATCTTCCACAGTTGCTGGCCGGTTTCATCGGTGATCGTCTCATCGATGAAGCGGCCTGAACCACGTGCGAATCGGACCGTGGCTTGATGGGCATCTTGGACTCGACCTTCCCAGTAGGAGATATTGAGGAGGCCGATTCCGGCATGGAGGAATGACTGACCGGAAATGTTAAAGACAAGAGATGCGATCTCTGGATCGGTTCCTGCCAACCATCGGGGAGATAGTGACGAAGGGTTGATGAAGAGCAGATCTGAAGCGGTGCGAAGATGAATCACCCGATCCAGGTCATAAGAAAGAGACCGAAGATTCTCGATGTCTGCGGCTGAAGCGTGAATCGTGATCTCCTTGGTCGAGTCGGAGACCAGATTCACCATCGAGAACTGGTAGTCGAGACCTGCGGTCGGTGCGACTCGCCCGAGCCAGTTCGCATTGGACTCGAAGAGAGTGGCGGCGGCGATCGCCAGAGGAGTTTCTGGTTCCAGCGAAGAGATCCACAGTTTGCGCGCACTCGCGGAGATCGATGAGTTGGCCCACTTGCCCCACGCCTGCAGCAGATCAGGATCTGTAGGTGATTTGAGACGACTCTTCTGTAGAACTTTCATCGCTCGCTGGTAACCATCGATGGCGACCATTGAACTCTGCTCCTGTGAGGCCCCGATGACGCGCTGAAATGCAGCCATGACAATGTTGCGGCATTGCAACTGCAAACCCCTCAATGCAGCGATACGGATCTCCCGGTGCTTGGATGAAAGTAATTTCTCCAGTACCTCTGCGACCCGTGGATCCATCAGGTAACCGATGCCGTGCGCCGCGGCTTCCTGGCGATGAAGATCGAACGGCTCCAAGCAATCTTGAAAGAAAGAGAACGCATCTTCGGGGTAGGCCTGTACCACCAGCATGGTGATCCTTCGGCGCACCGATGAATCCTTGCGTGTGAGAATTTCGCGAAAAGAACTCAGCAGCTGTGGATCCGGCTGACGCACGATCTGCTCCACCGCCGCTAGATGCTGCTGCGGATCGACGCTGACCAGTCGCTGCAGAAGATCTTCATCGACCCGGCAATCTTTACCGCTGACCGTCGCACTCAGGGCCAAGAACCCGCCGATGAGCAGGAAGAAGGGGGTCCACAGGCGTGGGCGAGAGAGCATCGGGTTCACCTTTCGAAACAGTACCGACGGAGATCTAAAACTACCATGAACCCGGCCCCATGACAGGGTAGACGGATTGTTAACAAGGTTTACAATAGACAGTTCGTTACTGAAGTGATCAGGTGAGGAACCATCTTCGCCTCCATCCCGAAATTTACCCTGTATTGCCCCTGCGGAGGTCCTCGATGCGGTCCCACATCATCTCGACCCTCATCATCCTCATCCTCTCCACACCGTTGCTCTGCCAGACCCAGATCCCCGGGTCCGTCTCCCAGACCAGTGCGGCTCTGGCTCCGCCGATCGGATCCACTACCGGACCGATGGCTCCGGGAGATTCGATCCAGTTTGTCTCTCACGGTGGAACCAACCCGCTGGGTCTCTGTGTCGATGAGTCGGCCAGAAGACTCTATGTCTGTGACATGTTCAGTGGAACCACGCATCTCTATGACATCGACAATCTCGCGGCGGGAATCCTCACGAGTATTCCCAATCCTGCAGGGAATGTCTCGACCACTGGATTGGATATCGACGGTGACCACATCTACTGGGTGGTTCCAGGATCCAGCCAGAATCTGTGGAGATCTCTCAAGGATGGATCCAATCCCCTGGCGATCGGTCAACTCGATCTTCCGGGTGGAGGAATTGTCGGAGACATCTGCATCGATGCGGACCATACGATCTGGGCCGTCGATGTGACCCATGACCAATACAGTAGGCATCAGCTATCCGGTGAATTTCTCGGCGACATCATCGGTCATCCTGCAGGAAGCGGTGCAGGAAATAGCATCGGTTACAGGAGCGACTGCAACCTGTTGTTGATCCCCCACAATGCCTCCGGTTCCACTAGCGTCAACGTTCTCAGCACCTTGGATCTGACTGGCACCATCCGAGCGGCTTCTGATATCAGCAGCATCGGTGGTTTCATCAACGGTGTGGCCCATGCCACGGTGGGATCTCTGGGATTGCCGACTGTTTTCCTGGTGGATGCTTCTTTCAATAGAATTTACGAAGTTGAATCACAACCCGCTTGTCCTCAACCGATCCTTTCGGGTCAGCATGAGTACCAGATCTGTGGTCCCACCGGAGTCCGGCCCATCAGTCACAATTCGGTCCTGACCGAGTCGATTCTTTTGGATCAGTACGGCACGGTCGCGGATGTCGACCTGTATCTGGAAATGGAACATGATTTCACTGCAGACATCACTGCAACCTTGATCAGCCCTGGCGGAACCACCGTGACCTTGCTGACCGAATCACAGTACAACGGCACCCTCTGGGGAATCACCTTTGACCAGGATGGCCAGGGATTGATTCCAGATGGTCCTGGTTCTCTCGATGACTTCGATGGCCAGGAAATGCAGGGCCACTGGACCTTCACCGTCGACGATCTCTACGCCGGTTCCGATGGCGCGCTCTCCAACTGGTGCCTACGCGTCGACGAGGTCACTCGCAATGTACACCGCGGCGTCTTTTCCGTCTTACAGCAGTCGGGCGTTTCGAACCAGGCTATCAGTCAGGCCATTCCGCTGAACGATACCCTTGCGATCAACAGTACGATTCCGGTGACTGACGTCGATCTCGATCTCAATTTGATGCATGGATTTCTGTCCGATTTGTCGGTGAAATTGACCAGTCCAGCAGGGACCGAGGTGACTCTGGTCCAACAGGGTCCCGCCTATGCCGGTGAAATCCACAGTACCTTCAACCAAGGTGCCATCCCCTACGCAGCGGAGAGCCTGCCGACCGCACAGCAGATGCAACCCCAAGGCCCAGGATCACTGGACGATCTGATTGGCGAGAATGCGCAAGGCGACTGGACTCTATCGATCATCGATTCTGCTGTGAGCGATGATGGAATCCTTCAGAACTGGACCTTGAATCTGCAGGAACCCGTGCTGCTCAATGATGCTGGATCAGCGCTGGTATACACGGTGGAAGTGCTGGACGACCTGGCCATCGAGGACCTCGAGGTGGAATTGAAACTGTTGCACCCCTCGACAGATCAGCTTCATGTCACCTTGACCTCACCGAGTGGTACCACGGTCCTGCTGGAGGAACTGGGTGGTCACGCAGGTCAAACCATCGATATCGTCTATGACAGCAGCGGAGTCGACCACGACGAGACGCTGGCAGGTAGTGGAATTCGAATGAAGCCCGCAACCTCGTTGGATCCACTTGTCGGCGAAACGATGGCCGGGAACTGGATTCTCACGGTGCAGGACAACATCTCGAGTGCCGAGGGTTGGCTGACAGATCTGACGCTGGTGATTCATGGGGACAATCCTCCCTGCGTTGCCCCGACCGTGACGGCGACCAGCTCCTCGGTGGCCAGCGATCAGCCGTTGCCGATCGCCTTTACTGCGATTCTTGGAGGATCTGCAGCGAATCTGATCTACTGGGACTTCGGCGACGGCAGTGGGTCTCCCGAATTGAATCCGGTTCACATCTATCCCGTATCGGGAAATTACACCGTGACAGTAACGGTGGTGAATCCTTGCGGAACCGCCACCAGCCAGATCCCCGTGACCATCTGTGATCTCCCCGAGGCGAACTTTCTCTTGCCCGGCTGGATCGGGATTGCTCCCTTCTGTGCAGAGTTCACCAATCTCTCGACAGGAACCATCGACCACCTGGTTTGGAACTTCGGAGATGGCGTAACGATCGAGAATGTCGGAGATGCTTCTTACTTCTACGAACTGCCCGGCTTCTACAGTGTCTCCCTCGAGGCGCATGGAAGTTGCGGAACCGTATCGACGCAGGCTCGACTCAACGAGGTCCAGATCCTCACGATGGGTGACATCAATGCAGATGGATTCCTCGACACTTCAGATCCGATCTCGCTGGTGCTGTACCTGTTCGGAAGCGGTTCACCACTGGCCTGCCCCAGGACTGGAGATGTGAACGGTGACCAACAATTGAACCTCGGCGACGTGGTCCATCAGTTGATGTTCATGTTCGGCGGCGGTCCTGAAGCGGCGCCGGTCAACAACTGTGGAAGTTGTGACATGTAAGTCTCTCAGGATTGGGAATGAAACCGATCATTTCTGCTCGCCAGATCGACCAATAAGTTACAGGGGCTTCGTGCAGCACCATTCTCGTGGGCTGCGCGAAGCCTCTCTGCGATGGCGGGGAGGCCCTCAGCATCGGCAGCACGAAGAGGTCCGCCGAGGTGTGGTGGATAGCCGGTCCCCATCACCATGGCCAGATCGAGTAGCCCCGCGTCGGCGACCACTTCCTCCTCGATACAGCGAGCGGCTTCATCGACCATCGGATCGAGCAAACTGGAGATGATCTGGGCCGGTGGCAGCGTCGATGGGCTCGCTTGAACCATCGAGTCGAGTTGACGATTCCAGGTCGAACTCTTGCCCCTGTGCTGGTAGAAACCGAATCCAGATTTTTTCCCGAGCCAACCTTTCTCGACCATCTTCATGAGGATGGGAGACGATGCTGCACGATCCCCAAAGGCGGAGTGTAGTGTTTCCTGAACCTCGACACCGATGTCCAGACCCACCTCATCCATCAGGCGAAAAGGTCCCATCGGAAGCCCGTGAGCACGAGCCACCTCATCGATGTGCGATCCACTCAATCCCTTCAGCAGTAAACGTGAGGCTGCATCCAGATAGGGTAGCAACAGTCGGTTGACGAGGAAGCCCGGTGAGTCCTTGACGATCACAGGGTACTTACCCAGTTTCCGAGCCAGCGACAGTGCGATTCCCACCACCTGAGGATCGGTGAACTCCCCAGGGATCACTTCGACCAGTGGCATCTTGGGAACAGGATTGAAGAAATGTAGACCCACCACGCGATCGGCCACCGGACTGTCCTGCTGGATTGCGGTGACACTGAGAGCGGAAGTATTGGTCGCGAAGATGGCATCCTTGGCCAGTAGCGGGGCGATTTCTGCCAGCACTGATCGCTTGACGTCGAGCCTCTCGACCACCGCTTCCAGCACCCCACCACACCTCTCCAGACCGACCAACTCCTTGCCATGACTCAGTCGCGAGAGGATCGCTGCCTGCTGATAGGTGGTGATCCTGCGCTTTTTGCGTCGGCTCTCGACCGCATCGCCGATCTTTTTCAGCCCCTGGTCGATGGCTTCCTCCGAGATGTCCCTCAGCCGTGTAGGAATCGATTTTTCGATCGCCATCGTCGCCACACCCGATCCCATCACTCCGGCACCGAGGACAATCAACTGTCTCGCATCGGGCCAATCCCCTTCAGGTTGCCCCTCGACTCCACGGCGCACCCTCTCGGAATCTTGAAAGATCGACACGAGATTTCGACAAACCGGACCCGTCGCCAGTCTTGAAACAGCTTTGGCTTCCTCGACCAATGCCATTTTTTCCGATCGATGGGCACTCAACCGTGCCACCTCGATGGCGCGCTCTGGAGCGGGCATATGACCGAGCGTACGGGCTCGAACCGTCTTCATTGCCTGACGACAGACGATGCTCCGACCCAGTGTGGTTTCATCGAGGAAGTAACAGATCAGCCCTTTGCGACGCTTTTTTCGCTGGGCTTTCACCTTGTGAAAACGATCTGCCACCATCTTCTCGATCAGTTGCAGTGACAGCGTGCGGAATCCCTCGACCGGCACCGATGCATCGACCACTCCCTTGCGCTGAGCGACCTTGGCGGGAAGCCTACTGGCGGGGAGGATCCAACCCAATGCACCTCTGAGGCCGAGCAACCGGGTCATCCGGACCGTCCCTCCGAAACCGGGAATGATCCCCAGGTTGACCTCAGGCAGACCAATTCTGGTGCGCGGATCCTCGACCGCAATCCGTGCGGTACAACCGAGTGAAAGCTCCAGCCCGCCGCCGAGGCAGGTGCCATGGATCACCGCAATGGAAGGGATGGAGAGGCGACTGAGACGACCGAAGAGGTCCTGAGCCGAGCGACACGCATCGATGACCTGATCGACGTTCTTGGCCGAACCGATGGCATTCACATCTGCACCCGCGATGAAGTGTCCGTTCTTTGCGCTGGAGATGATCAGAGCCTCGACCCCGGCGAATTCAGGGACTTGATCGAGGCGCTCTGACAGCTCATCGAGAACCGTCTGGGAGAGAACGTTGGCGCTACTCTCGGCATCGATGATGAGATGAAGCCAGCGACCGGTCGGATCGTGATCCGGTATCGTCTGGCTCCAACTGGAGGAACGAATCAACTTCCACTGGCTCATGATGCGATCCCTTCGATCAGCACTGCTCCTCCCTGGCCGCCTCCGATGCACATGGTGGCGATTCCATGCCCACCTCCGGCCTCATGGAGTTGCCGTGCCAGGGTCAGGATCAATCGGGCACCGGTCGCTCCGACTGGATGGCCCAGGGCGATGGCCCCGCCGAAGACGTTGAGCCGATCGGGATCGATGGCCCCGGGAGTCCGCGCGAAACCGACTTCTCTGGAATATTGGTCACTCGCCAGCGCTGCCTGACAAGCCAGGACCTGGGCCGCGAACGCCTCATTCAGTTCGACTCGAGCGATGTCAGCCAGTTCCAGGTCGTGATCCTTGAGAAGAGCCGCCATGGCATGGACCGGGCCCAGGCCCATCCGCAGGGGATCACAGCCGACAAATGCACTGCCGAGAATCCGTGCGACCGGTTTTAGACCCAGGCTCTTCGCCTGCGCCGATTCCATCAGCAGCAGCATCGCTGCCCCATCGGTAATGCCACAGGAATTGGCGATGGTGACGGAACCCATCTTGCGATCGAAGTAAGGCTTCATCCGAGCCATTTTTTCAAGTTTTGCACCGGGCCGAGGCCCCACGTCATGCCGGACAACCCGGTCGAGGCGCGGTGGAACCGCCAGAGCAATGATCTCTCGATGGAGCGTGGCCTCTGCCGCTACCGCTTTCCGATGACTCTCCAGCGCGTAGAGATCCTGGTCCTCTCGGGAGATCCCCCATTCACGAGCGAGTCTCTCGGCGGTGTCCCCCATCATTTCACCGCTGAAGGGATCCCGTAACCCCTCGAGCAATCCGATTCGTGGTTTGAGATCGGCAAACTTGAAGTGAAAGATACCCGCCAATTTTTCGGCGATGTTACGAGCTCGCGAGAGAGAGGAGAGTTTGAAGCCGAAGGAGAGTGGGAACAGGATGGGAATCTGACTCATCGATTCCGCTCCGCCAGCCAGAACCGTGTCGGATGCCCCGACACGGATTCTGTCGAAGGCATCGGAAATCGCCTGCATTCCACTGGCACAGTTTCTCGACACGGTCTGTGCCGGTGTGCTCTCATCGAGTCCCGAGCGCAACGCCACGGCACGTGCCGGATTGGCGCAATCAGGTGGTTGTGCGACGCAGCCCAGAATCAGTTCATCGACATGAGAGGAATCGAATGGAACTCGATCCAGCAGACCTCGGGTACAACTGCGCGCCAGTTCATCGACGGGAACACTGCGAATATCCTCGCCTGCCCGGACAAATGGAGTTCGCGCACCATCGACTATCACGACTTCCCTGGACAAAGAAAACCCACTTTCGAGATCAGCGTATTCGGACGTATTTCCCAGAGTTCTCCTGCGCGAGTCTCTTCAAGAACTCCTCCTCGGCATCGATGAATCCGAGAGTGAAGATCCGGATCCCACGCAAGTGGTTCAACGCACGAGTTTCCTCGACGATTTGTTTCATCAGCATTTTCGCATCGATGGGCAACTGGTCACCTTGACTCCCGATATGAGTGGGAGCGCCATCGGTGATCAGGTAAATGGTATCCAGGGTGGGATCAGAAAGTGCCCGTGCCAGCGCCTCGTCGGTGACGGTGATTCCACTCGCCTTCAGCGACTGGACAAACTGAACCGCAGACTTTCGATTCTTGCGCGAGGATTCGAGCAGAACTTCGCTCCACGGGTTCACCTCGGAGGAGAAGGGAATCACCGTGAATCGGCGTTCGTCACCCAGTCCATTGATCGCCTGACACAATTGAGTACGAGCGCGAATGATACGACGGCGCTTCTCCATCAGCTCCCGTAGCTTCTGCTCGACATTATCCCCCACTCCAGTGCTCCTGCGAGCGATCTCAATCGCTTCATCTGACGGGGGGTCGGTCGCCAGCATCGATCCGGAGACATCGAGGATGAATGCGATGTTTTTGCCGGTCAGTTCCAGGCCGAACAAACCGACACCCGTCGATTTTTCGACCACCTTGTCGAGATCCACCTTTGAAGGATCGATCTCATCTCGGTGTGCAGCGATCCAGTTCTTGTAAGGGATGGCACCATGGAGAGAGAGCCCTGTCAGGCGGTGAAGCGCATCTCGGCAGGAGAGCCAGGCTCGATCCTGCGCTCGCTTCGAGAGGCCTTCTCGGCCTCCACGAGCGGCACTTTCTCGTGTTCGCGATTCTTCCCAGCGAGACATCGCAGAGATCAGTGGTTCGAGAGCGACAATCTCCTGGCTGTGGCCGAGAATTCTCGCCGCCACTCGTGCCACCTGAGGAGCCCTGTCATCGATGTTCTTGAGCGCCAATTGAACCGAATCCACCAGATCCGATTGAAGGGAGAGTTCCAGCAGGAAGACCCGAGAAGGCCACTGCTTGCATTTACCCATCACCTTGGGGATTTCCACCGCGAGTTTCTGACCGGGCAACGATGCGAGAGCGCGGATGGCAGCGGTGAAGACGCGATATCGATCGACGTGGTGCCATTGTCCTTCAGCTGTGGCCTCGACCGCTCCGATCGCCTCGGCAATCATTGTCAGTGATCGAATCTGTTGCTCCGCTACCAGTTGCTGGATACGCGAGATGGTTCCCTGGGTATCGGACGCATCGATCACCTTGTCGAGGCCTCGATCGGCAGGGAACGGTAGAAGTAGAAGGATGAAGAGAAAAGGGGTTAGCAACGGATCGCTTCCCGGATGGCCTGCTTGGCTTCATCCACCGGAAGACGCGTTTGTTCCATCGAATCACGATCTCGAAGAGTCACGGTTCCATCCTCGAGAGTTTGACCATCGACGGTGAGACAGAAGGGAGTCCCCGCCTCGTCCATTCTCCGGTATCTTCGCCCGACCGCTCCCTTGTTGTCATAGAACACCGGAAATTCTCGTTTCATGTCGCGGTAGATCTCCTGCGCCGCTTCAGGCATTCCATCCTTCTTGACCAGCGGTAGAACAGCAGCCTTGATCGGGGCCAGGCGAGGATGGAATTTGAGAACCACCCTCCCCTGCATCTCTCCCTTCTCGTCGGGAGCCATGTCCTCGGTATAGGCTTCGCAGAGGAAAGCCAATGTAGCTCGATCCGCTCCGGCCGATGGTTCGATCACATGCGGCAAAAATTTATCATTGGTGACGGGATCTCGGTAACTGAGATCCTTACCGCTACCACGATGGACCGGCTTGCCCCTCTCGTCGACTTCCACCTCCAGCGGATCGGTCGCGGGGTTCAATTTGCCCTCCATGTGACTGCGGAGATCGAAGTCGCCTCGATGAGCGATGCCTTCGAGCTCGCCGTATTCTCCCTCAGGTAAGAAGGGGAACGCATATTCGATGTCTGCGGTTCCAGTCGAATAATGGCTCAGTTCCGATTCAGAATGCTCTCTCAGAATCAACCGGCTGTCAGAGAGGCCAAGATCCTTGTACCACTGCATGCGGCGATCTCGCCAGTAGCGGTACCATTCCTGAGAAGAATCCGGATGGCAGAAGAACTCCACCTCCATCTGCTCGAACTCTCTGACTCTGAAGGTGAAATTCCGAGGAGTGATTTCATTCCTGAAACTCTTGCCCACCTGAGCGATTCCAAAAGGGATCCGCACTCTGGAAGAGTCGACCACGTTCTTGAAATTGACGAAGATCCCTTGTGCTGTCTCGGGGCGAAGGAATGCGACGCTCTTCTCGTCGAAGAGCGCTCCCATGTTTGTTTTGAACATCAGATTGAACTCACGCGGTTCGGTCAAGGTCCCCGTCTCCTTGGCGTCGGGCCCAAAAACTTGATCGAAATCTTCCACCGTCTCGAGGGAAACGACTTCACCGTCCCAGCCGATCCGGTCTCGTTCCTTGGCACGGAGCCCGAAACACTTCTGCGCCCTGGCCATGAGTGCTTCCGACTCTTCTTCCGGTTCACAGATGGCCGTGACGAATACTCGTTTGTCATCCAGCAGAGCCCAACGACCGCGAACCTGATCATGGCGATAGCGCCGTTTCGATTCCTTGCAGTCGATCATCATGTCGTGGAACAGGTCGTAATGGCCGGAACACTTCCACACCTGAGGGTGCATCAGGATGGAGCAATCGAGACCTGTCATCTCGTATGCGGATGCCGCGCCCGGTAGCACGGAGATGTCATCATGGTGGGTCACCATCTCTGACCACCATGCTTCCTTGACATTGCGCTTCAATTCGACTCCGAGTGGGCCGTAATCCCAGCACCCATTCATTCCGCCGTAGATTTCACTGGACTGGAAGAGAAAACCTCGTCGCTTACAGAGCGACACGATCTTCTGCATCACTGCTGGCTCTTCGTTACCCAATAGACCTCCCGTGGTCTGGACCGGATCGGTGGTGACCGGTTCTGCCGGACATCCTAGAAAACATGACCTCTTGAGGCAAGAAGACTGGAGTAGCGTTGACCCGAACCTGAAGGCTCACTATACAGGGGCCTGAGGAGGCCCACTTGTCTGTACTTACCGAAGAGCGATTGATCCAGTTCATGAAAGTGACCATCGATCTGCAGCGAGACTGTCTCGATCGGCTGATTTCTGAGGGGACCCGCCCGGCCCCGGAATCGATTCTGGCCCGTTACCAGCAACTGGTGAGATCGATTGAGGCTGAAAAGCCCAATGAGATGACGCTGCAGGAGGAGGGCTGGACATGGATCTGGACCATCGGCGAGGGAATGAATCTGATCCAGCTCTATGGACGATTGGCATGGATCAACCTGCAGTTACTCGAATTGCTCTGATCACATCCGCTCAAGAGGCTCTACGCAGAGCAGTTTCAGGCCCCTTCCCAGGGTCCGCTGTAACGCCTCGACCAGTGCCAATCGATCGCCACTCAGTTGCGCATCGTCGCTGATGACCCGGTGTTGTGCGTAATAAGTATTGAACTCTCCCGCCAGTTCGAGCAGATACTGCGACAGGTGTGACGGTTCCGCGTCTCGGGCAGCGCGCGCGATCACCTCTGGAAATCTCAGGATTCGTTTCAGCAGAACCAATTCCTCCGCCTCGACCAGGCGGTTTCCATCACCACTCACGAGGTTCAGTGGGCTCGCCTTGCGCAATATGCTGCAAAATCTCACATGCGTGTATTGAAGGTATGGTCCGGTCTCCCCATCAAAGGAGAGGATCTTATCCAGATCAAAGTTCACATCTTTTCGACGTGCGGATTTCATGTCGCTGAAGATCACCGCACCGACCCCTACCGCCTCCGAGATCTGCGACACCTGATCGTCGGAGAGATCTGGATTCTTGGCTCGAACCTTGTCGGAGGCGAGCTGGACCGATTGCTCCAGTACATCTTCGAGCAGGACCACCTGGCCACCTCGAGTTTTGCCCTTCTTCCAGGCGCCGTCGACCTGCAGTCGCATGACGCCAAATTCTGCGTGTTCCAGTTGGTCCGCCCAACTGTACCCGAGTAGTTTCAAGACACCGAAGACCTGACGGAAATGAAGTCCTTGCCCCGCATCGACCACGTAGAGGCAGCGATCGAAAGGGAACATCTGGTGCCGTAGAACAGCGCTGGCCAGATCTCGTGTGCCATACAGGGTCGCTCCGTCTTGTTTGCGGATCAACATCGGAGGAATCTCCTCCGAGAGCCGCACGACATCCGCTCCGTCACTCTGCTCGAGGATGCCTGCGTCCTTTAACTGATCGACCATCTGCAGCATCGCGTCCTGGTAATGTGATTCACCGACGGTTTCGTCGAAGTGAACCCCGAGACGCTGGTAGATCGTGTCGAACTTCTCCAGCGACACCGAACGGATTCTCTGCCATCGCTCGACCGCCTGTGGATCTCCCGCTTCCAGCTTGCGAAACCAATCGCGTGCCAACGAATCGAGTTGTGGATCCGCTTCACTCGCCAGATTGAACTGGACATAGAGAGCATTCAAATCGCTGACCGGATCGTCACGCACTTCCAGTGGAGGATCGTCGAGATTGTCGCTGTCACGGAATTGATCCCAGCAGGCCAGAAGCTTGCCAAAGCCGGTTCCCCAGTCGCCCAGGTGATTCCAACTGATCACCTCGTGACCGGCACAGCGGAGCAAATTGGCCATCGCCTGTCCAAGCATCGTCGAGCGCAGGTGATGAATGGCCAGATGCTTGGCGATATTGGGAGAAGAATACTCGACCAGAACCCGTTTTCCGGCACCGCTCTGACCGGCACCCCATTGTTCGCCCCCTTGCTCAACACGCTCCAGGGCGAGTCTTGCAAAGTGGTCGCGTCGCAGTCGGAAATTGAGGTATGGCCCGGCGGTCTCGACGGTTTCGATCCAGGGGAAATCCCATTCCGCGGCTGCCAGCTGAGTGGCGATCGCCGCCGGCGCTTTCTTCAGTGGACCTGCCAGCTGAAAACAAGGTAGTGACAGATCTCCGAGTTCCTGGGAGGGAGGGTCGGAGATGGCGTCCGCCAGGTGTGAAACCTCGAGATCGAGGATGGCCCCGGCACGCTGAGCGATCTGTTCGGTGAATAGCCGCACTCTGGTCCTCATTCCTGGCCAGAAAAGGGTACGTCTTCTGGCACTGGCATTTTATAGTGGAGCAGTGACACAGATCAAACGCTCCCGGCGAACTGGATCGATCGATCATCCACTCCGGGCCAGATCTGCAGGAAAGGATCGCATATGTTCAGGAGTCATCCATCTCCTCAAGCCTCTTCCGGGGCAAATCCGCCGTTTCCACCGCATCGTCGCTCAATTCGAGCTTTCTCGCTGGTGGTCTTTGGTGGCGGAATGCTGGCCGGTATCTTTGCTCTCAATGCCTGGCAAGGGTTTTCCCCGGGCTCCTCTGCCACCGCCGAGGCACAGTCGAAAAAGCAGATCCGGTGGAATTTCACCCAGGCGGGAACGGTGCCTACTGAATTTGGCGAGCTGATCACGGTCAACGGGACCTCTGGCAATTACACGATGGTGTTCCAGGATACCGACAAGAACGTGCGGCTGGTCGATCTGAGGGGCGGCAAGATCCCGCCCCGAGCGATCGTCATCGACCGCCAGTAGATCGGTAAATGAGGGGCCGGGAAGTGTAGTTTCCACTGGCGAGAGGAATCCAACTGTCATCTGGCCCGAGTGGGATCCGTTCCCGCCCGGCACATCCCGACCCCCTCCGTCGCGAACTTTACTCTTCGATCGGGTCAGCCGCGGATCCGACTCGCTTGCGCCAGCGATCGATCGAGGCTCGATCCAGGATCAATCGGCGCAACTCGCCGCTGGGCACGAGCTTTACGGACGAGGTTCACGTCTGAGGCTCCCCATACGAGGTTGACCAAACGATGCTCCCCGTACAAGGCTCCCCGATGAGGCTCCCCGATGAGGCTCCACCACTGTGGTGACCTTCACCGGGGGCAAGATGGAGTGAGCAATGGTCATGCCAACGTGAATGCGTGGGGAGGCAGAGAAGTCTCCTCTTCCCTTGATCCAGAGGCTCGGGTCACCGATCCTGTATCGAACACAGGACGACCGATGTCCGGTTCTGGACGACAGAAGAAGGGTGATCTCATCGATGAATTCGCGATCTTCCGATCCCCCCGAGTGGCAGATCGAGCCGGCTCCGATGAACGAGATGGCCCGCCTCAAGGGAATCATCGATCGACTGAGATCTCCTGGAGGCTGTCCATGGGATCTTCAACAGACTCCTGAAACGCTGCGCCCATTCCTGCTGGAGGAGGCTCACGAGGCTGCAGAGGCGATCAGCAGCGCAGATCCTGTGAAGATCTGCGAGGAACTGGGGGATCTGCTGATGAACATCCATCTCCAGGCCCGAATCGCCGAGGAAGAGGGACAATTCACTCTCGAACAGCTGGCCAAGGGCATCTCGGAGAAGTTGATCCGACGTCACCCTCACGTTTTTGGCGATGGTGAAGCGAAGGATCCCGATGCGGTACGAAGGAACTGGGATCGGATCAAGCAGCAGGAAAAGGGTCAGGAAGATCGACGACCCGCCACCATCCGACCACTCCCGGCCTCCTTACCCGCCTTGTCTCGTGCCGACCGTGTCGGCAAGATGGTTGCAGAAGTGGGATTTGACTGGCCCGACGTCGACGGCGCGCTCGGTAAGGTCGAGGAAGAACTGGCAGAATTGAAGGAAGCGATCGCCAGTGGTGATCGCGAGGCGATCGGACACGAACTGGGTGATCTTTTCTTCGCCGCCTCCAGTGTTTCTCGAAAACTCGACTTCGATGGCGAACAGGCTCTCATCGATGCTCTGGAGAGATTTCGACAACGATTCAAAGAGGTCGATGCGCAACTCGACCAGCGACGCTGCGGAGCCGAACAGAAGTTCGACCTGGAGCAGCTGGAAGAGTGGTACCAGCAGGGAAAATCACAGCAGCGAGAGCCGCGAAGCAGCGAACCCGATGAGAACTCGAAAGTGGGATCTGATGGAGACTGAGTACGTAGGCGTAGCCGAACTGCAGAACCGAGTGCGAGACGGCCTCGCCACCAGGATCATCGGTCAAGATGACATCATCCAGCAGGTTCTTACGGCGTTTTTTTCCGGGGGTCACGTCCTGGTGATCGGGGTTCCAGGACTGGCCAAGACGTTGATGATTCGCTCTCTGGCGGAACTTCTGGATCTTCATTTCAGCAGGGTTCAGTTCACACCCGACCTGATGCCCCAGGACATCACAGGCACCTCCATCTTGACCTCGGATGTGGACACGGGAGAGCGCACATTTCGCTTCAGAAAAGGCCCCATCTTCGCCAACTTGCTGCTGGGAGACGAGATCAATCGAACCCCTCCGAAGACCCAGGCTGCCCTGCTGGAGGCGATGGAGGAGGGACAGGTCACCGTCATGGGAGATCGTCATCCGCTGCCGTCCCCCTTCTTCGTCATGGCGACTCAAAACCCACTGGATCA
>DUAN01000235.1 GCA_012960845.1 Planctomycetota bacterium | reverse complement strand
GCAGGGCTATATGGTAGTCGAGGAAAGTTCTCCTTTCCAGGCTGTCCTTGCGTTCCCCCAGGCGCTTCTTCCGGACCGCAGCGAGACCTCTTTTGAGACCGCTGACAATTGACCCAACTCCTGTAGATGCAATAGGTTGACGCTTTCCAGGGGGTTCGATAGTGTGCATCTTTGGCTGCCGAATCGACCGATCGAAATCGGTGGTTTGAGGGAGCGGACTCGAGACTCCGAGGTCGGGGTGGATGATGGAGACTCTTGACCAGACCCACCATCATCGCCGGCAACTGGAAGCACAATCCCGAGCGATTTCCGGGGGAATCCCTCTTCCGGGAGATCTCCGAGGGTACGATATCGAGGCTCTCCGCTGACGGTGGCGACGCTCCGGTGCGAGTGGTGCTGTTTCCGCCGTTGCCTTGGCTCGGTTGGTTTGTTTCGAACGCCTCGGAGTTCGATCGTTCTGCCGTCGAGATCGGAGTACAAGAAGTATCCGATCGTCCTCTCGGTGCATTCACCGGCGAGGTTGGAGCTCAGTTGGCCCAGCAGTTTGGTGCCGAGTGGGCGCTGGTCGGGCATTCGGAGCGCCGTTCGATTTTTGGTGAGACCGATCAACAGGCGGCGAGTCGAGTGAAGGCCGCAGCGACGGCAGGGCTACGACCGATTCTTTGCATCGGTGAAACGCTCGAGCAGCGAGAAGCGGGAGAGACCTTCGAGGTGGTGAGTCGCCAGCTCGAAACCGGACTCTCCAAGTTGGATGAAGAATTTGAATACGCGCTGGCTTACGAGCCCGTATGGGCCATCGGAACTGGCCATACAGCAACGACGCAACAGGTCGAAGAGGTGCATCGTCACCTCAGAGAAGTATTGCGACGAGCCAGAGGAGCCTCAGCAGATGAGGTTCCGATCCTCTACGGGGGAAGTGTCAAGCCCGACAACGCGCAGGCGTTGCTGGGAATCGATGGGGTAGATGGAGCCCTGGTGGGAGGTGCGAGCCTCTCGTCGGCGAGTTTCTTAGGGATTCTGGACGCGGGAATTGCGACGGCGTGACCAGTGATGGTGCGTCGGTGGCGATGACCGCCCTGCAGATAAGGTGAAGCGATGCTTGTGACATTTCTGATGATTGTACTTGGACTCGTGACGGTTCTGCTCGGTTTCGTGATCCTGATTCAGGAGCCGAAGCAAGCGGGATTATCGGGGGCCTTTGGTGGTATGGGCGGTTCCGATCAGATGATGGGAACCAAGGCGACCAGTGGGATCGGCCGTTTCACGGCGATCTTGTCGGTGACGTTCTTCTCGCTGTGCATCATTGTGGGGGTCGTCTCCAGCAGTGACCGCGATAGCAGTCGTCTGAAGAGTGACACCGTGGAACCGGGGTTTGGAGCCATCGACGGCGCCGAGGACTCGGTCGGAGTCGGCGATGCGATTGGCGATGCGATCGGCGATGCGATGACACTCCCGCCGCCAGCGATGGCAGTACAGCAGGAGCGATCGGCGATGGCGAAAGCGCTGCAGATGCGCCCGCTGCAGATGCGCCCGCTGACGATGCGCCCGCTGACGAAACACCCGCTGACGAAAGCGCTGTAGATACGCCCGCTGTAGATACGTCTGCTGAAGAAGCATCCGCTGACGAAACACCCGCTGACGATGCATCAGCGACCGACGCGCCAGCCGTAGATGCTCCTGCCGACCAGCCCGCAGGAGATGACGGTAGCGACAATTGAATACAGTTCTGCGCAGCATGACGGGTTTCGGATCTGGATCCCGTGAAGCGGCGGGGTGGCGGGTAAAGGCGGAGATGAGGTCGGTGAATCATCGCCATCTCAAGGTCTCGAGCCATCTTCCCGACCAGTTGCTGGCCTTGCAGATGAAGATCGATGCCTTGCTTCGTGAAAAGCTCGAGCGTGGATCGATCTCGTTGACCCTGGTTCTCGAGCCGTGCGGTGTTTCTGCGCAACTGTCAGAGGTCGATTCGATTCGCCATAGTTACGAAAAATTGTGTGCACTGAGAGATGAGATCGCTCCGGGCGATGAAGTGAGACTGCTGGATGCCATCCAGCTTCGTGAAGAACAGGGAGCGGTGGTGGCCGAACCTGACGGAGATCTGGCTCAACTGGTGCTCGAGACGATCGAACAAGCGGTCATCGATCTGCGTCAGATGCAGGAGAATGAGGGTGAACACCTCCGCAAGGAATTTCGTCGCATCCTTGGATGTGTCAGCGAGGGTCTCGATCAGGTCGAGGCGGTGCTGCCCGAGGTGAAGACCTGGTTGCTCGAACGCTTCCAGCATCGGATCAGCCAGTTGATGACCCCTGGAGGGGTGGAGCTGGAACCGAAGGATCTCGCCAGAGAACTGGGAGTGCAGGTGGAGAGGTCCGATATCACCGAGGAACTGGCCCGAATGAGGGGGCACCTCGAGGAGTACGGAAAGACCATCACGACCGGCGGAAGGGTCGGAAGACGACTCGATTTCCTGACCCAGGAGATGTTTCGGGAGGCCAATACGATGGCCTCGAAGGTCGCTCGATTTGATCTCGCCCACACGGTGGTCGACATCAAGGTCGAGGTGGATCGTCTGAGAGAACAGACGCAGAACATCGAATGAAATGATTGGCCTCTACGAGGGGCCGCTGTTGAGGGAGGCGTGACGGTGGGCGCTGGTGGGATCCTGGTTGTGCTCTCAGGACCATCCGGAGTCGGCAAGACTGCTGTCAGCGAGAGGCTCGTGAAGGAGGACGGGATTGTCCGCGCCATCACGACCACCACCAGGGCACCCCGTGGAGGGGAGCAAGATGGAGTGGATTACCATTTCCTCGACCGAACCGCATTCGAGCGGCAGGTGGCAGAGGGAGGATTCCTCGAGCATGCAGAAGTGCATGGGAATCTTTACGGCAGTCCAAAGGTTGCGATCGAGAAGCAACGCCTCTCATCGAGAGCGGTGTTGCTGTTGATCGATGTCCAGGGTGCGGAGTTGTTACGAAGTGGCCAGGTCGACATGTTGACCATCTTCCTCGAGCCTCCGGGCGAGGAAGAGTTGAAACGTCGGATCGCGGCTCGTGGCGACAAAAATGATGACATGATCGATCTCAGGCTGAGGAATGCCTTGTCGGAGATCGCGGAAAAGAACAAGTACGACCACTGCATCGTCAATGACGATCTCGAGGATTGCGTCGAACAGATCGATTCGATCATCGAGGCGGAATTGCGCAGCAGGGGTCAATAATGAGATAGATGCGAGGAGTCGACCCTGGAAGGGGCCGATTCCGGAATGGAGGAAATGTGCTCGATGTCGATATCGAGGACCAGCTCGTCGAGAAGACGGGCGGCAAACTGCAACTGACCGCCCTGATGCAGAAGCGTCTGGTGGAATTGAAGCGTGGGGCTCGCCCGCTGGTGGTGATCGACTCTGTCGATCTCCAGGACATCGTCGTGCAGGAGATCTTGCAGGACAAGGTGGTCCTCGCCGAGCTGGAAGCCAACGAGGTCCACTTCTTCGAGGATGCTCGTAAGTTGAAGGACGGAAGTTCCGACGACGAGAAAGATGTTTACGGCTCCGACCTGAAGAAGGTCAAGGAAGAGCGGATCAAGGAACTGTCCGAGTTCCTCAATCCGACCAAGGAATGATGGAAGCGGTGCGACGCACATCTCGTGTGCGTCGCACCGCGACCGTGGTCCGTTTCATGAAAAGGTATCTCTCATGAACTGGGAATCTCGTAAGATCATTCTCGGAGTCACCGGTGGAGTGGCCGCATACAAGGCGGTGGAACTCGCATCCCGGTGGACTCAGCGAGGCGCAACCGTGCGCGTTCGCATGACACCATCCGCCTGTAAATTCATCCAACCTCTGACCTTTGAAGCGGTCACCCGCTGCGAGGTCATCTCGGAGATCTGGCATCCGATCGGAACCGGTGATCGTCCCGAGCATATCGGTGCTGGAGACGATGCCGATGTCTTGGTGATCGCTCCTGCAAGTGCCGATCACATCGCACGGCTATCCCATGGCTTTGGAGACGATGTGGTGTGTCTGACGGCGCTGGCCTGGGATGGCCCGATGGTCGTGTGCCCGGCGATGAATGATCGTATGTGGCGCAATGATGCGGTGCAGGCCAACATCGGCATCCTCAAGCAAAGACAGATCGAGGTGGTGGATCCGGCGGTCGGTCACCTGGCTTGCGGTGCGGTCGGCCCGGGCCGCCTGGCAGATCTTGACCAGATCGACGAGGTGGTCAGCGGTTTGGTCCTGCCGAAAGAGATGTCATGAACCCCCCGGTCCTGCTGATCACTGCAGGGCCAACCCGGGAGCCGATCGATGATGTCCGTTTTCTCACCAACGGAGCCAGTGGAATCCTTGGAATCGAGGTCGCTCGCGCCGCTCGTGATGCCGGCTGGGAGGTTCACCTGGCTCTCGGACCGGTCCCTCATCCGACACTGGAGGGGATCCATCTGCACCCCTTTGTCACCGCCCTCGACCTGGAGAAAATCGCCATCCAACTGTGGCCAGAGGTCGATGCGCTGGTCGCCACCGCAGCTGTTTGCGACTACCGACCGGCGCAGAAAATTGTCGGCAAACGCAAGAAGTCCGCTGGAGACTGGAACCTACAACTGGTGAGGAATCCCGATGTTCTGGCTGACAGGGGGGCACAAAAGGGCGATCGGGTGCTGGTCGGCTTTGCCCTCGAGGCGACAGAAGATCGGCAAGAAGCGTTGCGAAAGGCCGTGAACAAGCGGCTAGATCTGGTACTTTGCAACACGCCGGGGAACCTGGGTGTGGCCATGGGGGACTACATCTGGCTCGAACCCGCAGGGCACTCCATTTCCTTGCCGGAAATTTCAAAGGTGGATCTGGCTCGGAAGTTGGTGGAGTTCATCGGCACAAAGGTTGCTTCTCGCCGCGGCGACCGTGCCTTCAATGGGGAATGATGACAACATCGAATCGATCCAAGCGCAGTCGTCGAGACACCACTCGAGCTCCGCAACCGGGGCTCGGTAAGGAAGCACTGGCGCTGGTCTTGCTGGCGATCATGGCCTTCTTCTTCGTCGCACTCTACAGCGAGTACCTGGTGGCCACCGGCCGTAGCGCAGCGAATGCCTGCGGCACGACGGGGCACTTCATCGCGCAAACACACTTTAACATTTTCGGCCCTGTAGCCGGTTTCTTGCTGGCGGGGATCTTTGCGGTCTGGTCAGTGATGCTGCTGTTCCAGGTGCAAATCCAATCGTGGTGGCCTCGTATCGGCGGATTGGCACTGTTTTGCTTCGCCGTCTGTTCCCTCGAGTTTCGCTTCACCGAGCAACCCCTGATGGGTGCCGACCAACTTTATCGTGGTGGATTGATTGGCATGTATCTGGGACAGGCCGCGTTCGACGCCTTTGGAATCACCGGAACCACCATCTTCGCATTTCTCGCCGTGGCTCTGGGACTGATGTTCGCCACCGGGATGCCGGTCGCCAACCTGTTACGAGTGGGACTGGCGATGATCGGTGGCGCCATCGCTTCGCTGGGACTGAAGACTCCTGGAGTGGCCCGCAAGATGGTCGGGGGGCTCGGCAGTGCCGGTCAAGCGGCCGGTGAGAAGATCGCTCAGGTCACTCGATCGTCGCGCAAGAAGCCTGATTCCGAAGTGACGGAAGAGGAAAAGAACATCCTGTTCGGAGATGACGAGGACGAAGAAGAGGAAGACGAAGAGTACGAGTACGAGGAAGACGACGAAGAAGAAGAGGAAGAAGAAGACGAGGAAGAAGAGGAGTACGAAGAGGGAGAGTACGCCGAGGACGAAGACGAAGAAGAAGAGGAAGAGGACGAAGAAGAAGAGGAAGAAGAGGAAGAGGAAGAGGAAGAGGAAGAGGAAGAGGAAGAGGAAGAGGAAACTCCACCGGTGACCTTCTCGCGGACCATCCGTCTCGGCCCGGAACAGGATGACCAGGCGGTCGTGGGCTTCGAGGAGGAGCAACTGACCTTTGACGGGGTCTACTCTCCTCCTTCCATCTCATTTCTCTCCGAGCCTCCGGTGGTCAACCACGAGGAGGGCAAGGAAGAGCTCGATCAGGTCGCCACTCGCATCGAGGATGCCTTGCGCTCCTTCAAGATCGAGGCTGCTGTGACCAATGTGCAGCGCGGCCCGGTGATCACCCAGTACGAGGTGAGTCTCGCCGCAGGAACCAAGGTGCAGAAGATCGTCGCTCTCTCCGACGACCTGGCGATGGCGCTCTCCGCCCAGAGTGTCCGGGTGGTGGCCCCGATTCCCGGCAAACCAACGGTGGGGATCGAGGTCCCCAACAAGCAGCGCGAGACGGTGGTCCTGAGAGAACTGCTCCAGAGCCGGGTCTTCCACGATTCCGATCTGATGATTCCAATGTTGCTGGGAAAAGATGCCGCTGGAGAACCGCTCGTCGAGGATCTCACACGAATGCCGCACCTTCTCATCGCAGGATCGACCGGATCGGGAAAGTCAGTTTGCATCAATGCGATCATCACATCGATCCTGATGACGCGAACGCCTGATGAGTTGAAGTTGATCCTGGTCGATCCAAAGATGGTCGAGCTCTCCGCCTTCGAGGACATTCCTCACCTGCTGACACCGGTCATCACCGACATGAAAAAAGCTCCGGCTGCACTCGAGTGGCTGGTGAGAAAGATGGATCAGCGTTACGAGTTGCTGTCGAAGGCTGGAGTCCGCAACCTCAAGGACTACAACGACCTCGATGACAAGGAACGCTACGATCGTCTGGCCGAAAAGACCACTCACGAGGAAGCGGAACAGGCCCCCAAGCAGTTGCCCTACCTCACCATCATCATCGACGAACTGGCAGACCTGATGATGACCAGTGCCAAGGAAGTGGAGACTTCCATCATCCGTCTGGCGCAGAAGTCACGGGCCGTGGGGATCCACGTGATCCTCGCCACTCAGCGCCCCAGCGTCGATGTGGTCACCGGACTGATCAAGTCGAACATGCCGTCGCGAATCTGCTTCAAGGTCGCCAGTCGCATCGATTCCAGAACGATTCTCGATCGAATGGGCGGGGAACGATTGCTCGGGATGGGCGACATGCTCTATTCGCCTCCCGATACCGACAGCCTCATTCGCGCCCAGTGCACCTACATCTCCGACAAGGAGCTGCGCAAGGTGGTCAAGCACCTGCGCAAGGAAGCGAAGCCGCAGTTCTCGCAGGAGATCGATTCGTTCCTCGACGGAAGCCACGCCAGCGGTAGTGGTTCCGGGGGAGCTCCCGAGGATGATCTGTTCGAGGAAGCGGTGAGGGTGGTGCTGGAAACCGGCCGTGGTTCGACCACACTGCTGCAACGCAGGCTCGGCGTCGGTTACACCCGTGCCTCGCGACTGATGGATGCGATGAGCGACCAGGGAGTCCTCGGCCCCTTCCGCGGAGCCAAGCCCAGAGAGATTCTCATCACGATGGAGCAATGGGAAGAAGCCCAGTCGCAGACCTGATGGGGCGTCCCCGGATCGATTGGCGATCGGCCTCTCTTCTTCTTCGAGCCGCAGCTCCAGGCACTCCCGCTGTGAGGGTTCACTCCACCGGAATCGAAGAGCGGTAAACGGCACAGCAGAGCCAAACCGTTCTAATCCTCGATGAAACGTGTGATTCGGTGCAGCAGTGCAGGG
Organism: Planctomycetota bacterium; assembly: GCA_012960845.1. Lineage (GTDB taxonomy): Bacteria > Planctomycetota > UBA8108 > UBA1146 > UBA1146 > QNYK01. The sequence goes on along the minus strand of DUAN01000235.1, from coordinate 2,386 downwards.
TGAGGAATCATGTTGTAGGATCAAGGATCATTCCTGCTGGAGGTGACCATGCGATGCCGATTCTTGCTGATCTTTCTGTTCGGATTTCTGTCGATCTGTCCGGCACTACAAAGCCAGACACTTTACTGGATCGATGGCACTGATCTGGTGCAGTGGGATCTGACCTCGGCAACACCCATCGTCTTACCGACTCAGTCCCCTCCGGTGACCCTCTCTGTCGATGGAGAGGCGGAGAAGGTCTTCTACTTCCGTGAACCCTTCTCGCTGATGAGTGCCAATCTCGACGGTACCGGCGCTGCGTCGATCACCTCGTATCCCTTCGGATTCGAGGCACTTGCTGCGAATCGTTCCGATCAACGCCTGTACTGGATCAATGCCTTCAATGGCCAGCTGGTGTCGATCGGTTACGACGGTTCCAATCCGCAGGCGCTTGGTGGGATGTTCGGAATCTCGGGGATCGGAATCGACACGGTCGCGCAAAAACTCTATTTCTCCAACAGTCCGATCGGGGCGATCAGCCGCCGAAACTTCGATGGCTCCGGCGCTGAGAGTATCGTGCCGAGTGGGCTCAGTGGGCCTCGGGACTGCTGTTATGATGAGGTGACAGGAAAGATCTACTGGCTGACCACAGCGGGTGCGACCCAGCGTTGCGATGATGACGGATCCAATATCGAGACGATCATCCAGCCGGCTTTGGCTCCAGGAGTGACCCATATGGTGGTCGACTCGGTCGGTCAATTTCTCTATCTATCGACCAGTAACGGCCTCGTGTATCGGGCGGGGTTGGACGGTTCGAACGTGGAGGAGATCTACCTGTCCGGAACCAATATCACGGAGCTGGCAATCCTCTCGTCGACGATTACTGCGATACAGTTCCTCCGCGGCGATGCCAATGACGATGGTGGATTTGACATCGGAGATCCGATCTGGATCCTCACGCTGCTGTTTACTCCCGGGTCGCCTTCGCTAGCCTGCACTGACTCCGGTGATATCAATGACGATGGATCGATCAACATCGCCGATTCCATCTTCGCATTGAGTTCGCTCTTCACACCATTGGCACCGCCACCAGCAGCGCCCTACCCCGATTGCGGCGAGGACCCCTCCGCCGATGCGCTCGATTGCACCGCCACAACCAACTGCCCGTGAAACGAACAGGGGTAATTCAGGGAATTCAGCGGAGTGAAAGCGTCGACACCTGCACTCTTGCGCCTGGCGAGGGCGGTGTTGTGACTGCACTATCCCCGCACCGGCGATCCCCTGATAACTGTGGGGTTGGCAACTCACCGCTATTTGAAGGAGCTGTCCTGCAACTTCTTGTACGCCTCGGTGCCCTGCAGTTCATCATTAAATCTGATGTAATCGAAGGCCATATTGCCATGCTTGTCTATTGCCAGGGGGTCGGCGCCCTCATCCAGCAGCAGCATGATAATTTCCGGTTTAGGGCAGCAGCTTTTGGAGGCGTACATCAGCGGGGTCGAGCCGTTGTTGTTGCTGGCATTGACTTCGGCGCCGGTCTCCAGTAGCAGCGAAACGACCTCGAGACTGTGGGAACCGGGCCTGGACTCCTTGAGGGCGTACATCAGCGGGGTCCAGCCGTTGTTGTTGCTGGCGTTGACCTCAGCGCCCGCAACCAGCAGCAGCGAAACGATCTCGAGGCTGTGGGAACCGGGCCTGGGATTGCTGAGGGCGTGCATCAGCGGGGTCTTGTCGACGAAACTGTCGATAGTGTTGACGTCAGCGCCGTTTTCTATCAGCCGCGAGACGATCTCGGGGCTTGGGGGGCTTGGGGGGCTTGGGGAATAGGAGTAGGAACTGTTGAGGGCGACCATCAGCGGAGTGGAGCCATTAATCAGGATACCCAACATATAACCACAACTGGAGTTCGCGTCGACGCCCTTCTCGAGCCAATACGTCACCGCAGCCAAGTCGCCGGCGATGATCGCTCGATCAATGCTGGCGAGTCCAACCGTCTCCATCTCCTCCATCTGGTCGATGTAATAAGGCACAAATCCCAGCATCACTATCCAGAGCCCCAATACCAAGAAGAGTGCTACCAAGTAAAGTTTCAGTTTACGACGCGTCATCGGCGAGCTCCTTCCCGGAACAGGGGCTGGTTTCCTCGCGCCAAAATCCTGCCGCAGGGCCTTCAAAGGAATGTATCCGGAATAAAGAGAGGACCGGACAGCGAAGCGCAATTCGGCGGAGGAACTTCGAATCAGGGCCCGCTATCAAGGGAGTGACCTCACACCGTGACCCGCCACCGCTTCGTCTCCAGATACTACATCGCAAACGATGTTAGCCAGTGGGCTCCGGCGTGCAGCATGGCGGCGCGTGACAGGTTGAGTCCGTCGAGGTGGGAGAGCTTTCCATCGGCGGGATCGGG
>DUAN01000234.1:1874-10048 GCA_012960845.1 Planctomycetota bacterium | reverse complement strand
TTTTCGCCGATTCGCCGGGCGACGATGGCGGTCGCTCCGATCGCCGTCACGGTGAAGATGGTGGTCAAAGACCAGCATAGCGGAGAGACCAGGTTGAGAGCCGCCAGCGACAGATCGTCCTCTGCGGCGGAAGCCGAGACCATCTTGGTGTCGACCAGGAATTGCACGGTGTGCAACATGTACTGGAGGATCGCAGGAATTGCCAGCCTGAGGATTTCGCGATCGAGAAGACGACCGTTCCATCGACCCTTGAGTGGGTCGGGAGTGGCGAAGGAAATCACCGACTGTGAGCCCTACTGTTCGGCGGAATCTGCGCGGTCAAACGGTGCCTCGATCCGCTTACAACCGGCCATCGACCTGGACATTTGATCCTCGATTCTCAACAGTAGTGCATCGTAGATGCGCTGAGTTCCACAGGACTGCCGCTCCAGATCGTTGACGATCTCCCGCAATCGCGGGGTCTGTCACCCGGTACCACGACCGTGCTAGGCCTGTGGCTGCACGATGCCCCCCAGCGGAGGCAATCGCAAGACTCGCTCCACCACATCCAGCGCCACCGGTCGCACCACCATCTCCCCTGGTGTGCGAGGAATGACCCAGCGAATCTGGCCAGCTCTGGCTTTCTTGTCCCCCTGGAGAAGTTCGAGGATCGATTCGAGGTGAGGCTCGTTACAGTCAGTGGCCAGACCGACACGCTGCAGCAAGTGGGAGATCCGAACTGCAGTCCCATCGACCGCCTCCCCCAACTGTTCTGCCAGCCGAGCAGCGAATACCATTCCACGAGCCACCGCCTCCCCGTGGGGCATCGGAGGGGATGAGAGCATCTCCAGCGCATGCCCCAGGGTATGTCCGAAGTTGAGTCGTTCTCTGGAACCCTGGTCGAATGGATCCTGCTCGACGATGGCGACCTTGACCGCCACCGCCTGAGCGATCTGATCCGCTCGAGGCATCCGGTCTGCAGCGATCGATTCGGCGGATTGCTCCAGTGATTCCAGCAGTGGTCGATCGCCGATCCACGCCGCCTTGATCAACTCCACCCAGCCCATCGAGCGCTCCTGCAGCGATAAGGATTCCAGCATCGAGATATCGGACACCACTGCTCGGGGAAGATGGAAGGTACCAATTCGATTCTTGATCCCACCGAGGTGAATGGCGGTCTTGCCCCCGATGTGTGCGTCGACCATCGCCAGTAAAGTGGTAGGGATTGCGATCCAGGGTACTCCTCGATGCCAGACGGAAGCGGCAAAAGCGCAGACATCTCCGACCGATCCACCACCGGCAACCACGACCAATCCTCCCCGGTCGATTCCCACCTCTGCGAAGATCTGGAGGATCTGTTGCCACCCCTCTGGACTCTTGCAAGCCTCTCCTCCCGCAACCACTCGTTCGATCAGCGGGGCTCTTTCCGACAGGATCTTTCGCAGCGGATCGAGTTTCTCGGGATCGACCCCGGAATCTCGTAACAACAGTTGAGAGGTCGGGATCGGACCCAGTAATTCCTCATCGACCACCTCTGCGATGGGTCCGGTGCGAATCCGACACTGCGGATGCTGGGACCAGCCCCGGCCATCCTGGAAGATCTGTGTCATCTGCGTCCCCGTTGCGTCCTCGGCTTCCTCTTCGATCTCCCCATCCAGAATTGAATCCCCACCAACAGCACCAGGGTTCCGATGGAGATGGCTGCGATGATCGAGAGTGGCGTGAATCGATCGCCACCACCGGCGAAGGGACTCTGGTACCGGGTCAGGGTTCCAGCCACCCACTGAGGAACCATTCCCTCCACTCCCCGCATCGCTTGATAGCGATAGAGACGAAGAAAATCCCCCTCCATGTACACATCAGTGCCGCTCGGCAAGTTCTTGGGCTTCTCGATGAAGTCGACCCTGTGCAGGTGCCCGTCTCCATCGGAGCCGAATACTTCCCAGTACCGTTTCAGTCCGGACCCATTGGGCTCGAGGGTTCTGAGTTGAGGATGCTCGATCAGGGTCAAGACCAGATGGCAGCGGTGGCCACGAATCGATGCTGGATCCAGGCCGAGCTCATCGACTCTCGGTGCTTCTCCAGCGGAGGGTACCGGATGCTCCGCTCTCCACCGATGGAGCAGGTAGATCTGGCCGTCCAGTTCTGCCTGACCCGGCGTGATCGCCTCGGCATCGCGCACCGCCGTCAGACGGCTCGGCTCCACCACGAAGGGAGCGGTCATCGGCGGAAGATCTTCGATGGGGGTGATCGCCACCGCATCGGGGACATTGGTCGTAGCCACCGTATCCTCCGTCGGCGCGGTGGAATCATCATCGGTAACCGACTGCGGGGGATTGCGAAGGGGAATCACTCCGACCGTATCCGTGACCTGATCATCTCCGGTCCAACGGGGGAAGATCACCACCACTGACAACGCCACCAGCAGCAGGGCGGGCCCCACCACACGAATCTTGTCTTGAAGACTCAATCCCTGCCGACGCGAATGTTGATTTCTGGGGCCGAAGTAAACCATATCTTCAGGATAACAGGATCCCTTGCCACAGTCAGTCCCTTGCCACAGTCAGTCCCTTGCGCAGTCCGTCACTTCCTTGAGGATTCCTCCAACAAGGAGATCACCTGCCTGGCCGCCTGATGGCTGGCTCCCGCCCGGAACATCTCGGAGCGGATCTGCTGCAGATCTGCCACCAGTTCTGCAGCATTCTGCGGATCCAGCAGCGGGCGAGCGATGCGTGCAATCGCCTCCCCATCGCCAGGGTCAAACAGGATTTCCGGCACCAATGGTCGACCTGCAAACAGATTCACCAGAGAGAAGTAGGGGGCCACTCCCAGCAATCGATAGATGGATCGTGAAATTTCTGTGGCTGGATACGCCACCACCATCGGAACTCCATGCCATGCAGTCTCGAGGGTGGCGGTTCCCGAACACACGATGGCCAGGCGAGCTCTCGCCTGCAATGCCTGCGCTTCTCCCACATGGATCCGAACATCGGGGTAAGGCTCGATGAGTTGTTCGATCAGCGGCAACAGATTCGATCTCTGGCACGAGATCCAGGTTTCGAGGGTGCTCTCCTGCCGCAGCAAGGCACGAGACGCCTCGAGCAACGCCGGCAATCCTGCTTGTACCTCCTGACGGCGACTTCCCGGCAGCAGTGCCAGAATCGGTGCTCCACTGGCGTCCTTCAACGGCTGCGGTTCGCCCGCCGCTTCCAGCGTATCGAACACCGGATTCCCGACATGACGGACTCTCGGGTGATGGGGCCTGTATATCTCTTCCTCGAAGGGTAGCACCACCAGTAGTTGATCCGCACAGGAAGCGATGCGGCGGATCCTCCACGGTGCCCAGGCCCACACCTGCGGGCAGATGTAATAGGTCACTGGAATCCCCAGCCGTCGCGCAATCGTCGCCAGGTGAAAATGCAATCCGGGGTAATCGATGACCACCAGTTGATCGGGAGGATCAGTCAACAACTCCTCCACAACCCTGCTGGCGTGATCCATGATCGAACCGATCTGCCCCAGTACTGGAAGCCATCCCATCACTGCGCGATCGGCACGATCCGCCCTCAGTACGGCGCCGGATGCAGCGAGGTGCTCACCACCGATCCCATCGACTTCCAGCGACGGATCCAATTTGAGGCACTCCTCCACCAGCCGGGCGGCATGGAGATCTCCGGAGGGTTCGCCTGCGCAGACCAACAGTCGAGCCATTTCAGTCCCTCTCCCGCATCTGCCGTCGGCTCCATTCGATGAATCGACCGGTGATGGCACTGCTGATCGGCTCATCCGGTATCAACTCCGGATGCCACTGCACCCCCACCATTCTGCCGCTGGCATCCACGGCACTCTCGATGATGCCATCGGCAGCTTCCGCCAGCAGTCTCCACCCCGAAGGCAACCGCGACACCGACTGATGATGGCTGGAGTTGACCTCGAATGATCCCGCCTCCGGCGTCAGGTCGAGTGCTCCATGCCAGTCGACTGGATGCCGTGGCAACGGCCCCACATCGACCTCTTCACGTCGGTGGAGCAGTGTCGAGTCGGTCTCACTTTCGATATCCCCGAACAGTTCCCCCCCCGCCTCCAGCGCTAGCACCTGAAAGCCACCGCAGATACCCAGCACAGGAAGGTTGCAGGAGAGGAGATAGCGACTCCACTCTCGATCGGATTGTTCCCGGACCGGATGGACCGGCAAGAAACGAGGGGGAGGTTCCCCCTCGTCGACCAGGGCAGCGCGGTAGTCGTCTCCGCCGATCAACAGCACCCCGTCCAACATCGATCCCACCTCTGACGGAGAGACTCCGGGAGGAATGATCAGAGGGGTTCCCCCATGAAGAGAAATTAACTGGTGGTAGGAATCCCAGACCCGAGACCGGGTTCGGTGAGATTCTCCACTGTTATTCGATTCCTCGATGTCGCAGTTCAGTCCGATTCGTGGTTTCATCTGCTCCTCACTCGGTTCTGATGTTTGACCAGCACTGCTCCCGCGTCAACGGCAGAAGGGTTCGATTGACAACTTCGAGACCAATTCCTACTCCTCCCGAGCAATTCGGAGACCTCGATCGGTGGCTGGCCTCCTTCACCAGTTGGGAACGACAGGTACCGCTGGCCAAAGATCGACGATCTCTCTCCCCGGATCGCTGTCGAGATCTACTCGAGCGCGCCTCCATCTGCTCTGGGAGATCGCCGGTGATCCAGGTCGCCGGCACCAAGGGCAAGGGATCCACGGTGCTATGGATGGAGTCGTTGCTGCGAATTCGCAGCGTTCCCTGTGCCGCCACCCTCTCTCCCCACCTGCAATCGATCGTCGAAAGAATCCGCATCGACGGCGCTGAATTGACCGAGCAGGCGATCCTCCAGGGATTGCGCAAACTTCATCCATTCCTGATCGACTCGAGTGACCCATCATCCGTGCCCCCCACCTTCTTTGACCTGTGGATCGCACTATTTGCCCAGCAGGCCAGCGAAGCGGGAGATCGCTGGTGGCTGCTCGAAGTGGGATTGGGAGGACCGCTCGATTCCACCGGTGCCATTCCCCACGATGTCGGGGTCTTGACCACCATCGATCTGGATCATCAAGCCATTCTGGGCGACACCATCGATCAGATCGCCGCCGAGAAGGCGAGGATCGCCACCGCTGGAAAACCGATGGTCATCGCGCAGGGACCTGGCAACGACTGCGCATTCGATGTGGCTCGCAGGAGGGGATCGCTTCCTTTCATCGTGAGTGAAGATTCGCGTATTCCCGGCCACATCCAATCACCGCAGCGACTCAACGCATCCTGCGCACTGGCCGCTCTCGAATCGAATCCGGATCAACCACCATGGAGTGCCAACGAGATCTACCTTGCGGCTCAGCAACTCGAGTTGCCCGGGCGTTTGGAACGGATCGATGGCCAATTTCCGCTCCTTCTCGATGGAGCACACACACCGCGATCGCTGCAGATTTTCGCCGATGAATTTGCCCGGTATCGCAGTTCATCGGCGGGAGCACTGCTCATCGGAATGCTCGCCGACAAGGATCTTCGCTCCAACCTCTCGGCGCTGACACGGTTACAGCCCGCTCCCGAGATGATGGCGGTCACTCCACCCTCCCACCGCGGTTTACCTGCCGCAGAACTGGCCTCGATACTCGAGCAACTGGGATTCGAGTGCCACTTCGAGGAGCACCCGGAACAGGGCCTGGAGTGGCTGATGAAGAAAGCCGCCGACGGAGAACCGACGGCGGCCACGGGTTCGATGTTTCTGGCCGGATGGGTCCGGCAACATTGGCCTCAACGCGACCGACAAGCCTCGTGCTAAGTTCAGGAAATGGCCGGTGCGTCCTCTTCCTTGGGTAAATCGGCTGGCAGGGTGTTGAAGACGACCTCGCCATCGATGATCTCCATGCGCATACGAGACCCATCCTTGAGATGTCCGCGAAGCAACTCCTCGGCGAGGGTGTCCTCGACATGCTGCTGGATCGATCGACGCAATGGCCGTGCTCCGAAATCGGGGTTGTAGCCCTTTTCGATGAGGAACTCATTGGCTTCGTCAGAGATTTCCAGTTCAATGCCTCGCTCGCGGAGTCTTCCCAGCACCTGAGCCATCTCGATCTTGATGATTTCCTCGAGATCGGAACGGTCGAGTGGCTGAAAGAAAATCGAATCGTCGAGACGGTTGAGGAACTCTGGACGGAAGAATTTCTCCACCTCGTCCATCACCTCCTTGCGCTTCTGCTCCGTATCTCGTCCCTCACCAGTATTCCTGAATCCGAGAGCACTCTGATTCTTGATCAGGTCTGCTCCTATATTCGAGGTCATGATCAGTACCACATTGCGGAAGTCGATCACGCGTCCGAACGAATCGGTTACATGCCCTTCTTCCATCACCTGCAACAGCATGTTGAACACATCCGAATGCGCTTTCTCGACTTCATCGAGCAACACCACGGCATAGGGGCGCCTTCTGATCTTCTCGGTCAGCTGGCCACCTTCTTCGTATCCGACGTATCCAGGAGGAGCTCCCACCAGTCGCGATACATTGTGCTTTTCCATGTATTCCGACATGTCGATCTGAATCAGCGAATCCTCTTCACCAAACATGAACTTGGCGAGGCTCTTGGCCAGCAAGGTCTTGCCGACACCAGTGGGCCCGAGGAACAGAAAGGATCCCACCGGACGCTTCGGATCCTTGAGCCCGCTTCGGCTTCTGCGAACCGCTCGCGAAAGTCGCTCGATGGCGTTGTCCTGAGAAACCACTGACCTGTGCAACTCGTCTTCCATCGACAGCAGTCGCTCGGCTTCTCCGCTGTCGATCCTCGTCAGCGGGATTCCAGTCATCTTGGCAACCGTTTCAGCCACCACTTCCTCATCGACACATCCGTTGATGTCGTCGGCGTGTTCTCTCCAGGTTTTCAGATTCTCATCTCTTGTTTTCTTGAGCCGGCTCGCCTTGTCGCGAAGGTTAGCAGCACGCTCGAAATCTTGCTGTGCGACGGCGGCCTCTTTCTCCCGATCCATCTCCTGAATCTCTTTTTCGAGATCCTTGAGGTCTGAAGGACGAGTCGACTGCTTGAGTCGAATCCTGGAGCCGGCTTCGTCGATGACGTCGATCGCCTTGTCTGGCAGGAACCTCCCATTGATATACCGAACCGCCATGTCCACCGCTGCCTCCAGCGCCTCGTCGGTATATCGAACCCTGTGGTGCGCTTCATACCGATCACGAAGTCCCTTGAGGATCTCGACCGATTGATCTCGCGTCGGAGGATTGACGATGATGCTCTGGAACCTGCGCTCCAGCGCCCCGTCCTTCTCGATGTGCTTGCGGTATTCATCGAGGGTGGTCGCACCAATGCACTGGATCTCTCCGCGGGAAAGCGCTGGCTTGAGCACATTGGATGCGTCGATGGCACCCTCTGCACCCCCAGCACCGACCAGTGTGTGAAGTTCATCGATGAAGAGGATCACATTCTTGACCCGGCTGACCTCGGTCATCACCGCCTTGATCCGCTCCTCGAACTGGCCACGATACTTGGTCCCGGCGACCATCAGGGCCAGATCGAGCACCACGATGCGCTGATCTCGAAGAATCTCAGGGACTTCTCCCGAGATGATCTCCTGGGCAAGTCCCTCGACGATGGCACTCTTGCCGACGCCTGGTTCACCCAGCAGCACTGGATTGTTCTTGGTTCTTCGAGCCAGGATCTGCATCACCCGCTCGATCTCATCCTCGCGTCCGATGACAGGATCCAGTGAGGACGCCTTGGCCATCTCGGTCAAGTCACGACCAAAGGTATCGAGGGCAGGAGTCTTCGAATTCCTGGACTTATGACCGTGAGGTTTCGATTCTTGCTCGATGTCAATTTCGATTTCTCCGACATCGGCTCCGAGGATCTCCAGCACTTCTGTACGGACATCGTCGAGACTCACACCCAGTTCCTTCAGCACGGAAGCCGCGAGACCCTGCTCCTCGCGAATCATTCCCAGTAACAGGTGTTCAGTTCCGATGTAGTTATGGCGCAACTCCTTGGCTGCTTCACCGCACAGTTCGAGCACTTTTTTGGCTCTTGGTGTGAACGGTAACTGCTTGCCGTGGTGAGACATGCCGTGGCCACTCTCAACCTGCTTCTCGATCTCCGCTCTGATCTTACTAATATCCACATGAAGGTTTTTCAGAGCGGTCGATGCGACCCCACTCCCCTCCTGAACCAGCCC
>DUAN01000234.1:0-1700 GCA_012960845.1 Planctomycetota bacterium | reverse complement strand
TATCTCTGACTGTGGCATCCCACCTCGTGCACTATTCATCAGACGAACTCCGGGTTCTACGAGTTCCCGCAGGTGCCCATAGACCCTTGTGGGTGCAACTTCTCGCCATCTCTAAAGCTATTTCGCTGAATCACTCGGAGCATAATACACAGCCGAACCGAACCTCAGGATCAATTTGGCCACGAAAGTTGATCAGTTTTCCTGCAGGATGCCGGCCAAAACCTCTGCTCGCTTGTTGTCGCGCTCATCGGAACTCATTTTCTTGCCCTCATTGGCCTGCAAGTGACCGGGCTGGCTGAACAGGAACATGCGATTGACCTGCTCCAGTGTCAAGTTACCCAGAAGACCCATACAAACCCCGAGACGCACCAGGGAGAGATGTTCCAGCCCCTCCTGACTGGTGATGAGCTTCGCATGGGAAAGGATGCCATAGGATCTACCGATCCGATCCTCGATCCACTCACGCTTACTCTCGAGCAATTCTTTTCTTAACTTCCGTTCATAGGACAGAATCTTGGGTAGCACGGAGGCGATCTGCGACAGAATCTCTTCCTCGGAGAGGCCGAGAGTTCGTTGATTGGAGATCTGGAAGAAGTCTCCCTGAGCCTCGGTTCCTTCGCCAAACAGTCCTCGAACTGCGAGATGAATCTTGGTGGCGGCGCGAGTGACTTCTTCGATCTGCCCGGTGATCACCAGCGCCGGGAGGTGCAACATCACGGAGACGCGCAGCCCTGTCCCTGTATTGGTAGGACAGGCGGTGAGGTATCCGTATTGCTGATCAAAGGCGAACTGAAGCTGGCCATCGAGAGATCTCTCGAGTTGATCCATCTGTTGCCACGCCTCATCGAGACAATACCCCGATTTGACCACCTGAATTCTTAGGTGGTCCTCCTCATTCCCCATCAGCGAGATCGCCTCACTGTCATCGAAGGAGACGATGCGAGGTCCACTGCCAAGTGCCAACTCACGACTGACCAGATGGCGTTCGACCAGAACTTGCCGATCAATCGAATCGAGATCATCGAGATTCTTGGAGTTCAACTGCAGGCCCGGGCGTAATCCTTCGAGAGCACTCCCGATCAGATCCGCGACCTGTTTCCTGTGAGAGTCATCGGCGAGGGTGCTGAAGGGAATGCCTGGCAAGTTTCTGGCCAGCCGAACACGGCTGGAGATGACCAGGTCCGAATCTCTCCCCTCGCCAGCAAGCCACTCCCCAACGAAGGGTGTTTCGTTTTCGGAACTCATGAGTGACTCTCCAGTAGGCGCATCTGATCCCTGATTTTTGCCGCCTCTTCAAACTGTTCGTTGGTCACCGCCTGGGTCAACTCTTCACGGAGCTGGTCGAGTTGCACTTTCCGAGAAACTTGCTGCCGAAAACGACCGGGGGCCCTCCCTCGATGCTGGCTGGAATCGTGGAATTTTTTCAGTAGCTCATCGAGGTCAGAACGGAATTCCTGGTAATCGTGTGAACAACCGAACTTGCCTTCTTTACGGAACAGGGAGTATCTCATCCCGCACTCGGAACAAGTTGGATCCGCAGTCGGATCCTGGTCGCTGCGAGATTCCAGATGCGAAGACCCGTAGAACTCGGTCAGAGAAAACTTCTTGTGCTTTTTCAACTGCGCATGAATCGAGACGCCGCCAGCCGCAGCGCACTCCTTGCACAACTGGTACTTCTTCTTGATTCCCGCAGCGATGTC
>DUAN01000233.1 GCA_012960845.1 Planctomycetota bacterium | reverse complement strand
CATCTCAGTTTCTTCCTCCTCGGGAAAATCGCCGGTGAGGATTTCATTGGAGAGAATCGTCATGATTTCAAAACTGGTCTCGAGGATCTCCTCGACCTCCATTTCGGTTTCGGGGTCCAGTTCCATCTTGTCAGTAATCTGGTCGTACAACTTCGGCAACTTGCTGCGAGCAGTACCGACCCACTTCGTCATGCGACCGCCGACTTCATCTCTCTTGGCACGACGTTGAGCTTGCTGGGCCAGCTCGACACCGCGCTCTTCCATCACCGCTTCGACAGCTGCAGTGATTCGCTCGGCTTCTACCGCTCGTAACTGGACTCGTTTTTCTTCGCCTTCGGGCTCGGTCGATGCCTCAGGTTGTTCTGACACAGTTTTTCCCATCGAATCCAGTTTGGATTGGAGGCTCATCACTTCCTGGCGCAAGGCGGAGATGGTTTCCTCCAGGGCACTGGGATCAAAGGAAGCCTGGGTCTGGACCGGTACCGGTTCTGGTTGTTTTTGCACGAAGTAAAGTGCTGACCCGGCCGCCAGAACGGACACAAGAGAGAGCGCTGGGAACAAAGGGGAACTGGAGAAGGACATGAGGCACTCCTTTATCATCGGAAACAATCGCTACAGTTCTTTCAAAACCCCTGAGTTCAGCAAGAGGTGCAGTATCCATCTGTCATGGAAACCTGCTCATCGTAATTTCCGGTCAGGTCCGCGGCTCAGTTCTGCGTCTCATCCTCGTCGTCACCTTCATTACCGTTGTTGATGAATCCCTGGCCCAGACGAGGATCGACCTCTTCGCTGTAGACCTGTCCGAGAGCGATCATCTCCTCGGGGGTGAGGATCTCGTCGAGATCCTGGATGATGGATCCAGCTTCTTCTTTTACCTCACCCATGATGGCCATCGCATCCGCCTGCTCGGGAGGGGGGTCGGTGTAGAGCTGTTCGGTCAGGAACGCCATCGTCTGGAACCCGTTCTCGAGGATCTCTTCCACCTCGATGGCGGTCTGCGAGGCCAGGTCCAGTTCATCGAGGCGATGGTAGAGGTTGGGTAACTTGGCGCGGCCATTATCGACCCAGCTGACAAACCCGTCGCGAGATTTGTTCAACTTGGCTCGCTGTTGCTGTTGATCTGCGCGTTCCTGAGCAGCCCTGGCGTACTCGAGGCCCTTTTCTTCCATCACTCGATCCACCGCATCGATGATGCGGCCTTCCAGCTCGCCACCGCTAGCGATCCTCGCCACCTCATCCTCGGGTGTGGCTGGCTCCTCGGCGCTGTCCAGGTCCATTGCGTCGAGTCTAAATTGCAACGTGATCAGTTCACCTCGCAGGTTGGAGATGGATTCCTCCAGCTGTGCAGTGCTGTTCAATTCGGTGGTGGGTACCGGGTTTGTTTTGGCTGGAGACTGCTGGGTGGAGTAGATCGCGATCCCCGAGAGGATCACGGCGAGAATTGAAGTGGCCTGGAAGAAAGACGTGGCGCTCGTACTCATGGGTTACCTGCCTTCGCTAGACTCGATGCAGCCATCGACTGGAGCAACTGAATCGCACCCCATCGCTACAACTCTTTAAAAACCCCAGAATTCATCAGGAGTTGCAGTATCCATCCTATTGTCACGAGGGCTATCGTTCGATGCCACGCCTATTCTGGCCCTCCAGAGCACTCACTCCCCCCGTCATCGCCAGCGACACCAGGAAGCCAGGGGCCAGGCTGTAGAGGCGCAGGCCCTCGACCTGCT
>DUAN01000232.1 GCA_012960845.1 Planctomycetota bacterium | reverse complement strand
TGGATCCCAGGCGCTTCATCGTGACCCTTACCGAAGGGTTGCACATCGACGGAATCGTGATCGATGCAGAGGAGCGCCCGGTCTCTGGTGCTGCTGTTTTCTCCGGAGCCACGCGCAGCATCTCCACCGGTTTCATCATCATGGGAACTTCCTCGAAGGAAGATGATCGTATCTGGCCCGAAACGACCAGTCGAACAGATGGAACCTTCACGCTGTCCGGGATTCCTGTCAGGGATTACAGGCTTTGGGCGAGCCGATTGGATCATGCAGAATCAGAGCCCGTCAATGTTACCCCTGGAACCCCGGAGGTGATTCTCAAGCTGCGTAAACAGTGCATCCTTCGCGGCGTGGTGGTGGATGAACGAGGTGCCCCTCAGGATGTTCCGGTGAAACTGTTCAGCGGACTCGATGCCGAGGAGTCCAACCATGCTGCTCGGCGAGGCGAGGGATCCTTGCTGGCCGAAGAGAATTCCAACAACCCAAAGGTGGGTCAATTCGAGCTCTACACCGGGACGGTCGGGATGCATCAACTGGTGGTGGATTCATCGAAGTTTGTCAGGGCGAGTCGATTCATCGACCTCAAACCCGGAGTGAATGATGCCGGTGAACTGGTACTGAAGTCTCCGGCACTGCTCCATGGCAGGGTGGTAGATCACCGAGGAGTAGCAGTTTCCGGGGCTACTTTTTTAGGAACGGGGAGATCGCAGCCGGGATTCATCGCCATCAGCGAAGATGATGGGACCTTTGAACTGCGGATCGACCCGAGCCAGTCGCAGGACCGAATGATGATGATCTCTCATCATGACCATCCCGATACCCGACTCGATGTTTCTGGATACACGGTAGGGGATCAATATCTCGGCGACGTGGTGCTCAAGGAGGGGCTGACGATCCGTGGAGTGGTGCTGTCTCCCGATACGATGCCGGTCAAGGGCGCCAGAGTGAACCTTCGACAATTGGCGCTACCGGGTGCCGAAGAGGAAGAGCAGGGATTCACCTTCACCTTTGGCGGAGCCAACGGGCTGGTCATGGAAGCAGCATCTGACGGTGATACGGTGCAGAGTGCCACTACCGATGCTGGCGGCGAGTTCTCCATCGTGGTGGAAAATCGCGGTGACTACGAGATCGATGCCGAGGCGGTGGGGTATGGATCTTCAGCAACTGTTGCTCTTTCTGTACTTCGATCGATCGAGGGTGTTCGACTCGATCTGGCCACCGTCTTTGTCATCGAAGGACGAGTCATCGATGATCTGGGTGCGCTGGTGGGAGGGGTTCGCCTGACGGCAAGAAAAGCGGTCGCTCCAGAGAATCAGTTTCTCGCGATGTTGGGCGGGGGAGCAACAGGAGATGGAATCCGAACGACCAGTGCCCAAGATGGTTACTTTCGATTCGAGGTTTCAGAGCAGCTACCATATCTCATCGCTGTCACGGAAGGACAGCACTGGAATTCTCTAGAAAACCCCACAGTCGATGCGGGAAACCTGAACGCACAGGTTGTGGTGACCGAGGGTGGGAGAATCGAAGGCACGGTGGTGGATTCCATCACGCTCCAACCAATTACTTCATTTCAACTGGGGCGTGGTGCGTCGTCGACGGGCAATGTCATCTTCTTCGGTGAAGGCTCTTCTGGTGTCGAGTACACACATCCAGATGGTTTTTTTGACATCATCGGGCTGTCGGGAGGCTCTCATCGAATCACGATCGAGGCAGAGGGGTACGTGAAGGAGACAGCAGAGGTCGATGTAGAACTGGGATCCACCACTTCCGTCACCATTTCACTGCAACCTGGTGCAGCCATCGCCGGACGGATCGTGGATGTCACAGGGGAACCGCTGGAAGGGGTTCGAGTCTCGGTCTCGAGACCCGGAGAAGAACCTGAGCCGCAACATAATACTTCGATCAGCATCTCTTTTTCGACGGGTTCAGGAGGTGTCATTGAACTCGGCAACAACAGCGGATTTCGAACCGATGAAGAGGGAAATTTCCTTGTCGATGGCATCGATGCGGGGGACTGGCAAGTTCGCGCCACGAAATCAGGTCATGAAACACAAGCGTTCGAGGTGCGGGGGACGACTCCCGGAATCATCACTGATTCGGGAACTCATACCCTTTATCCCGAGGCTCCCGCTGATCCTTGATGGATCCTGGGAGGGAGAGATTCGCTAGCTTTCGTTCCTGGCCTTGCGGCCGGCGCGACGGCGGTCTGATTCCTTGAGCAACTGCTTGCGGATGCGAATGTTGGCGGGAGTGATCTCCACCAGTTCTCCCTCAACGACAAATTCGAGCGCTTCTTCTAGCTTCAATCGTTTGAGCGGCCGGACGTTGGTACTGTCGTCCTTGCCGGATGCTCGTACGTTGGATAGTTTCTTGGTGCGCACCACGTTCACTTCGAGGTCGCGATCGCGGCTGTGTTCTCCGACCACCTGACCCTCGTAAATTTGATCCCCAGGTTCGATGAAGAAGGTGCCACGATCGTACAGAGCATCGAGACTGTAGGGGGTGGCCTGTCCCGTCTCGACGGCGATCAGTGAACCTGAACTCCTTCGAGGGATTGGGCCCGCCTTGGGGCCATGCTCGAGATAACTGTGATGCGAGATGACTCGTCCTGCGGTGGCTGTGAGCAATCGCGTACGCAAGCCGATGAGACCACGTGCGGGTATCTTGAATTCCATGTGCACCATGTCACTACCGGCTCTCGATGTCATGTCGATCATCTCGGCACGTCGTTCGCCGATCAAAGCCATTGCTGATCCTTGTGCATCGATGGGGCTTTCCAGCACGAGGTGTTCGAAAGGTTCATGCCACTTGCCGTCGACCAGACGTTCGATCACACGAGGCATACCCACACACATCTCAAAACCTTCACGACGCATCGTCTCCAGCAAGATGCCAAGATGCATCAGTCCACGGCCTGAGACGAGAAACTCCTCGGGGCGGTCGCCCTGGACCACCCGAAGCGCCACGTTTCGCTCCAACTCCTTGTCGAGTCGATCCTTCAGTTGCCTCGAAGTGACATACTTGCCGTCTCTGCCGACAAAGGGCCCATCGTTGACCCGAAAGGTCATGTGGAGGGTTGGTTCATCCACTCGCAAAGCCGGAAGTGCCATCGGTTCTTTGGCACAGGCGATGGTGTCACCGATTTCGATGCCATCGATGCCGATCACCGCACAGATGTCGCCTGCCTTGACCTGTTGGACCTTTTTTCGACCGAGCCCCTCGAACAGATGGACCTCCTGGGCCCGAGCAGTTCTCGGCGCTGTATCCTCCGAAAGTACCTTGATCTCCTCCGCTGCGGAAAGAGTGCCGGCTGCGATGCGACCAATGGCGATACGACCGACGTACTCGGAGTGGTCGAGAGTACTGACTCTGAGTTGCAGAGGTGCCTCGACCTCGACCGGTGGAGCGGGAACGTGTTCGATGATGGCGTCGAAGATCCTTTGCAGATCAAAGCGCTCTCCATCCACCTCTTCCGAGCACCAACCATCGCGACCAGAGCAGAAGAAGATGGGGAAATCGAGCGCATCGTCACCTGCTTCCAGGCTCACCAGCAGGTCGAAAACCTCGTCGACAACTTCAGCCGGGCGTCCGTCCACTCGATCCGCTTTGTTGACGATCAGCATCGGAGTGAGGTTATTTTCCAGCGCCTTTTGCAAGACGAATCGGGTCTGTGGCATCGGGCCGTCGTAGGAGTCCACCAGCAGCAAGGCTCCATCCGCCATCGAAAGGACCCTCTCGACCTCGCCACCGAAGTCGGCGTGACCGGGAGTATCGATGATGTTGATGCGGTAGCGGATATCTCCGCGCTCAACTTCGATGGCACAGTTCTTGGCGAGGATGGTGATCCCCCGCTCTCGCTCGAGAGGATTGCTATCGAAGATCAGGCCGTGTTGTCCTCCTGCGAGGCGGTCGAGTTCCTCGTTACGAAACATACCTGATTGGTAGAGGAGGCTGTCGACCAGCGTCGTCTTGCCGTGGTCGACATGGGCGATGATCGCCACGTTTCGAATCTGTTCCTGCATCGGAAGACTGCTCTCACTCTCTTTGCCCTGCCAGGGCCGGAAGTGGTGAACTGCACACGCTTCCGTGGATTTGAATTCTAGCGTCGAATCTCGATTGTGGAAGCAAACCGGAAGATGATGGCGAATAGAGTTCAAAATACTCAGGGGTCGTTTGGGGTTGGTCCTTACGAATTGAGAGCGCGGGACAGGATCTCGATGTCTTCCTCGAACGATTCCGGGGCCAGGGGACCGAAGGAGAAGCGGAAGAAGTTGCGCAGAGGTGATTGCTGATCGAGGCGCCGCATATCGCAATCGGAACCTCGCAGGATGGCTGCACCCTCGGCAAAGAGCCGAGAGTTCAGTTGAGCAGCGTTGATGCCATCGGGGAGCTGGCACCAGTGGTAGAAGCCACCATCGCCGGTGAAGAGGCTCAGCCCCATATTCTCAAAGGCTTCACCGTATCGCTGGCGCTGCTGGCCATAGAAGGCGGGGATCGCTTTTCGCACCTGCTCGATACGACGCGGAGCCATCAATTCGAGTGCGTAGCATTGCGATGGATGAGAGACCCCACCCATGCCAAACGTTGAGAAGTTGCCGAGGACTTCGATGTGGTGCTTCGCTGCAATCGCCCAGCCGATGCGAATTCCAGGAGACTGCAGCCCTTTGGTGGCGGCACCGATGACGAAGATGTTGGTTTGATTGATGTCATCGATATGAGCCAGTGCACTGACCGGTGGGTGATGAAACATTTCGTAGGCTTCATCGATCAACAATCCGCAGTTGGGCGTGCTCGCGGCAGCGACCAGTGCTTTGAGGTCTGCACCGGTGCGGGTGATGCCGGTTGGATTACACGGGTTACTCAGCAGCATCATGGTTCGTTGGTGCGATCCTGGTGATGTGTAACTGTCGATCGATGGACAGAATTGATTCTCGATGTCGCTATCGACCAGTTCGTAAGGCACAGAAAGACCTTCAAGGATGTCGAAGTAAGGGGTGTACTCGGTCGAAGCAATTTTGACACCGATGCCCTTTTCGAGAAATAGCAGGGTCGAGAGAAGGGCTGGGCGTCCACCGGCAAAAACCATCACATTGTCTACATCGATGGAAGCGCCGTAATGCTCGTTGTAGTAGCTGGCGATTCGTTCGCGCAGTGCGGGTAGTCCCCATGCTTTTGGATAGCGCAGATCCTCCGAGGAGACCGCGACCGAAGAGGGCAATTCAGGCCCACCAGGGATCGGTTTGGTGAGGGGGAACCCCTGACTCCAGGGATGAGTGTCTGGTGCTCCCATCGGCTGACCGAAAGCAGCCTGAAACGCGTAGAGTGTCTGGTAGATGCCCATCGGCGCGGTCGGCTTGAGGAAGGTCGGCCCGCTACCGGTGGTCGAGTCCTCACGTAGAGATCCAGGAACAGTTGTCGTGGAATCGGTCACCGGATACCTCGCTGCTGCTACTCCATCCGGAGTGCAATTCACTGTCATCCAAGAACAAGATTACGATTTAGATGATGGGCAGTCTGCCACAGGAAAAGCCACAGAGTGAGCAATATTTGGTAAGTGTTCCTGGCTGTCAGGTGAGGCTGTCAGGGAGGCGGCCCACTCACGAGCGCAGAAGGAATTTTACTGCGGGTCCGATGATCCTGGGGAGCCCTGTCGCACTGCAGAGGGGAGACGGTACGAACGGTGACTACTGCGTGTGAGTTCGAGCAACCGGGTCAGTTTTGCGACGATTTGAGGTTTCTCCCGGTAGCGGTTGATCTGCTCTGCTGGATCGTCGCCCAGATGGTAGAGCTGTCCGGCGGGAGCATCTGCTGGCACCTTGTAACGGCTAAAGCCGCCCGATCCCTTGCCGAGAATCAACTTCCAGTTTCCCTGTCGGATGGCAAAGAGACCATTGCCGGAATGATGAATCAGATGGTCGTGAATCGGCCGATGCGTTTTCTTGCCCTCGAGTGCGGTCAGGATGTCGAAACTATCCTCGGCGCTTTCTTCGGGGAGAGAATGACCCACCAGGGTGGCAAAGGTACGCATCAGATCGGTCAGGATGATCGGCTCACTGGAGACTTCCCCTGAGGGAGTTCTGCCGGGCCAGCGCACGATGAAAGGCACCCGGTGACCCGCTTCCCAGGCATCTGATTTCATGCCGCGCCAGGGTCGCGATGGATCGTGTCCGAACTCTTTCACCGAACCGATGGGCCCACTCATGTCGATGCCGTTTCGCTGCGGCGATCCGTTGTCACTGGTGAAGATGACGAGGGTGCGCTCAGCGGTACCGGTTCGATCGAGTGCAGAAAGAACTTGACCCAGCACCCAGTCGACCTCATGTACGAAATCTCCGTAGATTCCCGCCTCGCTCTTGCCGGCAAAGTGCGGCGATGGGGCGATGGGCGTGTGCGGAGCGGTCAGCGGAACGTAGAGAAGGAACGGTTGCTCGGGGTGCTTTGCACGCTCCTCGATGAAGGCGGCCGCTTGCTGGGCCAGAGTTGGAAGCACTACCGACAGATCCCATCCAGCCAGTGTCGGCCCGGCGTGGCCGAACATTCCCTTGGGCTTATCGACCGCTGGAATTCCGACGGTGCGATCGTTCTGGATGAAGCAGCGCGGCGGAAAATTGGGAACATCATCACCGAAGTAATAATTGAAACCGCGAGAGGTGGGACCACTGGCGATCGGGCGCGAGAAATCGACTCGTTTTCCCAGCGGCACTCTCTTTTTGGCTGCGATGGAGACCCCATCGAACTCATCGCTGACATGGCCGTCTGCATCGATGGGCCAGTCCCAGCCCAGATGCCACTTGCCGATGCACGCGGTGTGATAGCCGTGTTGCTGGAGCATCGCCGGAAGCGTCAGTCGGTCCTGCTCGATCAGTGGTAATGACCACGGCCACAGGACGCTACGTTTCAATTTTGTTCGCCAGGCGTAGCGCCCGGTCAGCAGACCGTAGCGAGTCGGCGAACAGACACTCGACGGAGTATGAGCATCGGTGAAGCGCAGTCCTTCGGCGGCGAGGCGATCGATGTGTGGAGTCGGGATCTTGGACTGATCGTTGTAGCAGCCGGGATCACCGTAGCCGAGATCATCGGCCAGCACGATGACGATGTTGATGGGTGGATCCTTCTGTACGGCAGCATCATCGACAGCTGAAACAAGAGTCAGCAGTAGCATCCCCGTCAACATCGAAGTCACCTCCAGGTTATTGACGACTTCAGTCGGAAGCGGTCTTTCGAATCAGGGTCATGCCCATGTCGTGGCCATGGCCGTGCTCGTCCTCTTCGATCTCCCAGCCGTATTTCCAGTGGCCCCAGAGCAGGTCGTCGACCTCGAGTTTTGACTTTCTGATATCGGAGACGAGATCGCCGTAGTGGATGGAAGAGTCGAGATGGATCACATGGTAGGTTCGGCCACCGATGAGTAACGAGTCCTCGATACTGACCTTTTCGATGGCACCGAGCGCAGCGATCACCTCGCTGGTCTTTGCCCCCTCCTTCGAGGAGAGACTGACCCCCATCATCTGGCTTTTGAGTCGCCAGAGGGTTGGGTCGACCTTGAACCCGGCCAGCGTTATCGCCTCTGTCACTTGCTCAAGTCTCAGCAACGCCTTGGGCCCCCCGCCACCGCCGTAGAAGAGCAATCCACCATCTTTGACCTCTGGGTGGAGGAAGTTCCTGTCGCCAAGGACTTCATGGAACGCTTCTTCCAGTGCCGGAAGCGAGTCCTCGCTGATGCCCACGACAGGAATGGTGAACATGAAGGGGCCGAGCACCACCGGGGAACTGCCCCAGCAATAGCCGACGCAGATGACGGCCATGGAGATGATCAAGCTCTTCATGATGGGTTTCCTTTTACGGGTGCTGATGATGGGATTGTTGATTCTTGATCATCAGTTCCCCTGCAAGTCTCCTTCTGCCAGGGTGAGAGAGCAACTGCCAAGCGGCCGAACATCAACACTGCGGTGCAGATTGCTCGCAATCGACCGGGTCTGGTGTCTGATCGTCACCACAGAAAGTGAATGGCGGTGGTGGTGGTGGGGAACCAGGAATGAAGAGATACATGACGGTGTAGATCGGGTCGGCGATGTTGACGGTCCCATCGTCGTTGGCATCCAGTGCATCCCTGCAATTCCCCAGTGGACCACCGGTGAAGAGTCCGCTGAGGCCGAAAACGACATCGGCGATATCGACCTCACCGTCTGCATTGCCATCGCCGCGCTTGAATCGTGGATAACCAAGAAGCTGTTCTGGCAACAGAGTGGCGCCTTCGAAGTAGAGCCAGTTTAAGTACGAGACTTGGCCGTCGACCACCTCACAGTAGTTGATCGCAGCGCTTTCTCCGGGGGTGCCACCGATGATCTGGTACTGGACGGTCGTGATGTGCTGCCCGACACCGGTGGGAATGGTGACTGCGCCCACACCATCAAGAATGCAGGCGACACCAGCACCACCCGGCTCGATGTACGTATCATAGAAAAAGATTTGAGAAGCCGAAGGTAACGACGATCCAGGATCTACATCGATGGGAAGCAATTCACCGGGATCGTTACAGATGGCGAAGCCAAACGATGCAAACAGAGAATACTCGGTTGTGATGCGGTGGATTGCGCTCACCTGGTCGCCGATTTCTTCAATGGTCGGAACTTCAACATGATAGGTGACATCAGGTGTCTGAGACTGAGCCGTTGACCCCACCCCGATCAAGGCAACGAGGACCATTGCAGAGAAAAACCCGAGTGATAGAGATGCATGTGACATGCTTATCATTGTAGCAAGGATGAAACTCGTACCTAGGGAGATCTTTCCTACCCGTATCAGAGTACCACTTCTGTAGGTAAAGGCCGTGAGTTGTAGGTAGACGCCATCGAATAGCCGTAAGCACCGGCGTTGAGGATGGCGAGAAGATGCCCCTCGCGCACTTCAGGCAAGGAACGCTGACGCGCCAGATCATCCTCTTCACAGAGACAGCCGCTGATGTCGATGAGATGTTGTGATCCCTCCGGATTGGAAATGTTTTGGATCTCGTGCCAGGCGTCATAGAGTTTTGGACGAAGCAGTTGGTGAAAGCCAGTGTCGACTCCGGCAATGATTCGGTCACCGAGTTGTTTGATGACATGCACCCGGGTCAGCAATGTTCCGCTCTCTGCAACCAGGTAGCGCCCTGGCTCGAACCACAGTTGAAGAGAACGCCCGGTTTCATTTTCAAACTGCTCGAGTGGTTTCGTCAGTGAAAGTGCTAGCGCATCCAGATCCGGATGATCATCTTCAGCTCGATAGGGGGGACGAATACCTCCACCAAGATCGATGGCTCTGACGCTCGGGAGCTTTCTCGCCAGATCGAGCAGCACCGCTGCGGCAGCGCCGAAGACTTGCTCGTCGAGAATCATCGAACTGGAATGGACATGAAGCCCCTCGACCCGGATTCCATGCAATTCGATCAGCCGCAGTGCTTCTGAAATCTGATCCCCGCCGATCCCGAATCGTGATCGTTGATACCAACCCGTGGCATCGCGGGGTGAACCCGGCATCACCAGGCCCGGATGCACTCTCAAGGTGCACGGCACATCACCCTGGTAGGCCTCACCCAGTTTTTCAAGATACGAGAGATTCTCGATGTTGAGTCTTACTCCCAGTTCGATGGCCTGCTCCAGCTCATCGAAGGGAACTCCGTTGGGCGTGAACAAGATCTGATGTGAATCAAAACCGATATCCAGTGCCAGACGGATTTCATGGATGGAAACCGCATCGATACCGAGATCGAGTTTCTTCATCAGGCTCAGTACATCGCGATTGGAGTTGGCTTTCATGGCGTAGTGAATGCGGTAATCAAAGGTAGAGAAGGCATCTCGAAACCGTTTCACCTGCCGGCGGATCGTCTGCTCATCATAGAGATAGAGTGGAGTACCGTGTTGATCGGCGAGAGCCTCAACATCGTGACCGGCCAACTGCCAGCGACCATCGATCAGTTGCATGTGGCTACTCCTTTTGAGAAGAGCGGATCATCGCACGGTACAAGCCCTGGAGCATCTGCATCGACAGTCGATCAGAGTCTGCAATCCTCAATGTATCCATGGCGAGACCGCTGGTTACCGGGTAGCCGAGCGGATGATGTCTGAATCTTCT
>DUAN01000231.1 GCA_012960845.1 Planctomycetota bacterium | reverse complement strand
GCCGGGAACAGAAGGGCGATGGTTGGGTCAGTGTGGTTGGGTCAGTGTGGTTGGGTCAGTGTGGTTGGGTCAGTGTAGATGGGGCCGTCGAGAACAGGCAGGCCCCGTAAGCAACGGATGGGGCCCGTCGCAAACAGCTGCGATCTATCGTGAAAGAAAGAGAATGCCGAGGGGGGGACTCGAACCCCCATGGGCTAATGCCCACCAGGTCCTTAACCTGGCGCGTCTGCCAGTTCCGCCACCTCGGCGTCGAAACGGAAAAATGGAGTGTAGGGCTCCTGTGTCAGATGTCAAGTTCAGCGAAGAATTCGACCATCTCGCGGCTGTTGGGCTCGCCTCCCCCTAGGGGTTGGCACCTCCGTCGATCCATTCCTGGAACAGATCGATGGTCGCCTGATCGAGGCAGCAGAAGGGGCCCAGAGGCATCTGTGTACCGGCGTCGACCACCGCACATCCGGCAGCTGTGGCCGCATCAATATGGGTCCCGCTGATCTTCCGATATAGCCAACTGTTCTGGGCATCGGCAGGTTCCACCAGGTCGTAGGAACTGCATTCGATCGAGGGGGTGTTGATGAGACGGGCGTAGGGATCATTCCCCGCCTCCAGCGAAAGGTCGAGATTGGCGAAATTGGAGGGGGGTCCGTGACAGAAGGTGCATTGATCGACGATGATCGGGTACATGTCCAGCGAGAAGGAGAGTGGAGGGGCACAGGCAGGATCTCCCTGGCAATCTGAATCTGCGCAGTCGACATCGAGGTCGCCATCATCGTCGACTCCGTTGTCACAATCTTCGACAGGCGGCGGGCAGCTGGCAGGGCCGACCAGGCAGTCGAGACTGTCTGCGGTGGGGTCGGATCCACAATCATCCGGCAGTGGCGGATTGGGCCCGCCAGAAAAAAGGTTCCCGAGCATGTAGATGGGGTCACTGATGTCGTTTCCACCATCGTCGTTGACATCGCAGGCGTCGGCACAGTTGGCCGGACCGGCGCCGGAAAAGAGGATTCCCAGGCCATGGACCACATCGGCGATGTTGCTGACTCCATCGGTATTGCAGTCGCCACGATTGAAGAGCATCTGGCCACGAGCAGTTTCGGGACTGACCCACATTGAACCGATCAGGATCAGAATCACCAATGTGGTGAGTGGAAGGGGATTCCGGGGCATGGTGGACCTCAATTTTCATGTACCAGGCATACTGGTGAGCGCAACTGCTGTCGGACCCTTTGGGCCGAACTTGAATCTGTTAGATCACGACCGATAAGTCTCCATCATAGCCACCGATGCGTAATGTCGCTACATGGCTGCTCAGCGGTTCTGGAGTGGATCTCGTCGCAGTCTGGGCCGTCTTCTCGCATGGTGTCCAGGTTCCAGATAGGATCTGTTTCTCATCGGTGACTGCAGAATAGAATCGGGACTCGTCATGATCAGCCAGCGTGTACGCACCATCCAACCATCCGCGACCTTGAGCTTGAATTCCCGTTTGCAGGATCTGATCCGCAATGGTCGCGAAATTCTCAACCTGAGTGTTGGAGAACCTGACTTTCCGACTCCTGAGTTCATCCGTGAGCGGGCGAAGGAGGCCATCGATGATGGATGGACCCGGTACACTGCAGCCTCCGGTCACATCGAAGCTCGACAGGCGATTTGTCGCCACATCGCGAGAACTCGTCAGGTCGAGGTCGATCCATCCCAGGTGGTGATTTCATCCGGGGCGAAGCAGTCCCTTTCGCAATGCTTGTTGTCGCTGGTCGATCCCGCAGACGAGGTATTGCTGGGAGCGCCCCACTGGGTTTCTTATCCCGAGTTGGTTCGGTTGGCCGATGGAGTTCCGGTGACAGTCGAGACCCGATCTCAGACGGGGCATCGTCTGACTCCGGAACTACTGGAACCACATCTGACACCGAGGACCGCAGGACTGATCCTCAATGAGCCGGGAAATCCGACCGGTACCGTCAGCAGTGCCGAGGAGATCGCCGCACTGGTGGAGTTTGCCCGTGACAATGATCTCTGGATCATCTCGGATGAGATTTACGAGAGCCTGATCCATGACGGTGAACTGCACAGCCCCTACTCGGTGGATCCGCAGCGGGTATCGCTGATCTCGGGCCTCTCCAAGTCCTTCTCGATGACGGGCTGGCGCATCGGGTGGACCGTTTGCAATCCACCGCAGGCGGCTGCGATGGGGAGGTTACAGAGTCAGAATTCGGCCAACCCATGTTCGGTGTCTCAGGCGTGCATCGCGACCGCTCTGGAGCACCACGACCATCCGGAATTGCTCTCGATGTACGAGACCTTCCGCCGGCGTAGGGATCTGATGGTGGAGGGCCTCTCCGGAATCCCGGGAATCAATTTCTCGATTCCCGGTGGAGCGTTCTACATCTTCGTCGATCTGTCGGAGAGACTCGGTCCAGCAGGGGTCGCTCCCGATGCGGATGCCTTTGCCCTGCGACTGCTGGAAGAGAAAAATGTCGCTGTGGTGGCAGGGTCTGCATTCGGTTGTGAAGGAGCGATTCGGATCTCTTTTGCCCGTCCTGAAGCGGAATTGCTGGTCGCCATCGAGCGAATCCGTGATCTCCTTGGCGTTTCCTGAGGGTCGAAGATCCTCTGACGGGTCGTTGCCGAGTGTGCACCTGTCGGTCTAGAATCCAGTTCAGTGTAATTCCTCGGTTTCTGGCATTTGCAGGATGGTCGAGGAGATTGTATCCGTTCAATATTGTGAGTGAGTCAATCCAGTTCAAGGGACCTCCATCGGGAGGAAGGGAAAATCATGAACCAATTCCAGGGGGCCAAGGCCCTGATTCTGATCCTGCTTCTGAGCATGATCTCCGTGGTGAGTCTTGCAGCAGAACCGATCGCTGTCACGACCGATGTGGACAGCATCACGCTCGACGATGATCTCAAGGAGATCGAAGCCCGATTCAATGCTGAACTGGAGAAGATTCGAGCGCAATTCCGAGCGGAATTGCAGCGCGCCCAGGTCAATCCACGGGCAGAACTACGGACTGCACAACTACGGGTGAAGGAACTGGAATCGGAGATCGCAACGCTGAAGAAGGCGCTCGCGGCGGCGGAGGTCCAACTGAGCGCACGGTCGGTCAACGTACCGGACCCTGTCGTTGCGGTCGCTGTCGATGAAGATCGGCCGCGCGGTCAACTGGGAATTCAGATCCTCCAGATGACGGAAGCCCAGGGAGCGGCGCTGGAGGTGAAAGCGGTCGATTCTGTGCTGGTCGAGAAGATCACCGCCGGAAGTACCGCCGACCAGATGGGCATTCGTGCCGGAGACGCGATCTTTGAACTGGATGGCGAAGATGCCGATATGGATCAATTGATCGCAATTCTCAGTTCCAAGAAGGCGGGGGACTCGGTGACCATCGGATGGGCCAGAAAAGGCGACGATGGCGTGATGAAGGTCACCGGCCGGGGAATCATGAAACCGTGGCAAGAAGCGCAGCATGTCACCATCTCGATACCTGCGACTCGTCTGGTCGAGCCGGCACCGAAGAAGCCTGAACTGGTGATGAAGCCCGGGATTTCACTCGGGATCCACGTCGTACAGACCGAGGAGTTCGGTCTCGAGGTGGTCAGCGTCGAACCCGGATCCAATGGTGCAGTGGCGGGGCTCGCAGTAGGAGACAGGATCACCGCACTTTCAGGGGCTCAGGTGCGTACCATCGAGGGGCTGCGAGATGTGTTGAACTCGACCATTCCTGGAGTCGAGACGGAGGTCTCCTACAGTCGTGAAGGCAACCCGTGGATCACTCGAGTACGTTTTGGTGGCGGCGACCTGGTCGCAGTCCGTGTCGGCGACCCGACCTCTGCCTCCGATGGGTCCGATTCTGCCGTGCCCACTCCAGCAGTGCCTGGATTCCTCGGGGTGGCTCCGGTCGAGAAACAGGCGGGAGTCTTCGTCGATGATGTGATTTCCGGCAGTTGTGCCGAGGCGATGGAACTGCAGTCGGGAGACCGATTGACCTCGATCCAGGGGATGAATGTCCAGACCATCGACGATCTTCGAAAAGCACTCTCGGGACGAAATGCTGGCGAGAAGATCGTCATCGGATACGCCCGTGCAGACGGTGAGCATACCGTCTCTGGAGTCCTTGGGGCCTATCCCTCTGCCGAGGGCCAATCCTCGGTGATCGACCAGGAGATGGAGGATGCGGCCCCAGTGGCCGCTTCGGCCCGAGTCCATCAGTCTGCCAGAACAACAGTTTCTGCCAGAACCACAGTGCCTGCCCCAACCACAGTGCCTGCCCCAACCACAGTGCCTGCCCGAACGACCGCTGGACCGCTCGGAGTCATCGTCTCCTGGGATGCCGATGGTGCTCTGATCGATGCGGTGCTACCGGGGAGTGACGCAGGGATGGCTGGAGCCGAGGTCGGTGATCGCCTGGTTCAGATCGATGGCGTGACGATCACTTCGCTCGAGACGATCGGAGAGGTTCTGGCCACTATTGGTGCCGGATCGCCGGTCGAGATGGAGGTGCTTCGCGGTGACCAGGTGCAGCAATTGGTCGCCCTTCGTGCTGCTCTGGAGGAGATCGACCGACAGCAACCTTCGCTGGAGGTCGTGACTGCAGCGGCAGATCTGGAGCCACCGATGCTGGGCATCGAGGTCGAAGAAAATGCCATCGGTATCTTGTTGACCGAAGTGCACGAGGGTTCGCTGGCTGCCGACGCCGGTCTGCAGCGGGGAGACTGGATCATCCGGATCTGCGAGATGGAGGTTCGCTCCATCGAGGACATTCAGGATTCACTACAATACTCGGGACTGATCCAGATCCAGATGACGATTCGACGAGATCTCGATCTGATCGAGGTTTCGATCCCCTTGTCCCGTCGCTGAGAGACGGAGATGGAGAGGATCGCTCTCATCGGTCTTTCCGGCAGCGGAAAGAGCACGGTGGGAAAATTGCTGGCGGAGCGGATCGGTGTTCCTTTTCTGGATGTCGATGACGCGCTGGAACTGAAATCGGGTTGGAGCCCGACACGGTGGATCGACGAGAAGGGCCTCCCGGCTTTCCGAGCCGCGGAGGCCCTTCTCGTGGCGGATGCCACCGAACGGAAAGCGGGTCCGCTGGTGATGGCGACCGGGGGCGGGGCTGTCGAGATGGCCGAGGTCTGTCAGCAGCTGTCACGGTGGCGCTGTTTCTGGCTCGATGCGCCCGATTCCATCCTGCTCGATCGTTGCCGGGAAGGATCCCGACCGCTGCTGGAAGGGGACGATCCGGGACGGCTGCTGGGCCAGTTGCGACGCCGGCGCGAAACTTCCTATCGCCATCTGTCCGGCGATCCGCTCGAGACGGAAGGAATCTCACCCTCACAGGTGGTCGATGCTATCCTGTCGCGTCTTGAGGAGGCGATTTGATCTCGAACTTGATTCCCAGCTCGATCTTGCTGCTCTTCAGTGCCCTGCTCGGAGGCACCGTCGGGTCCTTCCTCAATGTCTGCATCTATCGCATTCCCATCGAGGGGCTGCGAGTGAGTCATCCTCGTGGATCCTTTTGTCCCTCCTGCAAGTCTGCGGTGCGCTGGTTCGATAATGTTCCGGTTTTCGCCTGGTTGTGGTTACGCGGTCGCTGTCGAGATTGTTCCGAACCAATCTCGTCGCGCTACCCCCTGGTCGAAGGGTTCACCGCATGCATCTTCCTGCTGATCGCCTGGCGCTACGGCGGGGAGTGGCTCGCACAAGATCTGTTTTCGGTGCTGTTGCTGTGGATCTGGGTCTCCACCCTGATTGTCGTCAGCGGCATCGACCTGGACCACCGGATCATTCCCGATCGATTCACCATTCCCGGGACCTCGATATTGTTGCTGATCTCACCCTGGATGCCCTGGTTATCGCACGGGGCAGGGGGGCTCGGCCAAACTGCCGATCCCTGGTGGGCTTCCATCGAAGCGCACGTCTGGTGGGCAGCGGCGGCGGCAATGATCGTCCTGGGCCAGGCGTTTCAGCGGCTGGTTCCCACCTGGCAACAGCAGCGACGGACCTTTCAGGAGAGTCTCCTCGCCTATGTGGTCGGGGCAGTGGCCGGTTTCCTCGCCGCTGTCTACCTGGGGGGGGCGGATCCGTGGGCGAGTTCCCCTGTCGATCGAATATTCAACAGTCTGAGTGGCGCTGCGGTGGGAGCGGGCACCATCTGGGGGATCGGTTGGATCGGTTCGATCATCTTCCGCAAGCCTGCGATGGGATTTGGCGACGTCAAGTGGATGGGGTTCTTGGGGGCCACTCTCGGCCCCGAGGCAGTTCTCGTCTCTTTCCTGATCGCCTGTCTGCTCGGATCGGTGGTGGGGATCTGGTGGCGAGTGGTCCGGGGCTCCAGTTACATTCCATTCGGGCCATTTCTCGCCGCAGGGGCCGCATCGATGTTGCTGGCTCGCCCGGAGTTACAAACGATCTGGGAACTATACATCGGTCTGTTCCAGGGTCGCTGATCGAGGAGTTTGAACTCTTCTCATCGGGTGAGTTTCCCGGCCCTCCCGACAGGGTTATCCTGTGCCACCGTCCGGGACATCGATTCCTGGAGGGGGAAGAGGCGGTCGTGATTTCCGCTTCTCAATTAATTTCTGGAAGGGGAGTGACCTGGATGTTTTCGATCTCACGTGGACTATTGCTGCTACTTGTCGTCTCGATCACGGCTGGCTGTCAGACCACCAGTTTGGAACGGGAACTTGCCTATAATCAGGACAAGTTGCGGGAAACTGAGGAGCAGAGAGACCGGCTAGAATTTCAACTGGCTACCGCAGAGCGGGAGCAGAGTGGTGCCATCTCCGAACTGGTGACTATCCAGCAAAAGATGGCCAATATCAGCGCCAAGAATGCTGTGCTGATGGCAGAGAATCAATCGCTGATGGCGCGTCCGATTCCAGCATCTGCCATCATCGATGAGGTGGATCTGGCTGGATTTGACGGGATCGATGGGCTCAAAGCAGCCTCCGATGGCGGAACCGTGACCTTGACCTTGGATCAGCAAGTGCTGTTCAACTCGGGCAGCGCAGAGATCTCGAAGCGCGGGCATCAATCGCTGCTGAAATTGGCACAGGTGCTTCGTGATCAGTTTTCCGGACGTGATATTCAAGTCGAGGGACACACCGACTCGACTCCGATCAAGAAGACCAAGTCTCGTTGGGCGACCAACTGGGAACTCAGTTCGACTCGTGCTTGTGCAGTGCTGAGGGAACTGATCTCTGCCAATGCCGCCGACACCAGCAGGATTGCTGCGGTCGGCTATGGCGCTCAGAGGCCGATCGCCGACAACAGTTCCAAGGCGGGGCGTTCTCAAAACCGACGGGTCGAGGTGATCGTCTTTCCCGCTCGCTGAGGGAAGAGGTCGAGTAGAACTCACCCCTTCACCCACCCATCTTCACCGATTCCATGAGAGGAGTCGTCGGCATAGCCGGCGGCTCCTCTTGTGGTGAGGGGTGGCGGCCTTCTATGTCTTGCACCGCTGGTGAAGCTGTCGGTGACCTTTCGACATCCCACTGACACCCGGCCCACTGACACCCGGCCCACTGACACCCGGCTCACTGACACCCGGTTCACTGACACCCGGATCCGCTTGCTCCGCACTCGGATCACCCGCCCCACTCGGCAAGGGGGGAGGTGGCCCAGCAGTCCGCTTCTGGTTCTCCGTAAGACCTGGTCTCTGCGCCTCCCCTGCGATCCTCGCCATCAACTTCTTCGAATCTGTCGTGACGAAGGGAATCCGGGTTCTGTTTCGTCGAATTTTCGGCCCGGGTAGTGAATGGGCTCCTGAGGGGTCTTGCACCACTTCTGGACCCATCCAGCACCCCCGAGGGAGGGCGCTCTTGGCTCGATGATCGGCTCGGATGCTACTCTTCGAAGTACTTCGGGGAATCCCACCGTTCCGTTTTTTCCGCCCGAAGAAGCGGTCCGTGGCAGCAAAAGGAGCCTCAATTGATCACCATTGAAGACCTGGTCCAGCAACTGGTGGAGCGCGAAGGCTCCGATCTCCATCTGGGTGCGGGGTCCCCGCCGATGATTCGAATCCATGGCCGATTGATTGCCGCCGGGGATGCCGTTCTCGACAGCGACTCGGTACGTCAGATCGTCTACTCGATCCTCGACAACGAGCAAATTCGCAGGTTCGAGAAGGACCAAGAACTGGACATGGCGTTCGGAATCAGTGGCCTCGGACGATTCCGTACCAATGTCTACTACCAACGAGGCTCTGTCGGAGCCGTACTGCGAGTCATCCCCAATGTGATCCCCGAAATGGAGTCACTGGGCCTTCCGATGGATGTCTGTGAGACCCTGTGCATGAAGAAGAAGGGACTGGTGCTGGTCACCGGTGCTACCGGTAGTGGGAAATCTACGACTCTGGCCTCGATGATCGATTCGATCAATCGCAACCGCAATGACCACATCGTCACCATCGAAGATCCTCTCGAGTTCATTCATCGGAACAAGAACTGCAGGGTCACTCAACGCGAGGTGGGAACCGATACCCCGAGCTTCGAAAGCGCCCTGCGCCGAGTCCTACGCCAGGATCCAGATGTCATCATGGTCGGGGAACTTCGAGATCTGGAGAGTATCTCGGCGGCCATCACCATTGCAGAAACTGGCCATCTGACCTTCGGCACGCTGCATACCAATGATGCGGTACAGAGTTTGAATCGTCTCATCGATGTGTTTCCTCCGTATCAGCAGCAACAGATTCGCACCCAGCTCTCCTTCGTCCTGGAAGGGATCTTCTGCCAGCAGCTGGTAACCCGTTCCGACGGGCGTGGCCGAGTGCTCGCCAGTGAGATCTTGCTGGCGACTCCTGCTGTTCGCGCCCTCATTCGTGATGACAAGGGGCATCAGATTCCGTCGGCGATCCAGACCAATGGGCGACTTGGTATGAAAACGATGAACCAGTCGCTGTACGAGCTCTATCGGACCAGGCAGATCACCTACGAGGAGGCGATCTCGCGCACGACCGACCCGGATGAACTCAAGCGAGTCTTCCAGAAGCAATCCTGAACATGTCTTACGCCATTACAAGATTCAATCGAAGACTGGGAAAAGTGCTCTCTCGCCACAGGCTGGTCGAGGATGAGGCCATCGATGACGCGATTCAGGGGGTCGGTGAGAACGGCTCGGTGACCAAGGTGCTGGTCGAATCCGGAACACTAGAAGAGAACGAATTACTCGGAGTTCTGGCGATGGAGACGGGGGTTGCCCCGATCGACCTGGACCGACTCCAACTCGAAGAAAATCCCTGCGCGGAACTACGAGAGAAGACCGCACGATCGTGCAGGGTCCTGCCCATCTCCAAGAGTGGAAATGTGTTGACGGTGGCCATTGCAGATCCAAATGACATCGTGCAGATCGACGAGGTCCGAAATGTGACCCGTTGTCAGGTTCAGTTGGTTCTGGCTTGTGATTTCCGCATCGAAGAGGCGCTCGATCGAATGTTCAGCGACGGTCGCAAGGAGATCGAGGAGGTTCTGGAAGACTACGGTGATCTGGAACTGGAACTGCAAGACAATAGCGATGAAACCGATGGGATCCAGGAACTTTCCTTCGAGGGAGACGAATCTCCGGTAGTGAAGATCGTCAATCATGTCATCTATCAGGCGTTGCGTGAGAGAGCTTCTGATATCCATGTGGAACCTCAGGAGCGATCCCTCAGAATTCGTTATCGCTGTGACGGAGTGCTGAGAGAGATCCCTGCGCCGCCACCCAAGTTGCGAGCTTCCATCATCAGTCGTCTAAAGATCATGTCCGGTCTCGATATCGCCGAGCGAAGAGTGCCCCAGGACGGGAAATTCCAGCTTCGGATCGACGGTCGCCAGGTCGACTTCCGGGTCTCCACTCTTCCTACCGTTCATGGCGAGAAGGTGGTGTTGCGAATCCTTGATTCGACAAGCCTCGCTCTGAGTCTGGAGACTCTTGGATTCGAAGAAAAGGCATTGAAGGATATTCGAGACGCCATCACCAGTTCCTTCGGAATGATGCTGGTAACCGGACCGACTGGATCGGGAAAGTCGACCACTCTCTACTCCTGCGTCAACGAGGTTCTCTCACCGACTGAAAACATCACAACCGTGGAAGATCCGGTCGAGTATCAGATCGAAGGTGTGGTGCAGGTTCCAGTCAACGTCAAACGCGGATTGACCTTTTCCAGAGCACTTCGATCGATCCTGCGTCAGGACCCGGACACCGTGATGATCGGAGAGATTCGGGATCTGGAAACCGCTGAGATCGCCATCAAGGCAGCACTGAC
Source organism: Planctomycetota bacterium (assembly GCA_012960845.1). GTDB lineage: Bacteria > Planctomycetota > UBA8108 > UBA1146 > UBA1146 > QNYK01. Next base: position 151 of record DUAN01000231.1, on the reverse strand, counting down.
GGGACACCGCGTCTTCTCGACCCTACATACCAATGATGCGCCATCGACAGTGGTGCGAATGGTGGACATGGGCATCGACCCGTTCCTTGTTGCTTCCGCCACGCAGTGCATCGCTGCCCAGCGCCTCAGCCGAAGATTGTGTGAGGATTGC
>DUAN01000230.1 GCA_012960845.1 Planctomycetota bacterium | reverse complement strand
CTTGGTGACAGAGGAGAGAACTCCTCCTAGACGGAACTATTGAGAACAGTAGATATATGACATTTTGGACTTACCTAATATTAGTGGAGCGGCATTGTGATGAATATTGAACTGATCAGAAGCGGGAATACTTCGAGCCCCGTGACTTCATTACGAAGGCGAATCCACACCGATTCGATCTCTCTTCTGGGAATCCTGGCGATTCTCTTCTGTGGGATCCCGTCCAACCTGATGGCCCAGCCACCTCAAGGCTCCGAGTATTTTGCTTATGGATATTCGATTCCAGTGGTCGGGTATCCCTCAGACATGACGATGGGCGACTTCAACCAGGATGGGCTGCTGGACATGGTCGTCACGAGCTCGGTTTCTGGAGAACTAGAGATTTTTCTCGGTGAGTTTGGGGGGGGGTTCCAGGAGAATAACACCGGGATCTTCGATTGCCCCCTGGGTGCTTTCGAAGCCTCAGGTCTCGACTTCGATGGCGATGGCGACCTGGATCTGATCATCCTGACCAGCTTTGGAGTACTCCATGTGATACTGGGGGATGGCGAAGGTAACTTACAGAACAACTTCAATTTGACTCTGGGTATCGGATTCGTCACCTCTGTCGAATTCGGGGACCTCAATGGTGACGATCAACTGGATCTAGCCATCTCAACTCTATCCGGGATTTCCGGGGGGGGAGAGACGAGACTTCTACTCTCCGTTGGAAATGGCGATTATTCGCTGTCCGCACAGTTGTTCCCGAGTGCATCGGCACTGGCCGTGGAGGATGTCAATGGTGACGGAGATCTGGATCTGATCACGGCTGGCGATCAGTTAGCGGTGCATCTGAATGACGGAAGCGCCTCCTTCGTGGTCAGTCATGCAAGCGATCTGTCCTACGCTGTGGAAGGACTGGTTGTCGGCGACATATTCCTCGATGGCAACACTGGAAATGCGGTCCAGGACATTCTCTGCCTCACAGGTGGCGGAGAAGGTCTGGCATTCTTGCAAGGAGTTGGTGGAGGTGCATTTTCGGAGCCGGAGGAGGGCTACCAAAATCAGCTCTCCAATGCCAGTGAGATGACGTTGGTGGAACTCGATGGCCAAGATGGGCCAGAACTGGTCTTCATCTCTCAGGATTCCGCTGCCCACATCGGAGTGTTGACGGGTCATGGAAGCGATGGGATTCCTTTCGAGGGATTTCAAGAGATTCCGATCTCTCAAGATCCTCAATGCCTGAAGGTGCTGGACATCAATCAGGATGGGATTCTCGATGCGATCGTGGCTAGCAGCACTGTGAATATGATCGAGGTTTACCTGGGCCAGCCACCAGCGCCAGATTTTGAGCGGGGTGATACCAATTGGGATGGCCAGATTAACCTCGCTGATCCGCTGATGATTCTTGGGTTCCTGTTCCAGCAGAGCTCTCCGGGGATGTCCTGCATGGATGTACTCGATTGTAATGACGACGGATTCGTCGATCTCTCCGATCCCGTCACCGAGTTGAACTACCTGTTCGGTGGGGTCTCCTCGCTTCCGGAGCCGTTTCTAGGATGTGGTTCGGATCCGACCTCCGATGCGTTGGAATGCCAGCCTTCCCTGAACAGTCCTTGCCCCTAGTCGGGAGACGGTGGGGTCTGCTGGCAGTGCAATTTGCTGGTAGAGAATTGCTGGCAGATCTCGTCAGGCTCATACCTGTCCGCCGGGTCCGAGGCGGGAACGACCCTCCCCACGACTCTCCCCACGACGAGGACTGGCGAGCCGTGTGACCATCGGAGACACTGAACCCTGCTCGATCATGGGGGTCGGGTCAGTCGCGGGGGCCTCTTGCATTCCTATCATGAATTACTCATCGATGTACTCGAGAACGGGGTGCAGAAATCGGACCGAACCGGTACCGGGACCCGGGCGTTATTTGGCCGGCAGATCCGATTCGATCTTTCCGAGGGATTCCCGCTGCTGACCACCAAGAAGGTCCACTTGAAATCGGTGATTCACGAGGTGCTCTGGTTCATCTCGGGAGAGACCAACGTCAAGCCCCTGCAACAGGCGGGAGTGTCGATCTGGGATGAGTGGGCTGATCCTGAGACAGGCGAGTTGGGCCCGGTTTACGGTGCACAATGGAGACGTTGGGAGGGGCCTGCCGGAACAGTGGTGGATCAACTCCAGGGTGTGATCGAGCAGATCCGGCAGAATCCTGATTCTCGTCGTTTGATCGTCAGTGCCTGGAACCCGGCACAGATCGATGAGATGGCGTTACCGCCTTGCCATTGTTTGTTCCAGTTTCAGGTGATGGGCGATCATCTGCATTGCCAGTTGTACCAGCGAAGTGCCGACATCTTTCTTGGCGTGCCTTTCAATATCGCCAGCTATGCGCTCTTGACCCAGATGGTCGCTCAAGTCACTGGATTGAAACCTGGTGAGTTCATTCACACTTTTGGAGATCTCCATCTGTACGATAACCACCTTCAGCAGGCGAAGAAGCAACTGGCGAGAGAGCCAAGGCCCCTTCCAACTCTTCAATTGCGTGAGGATGTGACCGAGATCGACCAGTTCTGCTATGAAGATTTCCAGGTCGATGGCTATCACCCGTATCCTGGGATCTCCGCTCCGGTGGCGGTGTGATATGCAACTATCTCTGATCGTGGCGACCGGTAGTGCGGGAGTGATCGGCCACCAGGGGGCCATCCCGTGGCACCTTCCTGCAGACCTGGCTTACTTCAAGAAGACCACCATGGGAGCTCCGATCATCATGGGGCGGCGCACCTTTGCATCGATCGGACGACCCTTGCCAGGGCGAAGAAACCTGGTCCTCTCCAGAACTCCAGAGAATCTTCCGGATGGGGTCGAGGCCTTCAATTCAGCGCAAGTGTTGCTGGAATCCTGTGTCGATGCCGAGCAAGCCTTCGTCATCGGTGGGAGTGAGATCTATGCACTCTTTCTGCCTCTGGCGACGCGAATCTATCGAACCGAGGTAGAGGGAGATTTCGCAGGAGACACCTTTTTTCCTCCCCTCGATCGAGATCACTGGGTCGAGACATCGAGAACGCCACGACCATCCGATGAGCAGAATCGATACTCCTGTTCCTTCGTGGTACTGGAGCGAAAGATGGATCCTTCATAGGAGTGATGGTGCTCCCCCCGCACGAGTCTTCGCCGATCTGCTCTTTCCTCCCTATTGTCTCATGACTACCTTTGCATTGTCACAGAAGGGGTCTATTTCAGGTCATAAGTATGTTGGCTGCAGTGAGGACCGGTGGCGGGTAGTAGGGCTATATTCTTCTGTCCGATGTGGCCGCGAAACGGGATACTGGGTTCAATACCCACCCACGAAAGGGGTCGATCATGACCGACGATAAGAAGCACGACGACAAGGACCGTAAGAAGCTCTCCGAGCAGGACCGCAAGAAACTCTCCGACGAGGAGTTGAAGGATGTCGCGGGTGGTGCAGGAGCCAAGGATCACAACACCACACGTAGCAACAGGTAGGCATAGACTACTCCTCCTCACGGGCCAATGATCTCGTAACTGGTGGAACGATTTTTGGTACACGGCTGGCTTCGCTGACTCACGGGTCAGCGGTACCCGCCGCAGTGCGAATTGTGTCGTGAGCAAATCCATTGACATGGTCCACTCGGTGATCCGCATCACGAACGATTCGTTTTTCGAACTACTCCTTTTCGAACTACTCCTTTTCGGATTACTCGTTATTCGGATTACTTGTTATTTGGATTACTCGTTATTTGGATTCTCGTAATTCGAACTCCTTGTCGAGCGATCGACCCGGCGATGAGGCGACCACCGTGGTGGTGATCCTCCGGCGAGGTGACGAAGCGCCCGACCGTGGCGGTCTCCCTTACGACTCCTGAACAGGCCGCTATCGACGGAATGTGAGCCAATTTCGGCCAGTTCTTGTCATTTCGACCTTCTCCATGCGACTCCTGGGGAAAACCGGGGTTGATCCTGAGTGGCCCTTCTGGGACGGTACTGGACCGGGCCAGATGGTGGATACCCTCGATCCACGCCCGGCGGTTCGACGAGGGCCAGATTCGTTCGATCAACCAAATTCCTTTTGAGGAGGCATGAATGCGATTCTTCAGCAAATTTTCTGCACTGTTACTGGTGCTGATGTTGCCCGCTCTGGTTGGGGCTCAAGATCCCCAGCCCAATCCGACACCTTCCCCGCGCCCTGCGCCGGGTGAGGATCATCCCGCTCCACCGGCTCCACCGGTGGTGAATCCCGGTGATGATCCGGCTCCTGCCCCGCCAGCTGAGGGCGAACGTCGTCGCAGAGGTCGTGGAGGCGCAGGTCTGATCGGTCGGTTCGATCGCAACGGCGATGGAGTTCTCGACAAGGAAGAGATGGAAGGTATTCCCGAGGGTATGCGCCGCAGACTCGGTGGTGCCGACACCAACGGGGATGGCACGATCACCGGTGAAGAACTGGACCGAATCCTCGGAGGGGGCGCTGGCCGTCCGGCTCCTGAAGGTGGCGGCGACAATCCGCGCCCCGAAAGGCGTCGCGGAGGAGGCCTGATCGAGCGTCTCGATCGCAACGGCGATGGAGTGATCGACAAGGAAGAACTGGAAGGAATGCCGGAAGGGATGCGCCGTAGGCTCGGCCCTGCCGACACCAATGGAGATGGCGTGATCACTCCTGAAGAACTGGAAGGTTTCGGCCGAGGTCGTCGTCCTGGTCCCGAAGGAGGTCCCCCTCCCGGTGAGGGCCCTCCTGGAGGCGATGGCAATGGCCCACCGCAGCGTCGTGGTGGCGGACTTGATCGGCTTGATCGCAACGGCGATGGAGTGATCGACAAGGAAGAGCTGGAAGGGATGCCGGAGGCGATTCGTCGCCGACTCGGTGGTCTCGACCGCAACGGAGACGGAATCATCGATCGTGAAGAACTGGCCGCTGGCCGTAGAGCTCGCGGTGGCCAGGATGGCGATCAGCCACGCCGTCGTCGTGGCCAGGGCCGCGGAGGCCGTGGTGGTGGCGAAGAGATCGGACCGCAGCCCGGTGGTGGCCAGGGTGGCGATCAGCAGCGTCGTCGCAGAGGTCGTGGAGGTCGCGGAGAAACACCGCCTCCTGCTCCACCGAAGCCAGCGCCGAAGCCAGATCCGGCCCCGAAGCCGCAACCGCTGTAACTTTCAGTTGACCCGAGAAATCAAGACGCCGCGTCCGGAGATTCCGGACGTGGCGTCTTCTCGTTCATGAGTGGATCGAATCGATCGAATCCATCGATCATGGCCGCTTGGCAACCGCCAACCCGGCCAGTCTCAACCGAGGTGCCAGCGCTCGTGCCCATGCCTCGTAGCCGGCCGGAGACAGATGCAGTGCATCGGGGCGATAGAGGTGCGTGTGCAGCTCCTGGTCGGCGGCCAGGAACACATCGGTCAGATCGAGAATCTCCACCGCTTGCAGCTCGCCGAGATGGCCGATGGCAGCGTTGACCTCGGCGCAATCTTGCCGCCCCTGATCGGCAGCGGTCGTGCCACGGGGAAGGATCGGATGCAGCAAGATCAGCGCATCGGGAGCCTTGTTCCTCGTCGCCTTCACCACCGACTCGATGCCGAGGGCAATCTCTGCCGGCGGATCATGCGTGATGTTATTGGTGCCGATCAGGATGACGATGACCGCAGGATCGGCGCCATCGAGGGTGCCATTCTCGATGCGCCACAGCAGATGCTGGGTTCGGTCGCCAGAGATGCCCAGGTTGCCCACCCGCAACTGGCCGAAGAAGCGCTCGAAGACGCCAGCGGCGGTCACTCCTACCCGCCGACCTTCGCCACCCCAGGATTGCGTGATGGAGTCGCCGACCAGCAGTAGATCCAGATTCCCCCGTGCTGCGATCTTCACTCCGTCGAGGTGCTGCTCCATCCACGGGCGACCGCCGTGCCAGCCTGCAGATGCGGCGCGATCTTCCAGGCTGGGTTCGGCAACGACTGTCCGCGGGGGTGGCCCCTGGCAGGAAAACAGCGTCAGGAAAACAGACATCAGCGAGATCTTCTGTCGATGGGTCATCTCGATCCTCCCACAATGTTGCTGATCTAGACGATCCACTGCTGACACGGTGCGGTCAACAGGAGAGACTGGCACCGAGGAGGCCCGGATGATCTCGACGACCCTGACCCTGTGGCTGGTGCTGCTGGCAGCACCGGAACTCGACCACCTCGCTCCGCCTGCATCTTCGAAGGCGGGGGTTCTGATCGTGGCGGGCGGCGGATCTCTCCCTGTGGACCTTCGCCCCCGAGCTCTAGAGCTGGCCGGTGGCAAGGATGCCAACATACTCATCATCGGGTGGGCTTCGACCAGGGAGAACGCCGGTGCAAGCACCGCCGAGGCGTGGAAGCAATCGGGAGCGACACGGGTCTCGGTGATTCCCGAAGAAGCGGCCGCAGCGCGCAGCGCCATCGAGAGTGCGGATCTGATCTGGCTCTGCGGTGGATCGCAGTCGCGCCTGATGGATGCGCTACGCGAACGAGACCTCATCGATGTGGTGAAGAAGTGTCACGCTCAGGGCACCATCCTGTCGGGTAGTAGTGCCGGTGCTGCGGTGATGTCTCGCCACATGATCACCGGCAAGGCAGAACTGGAGGCGTTGCTCAAATCGACCACGGAACTGGTCGAGGGGCTGGGGCTGTGGCCCGGTGTCATCGTCGATCAGCACTTCCTCGCCAGAAGGCGCTGGGCGCGCCTCTTCAGCGCAGTCGCTGATCGTCCAGATCAGATCGGAGTCGGCATCGATGAACAGACCGCAGTCATCGTCGATCCCGATGGCTCCTGGCAGGTGATCGGCCGGGGACCGGTGGTGGTGATCGATGGTCGCGGCAAGGTCGCAGAGACCGTGCCGTCGGAGGAGCCGGCGAAGGTCGTGATGTACGACCTGACGGTACACTTCGTCGGCAAGGGGCAGGTCTTCAAACCTGGCTCCACCGGTGCGGAAGAACTCGACGGTGAGCGGCGACGCTAGTCGCCCGGATCTCCCACCATCTCGTCATGAATTCCCACCTCGAAACGGCCGCTGGAATCTGCGGCAGCACGGTACATCCCCTGTGTGCTGTAAGAGAATGCGATGTTGCCGGCTGCATCGACGGCGATGAGGCCGCCGTCGTCGGGCTCGAGCACCTGGTGGATCATCGCATCACAGGCACCCTGTAGATCCTGGCCCGCCAGCATCATGCGGGCGGCGACGGAATGGGCAACCGCGTGACGGATGTACTCCTCGCCGGTGCCGGTGCAGGACACGGCACAGGCGCGATCATCGGCGTAGGTGCCGGCTCCGACGATGGGGGAATCGCCGACTCGACCCCAGCGCTTGTCGGTCATGCCGCCCGTCGAAGTGCCCGCCGCCAGGTGTCCGTGCTGATCGAGCACCGCCACCCCGACGGTTCCCTTCTTTTGCTGGGTCTTCTGGATCCACTGCTCTCGGCGTCGATCGGTCGAGAAGAACGAGTTCTTGACCAGTTCGACTCCGCACTGGCTGGCAAAGGTCTCGGCACCTTCCCCGGCAAATAGTACATGGCGAGTTTCTGTCATCACTTTTCTGGCCAGCGTGATGGGGTGGCGTACGGTTCTTACTCCCGCGACGGCACCGCAGGAGAGGTCGGAGCCATCCATGATGGATGCATCCAGTTCATGTTTTCCCTCCGAATTGAAGACGGCTCCGAGGCCAGAATTGAACAGTGGATCGTCTTCGAGGAAGCGAATCACCTGTTCGACCGCGTCGAGTCCGGTGCCGCCACCCTGGAGGATCCCGGCTCCGATGGTCAATGCCGATTGCAGCGACTCACGATAGGCACGTTGCGCTTCTTCAGGCGCATCTCTGGAAAGTGCGCCCGCTCCACCGTGGATGGCGATCGCCCAGCGATCTCGCTGATTTTCGGTTCTGTGATCAGGGCCAAGACATCCGCAAAGGAGCAGGATTATCGTGCATGTGATGGACCAAGATCGACTCATCGATGACCTCATTTCTTGTCCTCAGGTGGAGGAATTCCTCCAGCGTAGGTGGTTGCAACAAGCCTTGCTGCGTAGAATCCACCCGGGCGATAGACCAGCGTTCAGCATGGGCCAAATTCGCCAGAGTCGCAACATGGATGGAACTGATGGGATACAAACCTCAAGAAATCGAACCGCGCTGGCAGGCGCACTGGAATCAGCACCAGCTGTTTCGTGCCGGAATACGTTCCGATCTTCCCAAATACTACGTTCTCGACATGTTTCCCTATCCGTCGGGGAGCGGGCTCCACGTCGGGCATACCGAGGGTTACACAGCCAGTGACATCATCGCTCGTCATCGCCGGATGAAGGGATTCGATGTGCTGCATCCGATGGGCTTCGATGCCTTCGGTCTGCCGGCGGAACAGTATGCCATCGAGAAAGGGGTTCACCCCGAGGTCTCGACCCGTGAGAACATCGAGACCTTCAGCAAACAACTGCGAGCAATGGGCTACTCCTACGACTGGGATCGGCAGTTCTCCACCAGCGATCCTACCTATTACCACTGGACCCAGTGGATCTTTCTCAAGCTGCTCGAGCATGACCTCGCCTTCCAGGAGGAGGCGATGGTCAACTGGTGCCCGGAGCTGGGTACGGTGCTCGCAAATGACGAGGTGATCGACGGCAAGAGTGAACGCGGCGGATATGACGTGGTACGTCAGCCGATGAAGCAGTGGATGCTACGTATCACCGCCTTCGCCGATCGATTGCTCGAAGGCCTCGATGAGGTCGACTTTCCCGAGTCGATCAAATCGATGCAACGCGATCGCATCGGACGATCGGAGGGAGCGGATGCGACCTTTGACATCGTGGATTCAGATCTGAAGATGGAGATCTTCACCACTCGTCCAGACACACTGTTCGGGTCGACCTTCTGCGTACTTTCTCCAGAGCATCCATTCGTCAGCAAGCTCACCGATGCCCCGCATCAGCAAGCGGTCGAGGCGTACTGCCAGGAGGCCGCCAGAAAGAGCGACATCGAGCGATCGGGAACGGAAGCGGGCAAGACCGGTGTTTTCACCGGTGCCCACGCCATCAATCCTTGCACCGGCGATTCGATGCCGATCTGGGTCGCCGATTATGTCCTGATGGGGTACGGCACCGGAGCCATCATGTGCGTTCCGGGGCATGACCAGCGCGACTGGGACTTTGCCACGACCTTCAAACTGCCGATCGTCGAGGTGGTGGCGGGCGGAGATGTGGCTGTCGAGGCTTATGTCGGGGAGGGGACTCATGTCAACAGCGGCTTCCTCGACGGCCTCGACAAGGAACAGGCCATCTCGGCGAGTATCGACTGGCTCGAGCAGAAGAAGATCGGAAAGCGCATCGTCCGGTATCGCCTGCGCGACTGGATCTTCGCCCGTCAGAGATACTGGGGAGAACCGGTGCCGGTGGTCATCGATGATGAGGGCAAGGCACATCCCCTCCCCGAATCGGCCTTACCGCTGGAACTACCCCATCTCGATGACTTCGCTCCGACCGGTACCGGAAAGTCACCGCTCGAAAGAGCTCAACAATGGAGCCAGACAGAGGTACCAGGATCGGGGGCTCCAGCCCGCAGAGAACTCGATACGATGCCTGGTAGTGCCGGATCGAGCGCATATTTTCTGCGCTTCATCGATCCAAAGAATGATCAGGCTCTGGTCGATCCGCAACTGGCAAAGCGCTGGATGCCGGTCGATCTGTACCTCGGTGGAGCGGAGCACGCGGTCGGGCATCTGCTCTATTCCAGATTCTGGACCAAGTTTCTTCATGACATCGGGGTCTGTCCCGTCGATGAGCCGTACGCAAAACTGGTCAATCAGGGGATGATCCTCGGCGAGGACCACCGCAAGATGTCGAAGCGATTCGGCAACGTTGTTGACCCTCTCGATGTGATTGCAGAGCAAGGTGCCGACTCACTGCGGGTCTACGAGATGTTCATGGGACCCATCGAAGCGGACAAACCGTGGTCCACCGGTGGTTTGATGGGGGCGCGCAGATTCCTCGATCGTGTCTGGCGGCTCTTTTTTGACCAGGATGATCAGTTGCACGGCACCCTGTCAGCACAGGCCACAGATGACCAGATGAGAATATTGCATCGCACCATCGACAAGGTCGATCGCGATACCGAGGGATTGCGTTTCAATACGGCCATCGCGCAGATGATGACTTTTGTCAACGAACTCAATCCGCTGGAGACGCGGCCGAGGGCGATCCTGGAACCTTTCTGTCTGGTGCTCGCGCCGTATGCTCCACATCTGGCCGAGGAGTTGTGGAGCGCACTGGGACATGATGAGTCGCTGATGTGGGAGGAGTTTCCACAGGCGGATCCACATTGGCTTGAGCAGGAATTGGTCGAAGTTCCGGTGCAGGTCAACGGCAAGGTTCGTAGCAAGATCGAAGTTGCCGTCGATATCGGTCAGGAACAGATCCAGCAACAAGTCCTTGCTGACTCCCGTGTGCAGGAGTACACCGAAGGCAAGGAAATCGTCAAGTTCGTGTGGGTACCCGGTCGGATGGTGAACCTGGTGGTTCGCTGAGTTTGATC
>DUAN01000229.1 GCA_012960845.1 Planctomycetota bacterium | reverse complement strand
CAGGCACATATCCTCTTTCCGGGAGACAAAGTGGCCAGGATCTATCCACATAGTACCGCTCCGGGGCACCGATGACCAGAGATGGTCAAACTCTATCCGGTCAGGAAATAGTCAGATATAGACGGCCCGCGCCTCTCCAGGCAAGATCAGGGCATGAAGATGCTGATGCTCCACGTGCGAGATTTCTGGTACCAGACCTACTGTCGCAACCTCGAGACGGAAGAGGAGCGGCAGGAGGAAGCGACCGTTGCCGACGGTGCGGTGCTGGCGTGGATTCATGTCGAACCGCACGACCTCGACGATCGCGTCACGGCGGTCAGAAAAGCGATCAAGAATCTCAAGTGGCATGCGCGCAAGGTCGAGGTCGAGCAGGTGGTGTTGCACTCCTTTGCCCACCTGGCGGAGCAGACCGCCGAGCCGGAAGCCTCACGCAGCATCATCGAGGAGATGGGGGAGCGACTGGTGTCGGTCGGCTTTCAGGTCCATCACACACCGTGGGGTTACTTCAACCAGTTCAAGATGCACGTCGAGGGACCCGGCATCGCCAAGGTGTTCAAGAGTTTCTAGTGACCGGGTTGCTGACGATGATGGATGTCGCCGTCGGTGAGGGCCATCGCCGCTGGCGATGGGAACTATCTCTCGATAAACCTCGGTGTGATCCCCTCGAAGGCGGTGACCTCCATGGTCAATTGCATCTCGACACCGTTGCGGATGATGGTGAGGGTCAAGTCGGAGTTGGGAACCATTTTCTGGCCGATGGCTTGCATCTCCTCCATCCCTGAGAAGGTCACCCCATTGAAGGCCATCACCTGATCGCCGACCTGGAGGCCGCTTCTTTCCGCAGGACTCCCCGGGGTGATCTGGACGATGACCATCGTGTTGATCTCGATCTTCTCGTAGGCGATGAAGACGGAATCCTGTTGCGGGATACGCACCGCCTTCTCCATCTGTTCCACACGAACCAGGTACTCTCCCGGGGCCAGGAGAGAGATGACCAGTGGCCGCCTGGCCGTGAACCGGCGGGGAGAGGAGAACTGGCCACCCATGATCTGCCCGCGTTTCCCGAGCAGTTCGTCATCGAAATCGAGGGTGAGCTGGTACAGGAGAGGCAGGGTGAGGGCGATGGCGTTGTCACCGGCGGCCAGGTGAACGTACTCGATGGCGATCTGATCGAGCGGGTACCTCGATCCTGTCTTGGCCGAGGTTGCCAGCTGGTAGCGCCCCGGAGGCACCGGGCCGATGCGAAGAGCCCCGAGCCAGTCGACCATTGCCGAGGAGGAAGCGCTTCCTTCGTCGCTGGTCAAGGTGAAATGGAGGATGCCCTCGAGACCGCTCCCTCGATAGCCGATGACATCGACATCCAGCCACGACACAGGATCGAAAGTGACTTCGATGGTACCGAGGCGGTCAAGAGGGACCTCGACGCTGGGCTGGCCGGGGGCGCTGATTTCAAGAAACGCTTCTTCCCCCGATCCTCCCGCGAAGATCTCGAGGATCCGTTCATCGGGCAGGATGACGTAGCGATTTCCCTCGGTCTTGAGGGGGCGGCAACCGGTCGAATTTGTCGAGTTGGAACTGCGCCGTAGCAAGGAAAAACGGGCGTTCTCGATCGGATCTCCGCTGGCACTCCAGACCACGACTTCCATCGATGGCGGCGTTTCGACGACGAGGTGGACCTCGTTGATGCCCGTTTTGACCTCGATGGGCCATGAGTCGAGGGCGTTTCCGTTGCTCATGAACCCTACAGCGGCGGCCAGGGTATAGGGCCCTGGATCGAGAAGTTTGTTGAAGGATGAATCACCTC
>DUAN01000228.1 GCA_012960845.1 Planctomycetota bacterium | reverse complement strand
TCATGGGGCTCTCATTCTATTGGGCCTGGGTCTATTGGGCCTTGTTGGGGTAGGGATTACAAGCCAAGTTGAAGGGCAATTTGTTAGACCCGCACCAGGGGTGCAGGAGAGTCACCTGACGGTGAACGGGATTCTCACGCCAGCAGCGGTTCGATCACCTTGCCATGGACATCGGTGAGTCGGAATCGCCTCCCCAGATGCTTGTAGGTCAGCTTCTCGTGGTCGAGCCCCAGCAGGTGGAGGATGGTGGCCTGCAGGTCATGAACATCCATCGGGTTCTCGCTGATGTTGTACCCGATGTCGTCTGTCGAGCCGTAGGTGAGTCCCGCCTTCACGCCGCCACCGGCCATCCACATCGAAAAGCAGCGAGGATGGTGATCGCGGCCAAATCCCTGTGGAGTCAACTTGCCCTGGCAATAACTGGTGCGCCCGAATTCGCCGCCCCAGATGACCAGGGTGTCATCGAGCAGTCCGCGCCGTTCCAGGTCGAGAACCAGCGCAGCGGAGGCCTGATCCGTCTCCCGGCACTGGGTTCGAATCGCCCCTGGAAGATTGCCATGCTGATCCCAGCCCTGATGGAACAACTGGGTGAATCGAACACCACGCTCGGCGAGGCGTCTGGCGAGGATGCAGTTGGCAGCGTAGGTTCCTGGAGTCCTGGAGTCCTTACCGTACATCTCGAAAATCTCGTCGGGCTCATCGGAGAGGTCGGCGACCTCTGGCACCGAGGTTTGCATCCGCCAGGCGAGTTCGTTGCGGTCATTGGCTGTAGTGCTGTGCGGGCGCGATTGTGGATCCTGGAGATCGTGCAGTCGAAGCAATGCATCGAGCATCTTTCGCCGCATCGATCTCGACAATCCGTCGGGATCCTGGAGGAAGAGCACCGGGTCCTTGCCGGAACGGAACTGGATCCCTTGATGTTCTGAAGGCAGGAAGCCCGCTCCCCACAGTCGTGAATAGAGCGGCTGTCCACTCTTGTTCTGGGTCACCATGGCGATGCTCGCCGGAAGGTTTGGATTCCCTGCTCCCAGACCATAGGAGAGCCAGGCTCCGATCGAAGGTCTTCCAGCGATCTCGGACCCGGTTTGGACGAAGGTGATGGCCGGGTCGTGATTGATCGCCTGGGTGTGCAGCGAGCGGACGATGCACAACTTGTCGGCGATCGCTGCGGTGTGCGGCAGTAACTCGCTGAACTGCGATCCGCATTCACCATGAGCAGCGAACTGGAAGGGGCTCGCCACCAGCGGTAAGGAGGATTGATTGCCTGACATGGCAGTGAGTCGCTGTCCCATGCGGATCGATGGGGGAAGTTGCTCGCCGTGACGTTGTTGGAGCAGAGGTTTTGGATCGAACAGGTCGATCTGGGATGGTCCGCCACTCTGGAATAACCAGATGACGCGGCGGGCTCTCGCTGCAGTGTTCTGAAGCGGGACATCCATCGAATGGCCACTGGAGGGGAGCCAACCCCACAGGGTTCCCCCTGCTGCGAGACCCGCAGCAGCGGAGAGGAAATCTCTACGGTTCGGAAGTGGCTCTCGCGGGCGGTTCATCTCAACCTCGTGGTTTCATCCAGGTTCATCAGAGAAGAGCAGACCGCTGTCAGGGCGGCCCATTCGATCGGATCGATGGAGGGATCGAGCGGACTGTCACCCACCTGCAGCCAAAGTGTCGCGACTTGCGGATCCTCCTGGAACTCGAGTAACAGTTGCTGGTGGAGTTGCTGCAGGATCTCTAACTCGGGTGTAGAGGGGCGCCGCCCCGTGAGCCGCCGGAAAGCGAGGCCGATGGTTCCGGTCGGTTCCTTCCGATCATCCAGCATCACCCGTCGTGCGAGCATCCTTGCGGCCTCGACGAACTGGGGATCGTTCATCAACACCAGCGACTGCATCGGAGTACTGGTGCGATGTCGAAAGGTCACGCACACATCACGCTTGGAAGCATCGAAGATCATCATCGTGGGTGGAGGAGAGGTACGCTTCCAGAAGGTGTACAGGCTCCTGCGGTACAATCCATCCCCCTTCGATGGGGTGTAGGTATGACCACTCTTCTCCTGCCACAGTCCGGGTGGCTGGTAGGGAAGTACCGGTGGTCCGCCGATGGTGGTCACCAGCAATCCACTCGACTGCAACATCTGATCGCGGATCATCTCGGCGGACATGCGAAGCGATGGTCCCCGTGCCAGCAGGCGGTTGTCGGGATCGATGGACTTCGATCGGGGCTCGACGGCAGAAGATTGTCGCCAGGTGGCAGAGAGCAGCATCTTCTTGAGAGTCGCCTTGAGGTTCCAGCCCCCACCGATGAAATCTGTCGCGAGGTGATCGAGAAGTTGTCGGTGCGAGGGCCTCGTACCCTGGCTACCGAAGTCACCAGAGGTGGGAACGATCCCCTGCCCGAAGGCGATCTGCCACAGGCGATTGACCGCGACCCTTGCCGTCAACGGATGACCCTCCGAGACGAGCCAGCGAGCCAGCGTCAGTCGGTTTCGGGCGGCTCCATCGGGGAGCGGAGGCAGGATCGCCGGCACATCTGGTGACACCTCGATTCCCGGTGAATCGTAACGGCCACGCTTGAGCAGGTAGGTGGGGCGGGCGGTGGCCATCTCCTCCATCACCATGATCTTCGGGTGTCGATCGGTGAAGTTGTTGTGGGCTTTCCGTGCGCTAGCCAGCTGGTCCCGAGCGGTGCGGGTCACCTCGTCCATCGCCAGCAACCACCAGCGATACAACTCCTCTTCTTCGAATTGAGGCACTGCGTCGGGGTCTTTCCCGGCGAGATACAATTTGCGCACCTCGGCGGCGCTGATGGAGCGTCCCACCAGTTGCATCTGGTCGACGCCACCATCCTTGAAACCTCGGTCGCGAAATCGTTCTCCGATGGCGAAGTAGGGTCCGCCTCCGGTGATGGGAGAGCGCAGATGATCCCGTACGATCTCCTTCGGGGCGAGTTGGCCATCGATGTAGAGGTCGATTCCGGCGGCTCGGCTCGACCCGTCGTAGGAGAAGACGATATGGCTCCAGCGCCCCGCTTCGATCTGTTGGCGACTGGCGACCGCGATGGCATCTCCGGGCCAGAAGTGAATCAGTGCAGCAGACAGGCGTCCTTGCTCCAGCAGCAACTGATACCCCTGGCTGGCAGCATCGGTCCACGCTCGCGAGCGATGGAGGATCACCGCACGATCGGTCGTCTCCTCCGGTCTTATCCACAGCGAGATGCTGAAGGGATCACTACGGCTGTAGGCGCCGATCGCTCCCAAACCGAGTGCATCATCTCCGGTCAGTCGAATCGCTTTCCCCTGAATCCCATCCATCAGGGAGAGGGCGGCGTGAGCAGTGGCGGGTAGTTCTGGATTGATCTGGTTCTCACACTTGCCTTCGACGATCTCGTCGAAGCAATAGGCAGCGACCACATCGGTGATGATGGGGGAAGGGTGGGAGCCCTGCTGGCCCTGTTGCCAGCGGGCGAACTCTTCGCGTCTCGAGCGTTCGAGCTGCTTCAGATGAGTTTCTGCAGCCTCGACTTCTCCGGTGAGTTGTTCGATCTGGCTGCGTGCCTCCTCATCGACCAGCGCCAGCGCCGGGGTCGGGACTGCCGAGGTGAAGTGGGAGTACAGGCCACTCTCATCGATGTTGTCGAAGAACGCCGAGAGGGAGTAGAACTCCTGCTGCTTCAAGGGGTCGAACTTGTGGTCGTGACACCTTGCGCACTCGAGGGTCAGACCGAGAAATGCGCTGGCAAAGGTCTGGGTGCGATCGGCAACATACTCGGCGCGAAACTCCTCCTCGACGCTGCCTCCCTCGTTGGTCTGGCGGTGAAGCCGCTGGAAGGTGGTCGCCAGGATCTGTTCCTGGGTTGCATCTTCCAGCAGATCCCCGGCGACCTGCCAGGTGATGAACTGATCATGGGGCAGGTTGTCGTTGAAGGCATCGATGACCCAGTCTCGCCACGGCCAGGTCGAGCGGTGAACATCGGATTGATAACCGTGACTGTCGGCATAGCGGGCCACATCGAGCCAATGACTCGCCATCTGTTCGCCAAAGGCGGGGGACGCCAGCAGGAAATCTATCCAGTGGGACCAGGCGTCGGTCGATCGGTCGGCGAGGTGGCGGTCGAGAGCATCGAGATCCGCTGCCATTCCTGTGAGGATGAAGGCCGCACGTCGTGCCAGCGTCTCTCGTTGTGCCGTAGCCGCCGGCCGGAGCCCCTTGGATTCGAGCTTCGCCAGGATGAAATGGTCGATGGTTCCGGCGGGCCACTGCGGGTCCTGCACCTCGGGGATCGCCGCTGCGACCGGGGGGAGGAAGGACCAGTGTTGCTGGTAGTGGGCTCCTTCGGCGATCCAGCGTTCGATCGAGGCGATCTCCTCGCTGTTGATTTCCAGTTTCGAGGAGGGGGGAGGCATGCGCTCCTGCGGATCATCGAGGTGCAACCTCTCGAGGATCAGACTGGCGGCTGGATCACCCGGCACGATGGCGGCACCGTCGGGCCGTGGTGCCAGCGCATCTTCCCTTCGATCGAGTCGCAATCGGCCCTTTCTTGCCGCGGCATCGGGACCGTGGCAGGGGAAGCAGCGGTCGGAGAGGATCGGCCGGATCGTGTCGTTGAAATCGATGTCTGCTGCGGCGACAGGGTGTGCCACCGAGCCGCCGAGGAGCAGGAGCACCACTGCCAGCGGCCACCGCGGAGGACGCTGTAACGAAGTGGCAGGAGAGGAAGTGGCAGGAGAGGCGGAGGAATTCATGGGGGTACGATACCATGGGATTCTTCCGATCATGATCACGGTCATCTGCTGAACTTCGATGGGGATCGATGGTGGAAGGGCGTGCCCTTGCTGGCTGCGATGATCGAAGGAGTTCGCTGGAACCGAACGAGTTGCAGCGGAGGTACGACCGAGTGGCTCGGCTCCCGCTGGATCGATCCTCCTCCTCGGTAGCCATCCTCTTCCGTAGCCCTGGTGCGGTTCATTTCTTTGGGTGTTCAGATGCAACGATCGTCTGGATCCTCGACGCACCTGGACAATTCTCGACTTGGCTGTCTTAATATCGGAAGGTGACGCCGCGGCGTCAGTCGAGAGTAATCATAATATATTGTATCATAAGGAGTTATAGCGGGCGGATGAGGTTGGTGAGTCGGTCATGGCGGGTGCTATCGATCTGATTTAAACTGCGAATGTCGACTGGTTTGATCGATTTCTTTTTGCGTGTGGTTCGTACCGTGGTTCGTGCCGTGGTTCGTGTCCCAGGTGGATTTTTACGAAGTGCCCGCCATATCATTTCGAAGAAATTGGAAGGATCGTTCTCGACGACGTTGACGGTTCAAGGGTGAGCCGCCGGAAATCACTCACCCAAAGAACATTAGACCCACTTTTGGGGTCACGATTCAAAACATCGATTTCCAAGAGAGAAGTAATCATGAGCAACTGGGAACCCGAAGAAGTCGCAGACGCGGACCTGGAAGGTATCGCCGGAGGAGCCGGAGATTCGAAGAAAACTCCAGGGAAAAAACCAGTGGGTAAGGCCGATGGTATGTCCGGTGGTGATGCCAAGGGCCCGACTGACACAGAAATTAAGGGCATGGACGCAAACAAGGGGCAAAAGGGCAAATTCACCGGCGGTAAATAGTAGTTCCTGTGACTTGCCCGGATCGAGCATGATGGGTTCTTCAGTTCTGCTGTGTGGACCTTGGTGCGGATCGACTGACCGTTTCTGCTCCCTCGGAGCGGAAACGGTCGGTTTTATTATATCGGGAGCATTCTTTGCTGATTTCTGGTCAATTGGTCACGGTGCAAACTCGCTGCAGTAGTGAGGTGTGTGGTTGAGAAATTCCCTCATCATCCTTGGAGTCCTCGAGGATCAAGATATCGAGTGGTTCGTGCGGGTCGGGCAGACGACCGTGCTTCAGGAAGGCGACATCCTCATCGAAGAGGGTGTCCATATCGAGTTCATCGGGTTTGTACTCGATGGCGCACTGACGGTGACCACCGTCCACGATACCAGCAAGGTTCTGGCTACCGTCTACCCTGGCGAAATCGTCGGTGAAGTCTCACTGCTCGATTCGAGGCCTCCAGCAGTCACCCTCATCGCTGCGGAATCGACCACGGTACTGCAGATTTCACGATCGGACCTGAAGACAAAACTCAGCAATGATACCGGCTTCGCCAGTCGCTTTTACCGGGCCCTCGGAGTCGTCCTGGCGCAACGATTGATCCATCTCACTCACACTACCCTGACCGTCAGCACCGTTGGCAAGGTCGGTTCGGCCAACCCGGGTGAGGTGGAGGGCAGTTCGGTGGTGGATCCGGAGATTCTCGAGGCGCTTTCGCTGGCGAGCCGACGTTTCGAATACTTGCTCGAGCGAGCGACCCGGAACTGAGCAACCGTTTCCAGGAAATTTGACGAGGAGGTCGTCTTGTCCGCTGAAAAGCCGTCACTGTTTCGAAAAAAGGCACTCGAACACATCTCGACGCCGGAGCAGCTGGATACGATGTTGCAGGTTCTTCCCCGGAGGAACTGGCTGCCTTTGCTGGTACTGGGGCTCGGGTTCCTTGGCTTCGGATTCTGGTGTGTCTTCGGCCAGATTCCGGTCAATCTCAACGCCAACGGGATCATGGTCTTTCCCGGACGGATCGTGCCGCTCCAGAGTCACTCCCAGGGACAACTGCTGCAACTCGATGTCGAGGTGGGCGACGAGGTCACCAAGGGGCAACTTCTCGGCGAGGTATACCAGCCGGAACTGGTCGAGCAACTCGCCGTGGAGCAGCAACTCCTCGAGGAGCTGGAAACCAAGATCGCCATCATCGAGCCGCTTCGTAAGTTCACTCTCGCCACCGAGAAGCAGTTCATCGAGGCGAAGCGGAACTGGTATCAGAAACAAATCGAGTCGAGTACCTCGCTGGCCAACGCTCGCCACGCTGAGAGTGATCGATACCTGGCGGGCCAGTCGCAGCAACTGACGGTGGTCCAGGCGGACCTCGAAATTCTCGGTCAGTTTCTCAGCAAGAAGTTGACCGATTTCGAGGGACTGACCGAGGAAAAGATCTTCGCTGCCTACGATCAGGAACTCACCGACACTCGACAGGAACTCCTCAATAACAAGGTGGCCATCTCTGAACTCCAGCTGAAACAGCAGGAAGTCGAGTTCCAGAGGTTGAAGTTCCTGACAGAACATCAGGTGCGCCTCGACGCCGTCGAGGAGCTGCAGAGAAATCTGGAAGAACTGGCAGTCCAGCTGGCCAGGCTGGATCAGGCGGAGTTGACTGCCGAAACCAAGAACCGTCTCGAGTTGACCGAAGCGAAAGGTCGTGTGCAGAGGTTGACGAGGAATCTCAACCACCAGTCGATCATCACCTCGCCGAGGAGCGGTAAAATCCTCGAGTTGACCGTATCTGCCGGACAGATGCTGACGCCGGGATTGAGAATCGGAGTGATCGAGAGTTCCGGAGATGCGGATGGGCTCATCGCCGTGGCGTACTTCCCGGTCAAGGATGGCAAGAAGATCCATTCTGGAATGAAGATTCGCATCACCCCGACCACCATCAAACGCGAACGCTTCGGTAGCATCCTTGGTGATATCACCAGCGTATCGTCGGTACCTCGTTCGACCGATTCGATCGCCGCCATCGTGGGCAATCGGGAACTGGCGATGAGCCTGGGGACCGGAGGATCGATGATCGAGGTTCGTAGCCGGTTGCGTACGGATGATGAGGCGCACAGTGGGTACCAGTGGTCTTCGGGAAAGGGTCCGGACATCGCAATCACCTCGGGCATGACGGTGACAGTAGATGCGACCATCGAGAACCGGCAACCGATCACCTTCTTGTTGCCATTTCTCAGGGAAATGGGCGGTAACTAGAAAACATGGCCATCGGTCCAGGAAAAAGGGTGAAGACGCCGACCGTCCTCCAACTGGAGGCCGTGGAATGTGGTGCTGCATCTCTTGCGATGATCCTCGGATATCACGGCAGGATCGAACCGCTCGCCAAGTTGCGTCAGAATTGCGGAGTCTCTCGTGATGGCAGCAAGGCTGCCAATATCCTGCGTGCCGCACGACGATATGGACTCGAAGCCAACGGGATCAAGGCCAGCGTCGATGCCCTGCGAAATCTGCAGATGCCCTGCATTCTCTTCTGGGAGTTCAACCATTTTGTCGTGCTGGAAGGTTTCAAGAAGGACAGGGTGTACATCAACGACCCTGCGATGGGACACAGGATCATCTCGATCAGCGACTTCGAACGTAGTTTCACCGGAGTCGCGCTGGCGATGCAGCCAGGGGAGCAGTTCGAGAAGGGCGGCAAGAGGCCGAGTTTGATCGGGGCTGTGGCGGAACGGCTCGCCGGGTCCGCTCTTCCCGTTGTGTTCTGCATCTTCGTGGGCTTCTTGATGGTGATTCCGGGGATCCTGTTCCCGGTACTGCTGCAGGTTTTCCTCGATGAGATCATCCTGCAGGGGAGAGTGGACTGGGCTCGCCCCGTCATGCTGGGGATGTTCTCCGCCATCCTTCTGGGACTGGCACTCAGGTACTTGCAGATGAATTCACTTCGCCGACTTCGATTGAACCTGACGATCAAGTTGTCGAGTCAGTTCCTCTGGCATCTCTTGCAACTCCCTAACGAGTTCTATGTCCAGAGATTTGCCGGAGAGGTCGCCAGTCGAAGCCGATTGAATGAAGAACTCGCCAGCGACATCTCGGGGC
The DNA here is from genome assembly GCA_012960845.1 of Planctomycetota bacterium. GTDB lineage: Bacteria > Planctomycetota > UBA8108 > UBA1146 > UBA1146 > QNYK01. Next base: position 49,263 of record DUAN01000228.1, on the reverse strand, counting down.
GATTGGCACAGACTGCCATCGATGTGGTGATGGCCGGTCTCTATCTGACGGTGATGCTTTACTACGACGTGTTACTGACCTGCGTGGGGCTGTGCGTGGCACTTCTGAACTTCACCTTGTTGCGCTGGATCTCTGCCAGCCGCATCGAGGCTTCGATGCGTGTGCTCCAGGAGTTCGGAAAGGCCGAGGGAACGGCGATGGCCGGGCTCAAGGGGATGGAGACGATCAAGGCGAGTGGTCTGGAATCTGGCTTCTACGAGAAGTGGTCCGGCTACTACTCCAAGGCGATCAACGCCCAGCAAAATCTGCAGGTCTCCAATGTGCTGTTGTCGACGATGCCCACCTTGCTCAGCGCACTGGCAACGGTACTGGTGATCATCGTCGGGGGATTCCGTGTCATCGATGGCTTCATGACCATCGGTATGCTGGTCGCCTTCCAGTCCTTGATGGGTAGTTTTCTCGGGCCGGTCGAAAACCTGCTCGACCTCGGCACGGTATCCCAGGAGATGAGGGGCGATCTCGACCGCATCGACGATGTGCTGAAGTACCCCTTCGAGAGAGCGGCCCTCGAGATGGCCGACTCGGATGAGCAGGAGGGCGAGAAGGTGTTCCTGTCGGGAGACATCCGGCTGGAGAATGTTTCCTTTGGTTACAATCCGCTGGAGCCTCCGATGCTGGAGGATATGAACATGCACATCAAACCGGGGGACCGAGTGGCGCTGGTCGGTGGAAGTGGCTCCGGCAAATCGACGCTGGCCAAGTTGATCTCTGGAGAACTGGTTCCGTGGAGCGGCGAGATCTATTTCGATGGGGTTCCACTCTCCGAGTTACCGAGGAATCAGTTCGTCAATTCCTTCTCCTTCATCAGCCAGGAGATCCTCCTCTTCAGCGGTACCGTTCGAGACAACCTCACCCTGTGGGATTCCACGGTGCCTGACTCAGACCTGCACCAGGCATGTGAAGATGCTGCGATCCTCGAGACCATCACCGCCCTCCCCGGCGGCTTCGATGCGGAGTTGATCGAAGGCGGCAATAACCTCAGCGGAGGGCAACGACAGCGACTGGAAATCGCCAGGACCCTGGTGCCCAACCCGACCATCCTGATCCTCGACGAGGCGACGAGTGCTCTCGATACCGAGACGGAAAGAGTGGTACTCGATCGGATGAGGATGCGAGGCTGCTCCTCCATCTTCGTCTCTCATCGATTGAGCACCATCCGGGATTGCACCGAGATCATCGTTCTGGAACACGGAAAAGTCGTTGAGCGTGGAAACCACGATCAACTGTGGAGCGCAGCAGGTGCTTACGCAAATCTCCTGAAACTGGACGATGAGTTCAAGGAGACCAGCGCATGATGAATATTGAACCGCAACTCCTCGAGCAGAATGGAACGGTTCGCCTCGTCTCGGGGCATCTATCGCTGCTGCTCAACGATCCCGATCTGGTCTGGGTCGTCATCGATGGGCAGGGAGAACTGGTGGCCACCGACGTGGTGGGTTCTCATGCCACCGGACGTCGTCGACTCATCCGGGACATCAGTGCTGGTGATTTTCTCTTCTCGATTCCTGCAGAACGGAGTGAGGATACTCACTCTGCCATGGTGCTTTCGACCGAATCACTACGAGTTCTCGAGTTGCCGAGAGAACGGCTCGAGTTCGCAGCGCAATCGCTCGGTTCCTCTGCGGTCGAGGTGATCCAGGCCTGGGCAACGCAGGTCTATCCTCTGCTCGATCCCGAGCCGGTGCCCTCCTCCTGCGAGAGATGGGTCGAGGGAGAGAGTCGTGTGATCTCTATCGGGCACAGGGTCGCTCCGCCGGCCGATCGAGAAGGATGGATTCGCGTCGTTCGTGGGAAGGGTCTGCTGGCGGGAAAACATCACATCTCCTTCGAAGATGATGTGGTACTGGCTCCTGCAGGGTGCTGGATCGAAGCGAGCGAGGAGATGGAATTCGAGGTACTCGATCGAACTGAAGTTGCCGTTTCAACCGCATCGTCTGCGTTGCTACGACTGCACCGTTGCATCCAGGAGGTCAGGTCCGTATCCAGGTCTCGTGAAGGGGATCATAACCTCGAGCGTGTGAAACGAAGAAAGATCATCGAGGGGAAGAGATCAGAACAAGCTCTCTCGCAACTGGCTTCGGTGTTGAACCCGCAGGAGACCCAGTCGATCCGTGGAGAAGATCTCTTTTCCGTCATGAAACTGGTCGGAGCCGAGAAGGGGATCGAGATCTTGCCCATCGCCGATTCCACCGATATGGAGTCGCTGAGCGATCCAGCCGAGGCGATCACCAGAGCTTCGAGGATTCAGCAGAGGCGCGTCGTCTTCCGCGGAAAGTGGTGGACTCGTGACGTCGGCCCACTGGTCGCATATCTCGAGCAGGATGGCAGGCCGGTAGCGATCTTGCAGGATCGCAGGGGGCACTACCTGATCTACGATCCACGGGATGACTCGCGAACGATCGTGACCGAATCCACCTCTCGGTTACTCGAGAAGGATGCCCTGGTGTTGATCCGATCCCTCGACGAAAATGAGAAGAGTCCCTTCGGCCTGGTGAAGTTCTGTCTTCATAACAAGTTCGCCGATGTGACCTCGTTCTTCTTCGCTGCGATGCTTCTCACGGTGATGGGGATGCTGATTCCGCAGGCGATGGCCATCATGCTCGATACCGCGATCCCCGACTCGAACCCGAGACTGTTGATGGAACTGGGCGCAGCGCTGATTGGCGTTACGATCGGGATGACCCTGCTGAGGGTGTTCCAGGCCTTCGTCAGCATCCGATTGTCGGTGATCACCGACTTCGATGCTCAATCCGCCATCTGGGATCGATTGTTGCGACTCAAGGTGTCCTTCTTCTCCAAGTACTCCACCGGGGACCTGTTGCAACGTGTCTCCGCCGCTCACGCCATCAGCCAGGAGTTCAGCGGTTCGACCTTGTTGACCCTGATGACATCGTTCATGGCACTGCTCAACGTGGTACTGCTCTTCTACTACAACTCGACCCTGGCATTCGTGGCCATCGTCATCGCCACTCTGGTGGCAGTCGTCACCATGATCGGGGGGGTACTGATTCGCAGATATGCGAAGAAGTTGATGGAGCAGGAAGGTGAACTGCTCGGTTTCGAAGTCCAACTCATCAGTGCCGTGAGCAAACTGCGTGTTGCCGGTGCAGAACGGCGGGCATTTGCCCTGTGGATGGAGCGGGTCGCGAAGCAGTTGAGCCTCTCCAACAGCGTCCAGAGGATCGTCGATGGCCTTGGACTCTTCAACATGGCGATCCCGACACTGAGTACATTGATCCTGTTCATGTTGGCGATTCCGCTGGTCACCGGGCAAGATCCGGGTCAGTCACCGATGACCATCGGTGTGTTCCTCGCGTTCAATACCGCCCTCGGGATCTTCCTCGCCGGTGCACTGACCTTGAGTGCAACCGTCGTGGGTTTCCTCGATACCACGGTACTCGCTGAACGGATGAAGCCTCTGATGACCGCAGAGATGGAAACGGTTACCGCCAGCGTCGATCCAGGGAAGTTGAAGGGAGAGGTCGAACTCTCACGGATCCACTTCCGCTATTCACCAGAGGGTCCCAAGGTGCTGGAAGATGTGACGATTCATGCCAGGCCAGGTGAGATGATCGCCTTGACCGGAACCTCGGGGTGCGGAAAGTCGACTTTGTTGCGGCTGATGCTCGGATTCGAGAGTCCCGAAAGCGGTGAGGTTCGCTTCGATGGTCAGGATGTCGATTCGATCGATGCCACCGCCGTCCGCAGGCAACTGGGAGTGGTGCTCCAATCGGGGCATCTCGGTGCTGGCTCGATCTTCGAGAACATCACGGTGGGCTCGGTCTATTCGATGGAGCAGGCGTGGGAGGCGGCTGAAGAGGCGGGAATCTCAGATGACATCCGCGAGATGCCGATGCAGATGCATACGGTGATCAGCGAGGGGGGTAGTAATCTTTCAGGTGGCCAGCGACAGCGCATCCTCATCTGCCGCGCGCTGATCCGAAGGCCCAAGATCCTGTTCCTCGACGAGGCTACCAGTGCCCTCGATAACAAGGCCCAGAAGATTGTCAACGACAGCCTCAATCGAAGGCGTGTCACGCGCATCGTGATCGCCCATCGACTCAGTTCGATTCGTGCTGCCGATTGCATCTACGTGCTCGATCGAGGCCGTGTAGTCGAGCAGGGGACTTACAGCGAGCTGGTCGCAGCAGAAGGCACTTTTGCCGGGCTGGTCGCACGGCAGACCACATAGCGGCAACCGGGGTCGTCACCATCTCGGTGCCGCAACCTCGGGACCGCAAGTTCGGAAACATCGAGAAATTCATGATTCAGCAGAGAGCTCGGTTCCGCAGCGAGTTCGGGTCAGCGATGCCGATTCCTCCGTCGGTAATCACATCGGTGGCTTTGGGAACTCCTGGCCTCCGCCACCGGGTGCATCCGCCACAGGGTGCATCCGCCACAGAGTGCATCCGCAATGGAGTTCTGGTGGTGCTCCACGGTCGATGATTCGAGGCGGATCGGCGAACGATTGGTATTTACTGGCGGCAGAATTTTCTGGTCATCGGAATCCAGTGAAACTGCCGCCATCTCTGGAGGGAAACTCATGGTCCATCCGTCTGCCCTTCAACTCATCGATGGTGCCACCGGTTCAGAACTGGAGCAAAGAGGGGTCGATCTCTCCCTGCCCCTGTGGTCGGCCGGAGCGCTGCTCGATGCGCCAGAGGTTCTGGCCCAAGTGCATCGCGATTACCTCACTGCAGGAGCCCAGGCCATCACCACCGCCACCTTCCGAACTCACCGCCGAGTTCTGGAAAAAGCGGGACTGGGAGACCGAGCCGCGGAACTGACACGACAGGCGGTTCAAATCGCAAGGGATGCACGTGACGAGATCTGTCGAGATGCGTTGGTTCTCGGATCAGTCGCTCCTCTTGAAGATTGCTATCGACCTGACCTCGTGCCGGATGAAGAGGTGTGTTTTCAGGAACATCTCGAGTGGATGGAACATCTCATCGAAGCCGGTGTAGATCTGATCTTGATCGAGACGATCAATCATCTGAGCGAAGCCAGAGCTGCGATTCGAGCGGCACGTCGAGTGGCAGAAGGAAAATGGATGATCAGTTTCTGTACTCGCAGTGCCGGGCCCCCAGGGGTTCTCTTGAGCGGTGAGAAGTGGCAACCCTTGCTGGAGGATATCAAGGACGCGCAGGGAGTCGGTGTGAACTGCGTTTCTCCGCACTCCATCGTGGATCAGGTCAAACTGCTTCGTCAGGATCTGGATCAAACTCCGATTCTTGCTTATGGAAATATTGGCCACGCAGATGAAGCGGGAAACTGGATCTCCTCCGACGCCATTGGACCTGAACTCTATGGCCAATTGGCCGCTTCTTGGATCGACGCAGGAGCCAGCATCGTCGGCGGATGCTGTGGCACAACTCCTGAGCATATTCGAGTGATTCACCAGGAACTGATCGATCGCTAACCGTTCCTCAGGATAGATACTGGTCCATCGAACTTTCCTGTACGATGAGCAGGAGTGTGCGTGGCGAACAGCCTACAGGAAAATCTGGCTTCAACTCAGCACGGTGAAAGAGTGGCGACCTTGATCGAATCAATCAGCACCGAGAAGGTGATCCAGCACGGTGGACTGGCTGGAGGAGGCGAGCCATCTGCCGCCGCGATGGTGATCCGAGAGGCGACAGAGCAGGATCGTCAGGAGATCTATCGCACCAGGCATGATGTCTATGCGGTCGAACTGGGTCAGCACCCGCAGAACCCCGATGGAATACTGAAAAATCATCTGGATCAGTTCAATCGCTACTTCGTCGCGATCATCGATGGGCAGATGGCTGGCTTCATCAGCATCACCCCTCCGGAGGGAGGCGAGTACTCCCTCGATAGTTACCTCGATCGAAAACAGTGGCCCTTCGAGGATCGCGATCGGTTATTCGAGGTTCGGCTGTTGACGGTCAACTCTGGACGGCGGGGATCGCTTCTGGCGCCAGCGCTGATGTATGCCTCGTTTCGAGCCGTGGAGGCGAGCGGAGGAACTCGATTGGTCGTCATCGGTCGCACCGAGGTGGCCTCCATCTACCGCAGCAGCGGATATCAGGATCATGGAATCGAACTGGTCAGGGGTGCCGTGACCTTTCGGTTGATGAGCGCCTCCGTCGATCAAATTCGCGAGCAGGTCGAGAAGCGACCTCAACTGGTCGCTCGGATTGAACAGAGGGTGGAGTGGCAACTGCCCTTTCCGCTGAGAAAACCATCGGCTTGCTTTCATGGCGGAGGTTTCTTCGTTGATGTGGGCGATGGCTTTCAGACCCTTTCGCGACGGCAGGAGATCATCAATGCCGATGTTCTGGACGCATGGTTCCCCGCCGCTCCCGGGGTGATTTCGACCCTCTCCGAGCACCTCGACTGGCTGGTGCGAACATCGCCTCCGACCGGTTGCGAGGGCCTGATCGCAGCGATCGCTGCGGCGAGGGGTGTGCCGGGATCGTCTATCTTGCCGGGGGCCGGATCATCCGATCTGATCTTCCTCGCATTCAATCGGTGGCTCTCGTCATCGAGCCGGGTGCTGCTACTCGATCCATCCTATGGCGAGTACTTTCATGTCTGCGAACAGGTTCTGCGTTGTCAGGTCGATCGTTTTCAACTGCGCCGCGAAGATGGCTTCAAAGTCGCTGGCGAACGGTTGCAAGGGCAACTTGCAACGGGCGACTACGACCTGGTAGTGGTGGTCAATCCCAACAGTCCCACCGGCTGTCACCTTCCGATGAGCGAGTTGCAGTCGATCATCGAGGCTACCCCATCATCCACTCGCTTCTGGATCGATGAAACCTACATCGAGTACGTCGGTAGCGCCCATTCACTGGAACAGTTTGGCTGTCAGCGAAAAAATGTCGTGGTTTGCAAGTCGATGTCGAAGGGCTATGCACTGTCGGGGGTGCGTTCGGCATATCTTTGTGCGTCTCCAGAGATCCTCGAACCGTTGCGAGCGTTGACTCCACCGTGGGCGGTCAGTCTGCCGGGTCAGGTGGCAGCGGTGAAGGCACTCGAGGATCCCGAGTACTACCAGACCCAATATCAGGCGACTGCGTTGGCTCGCGAGTCGCTGGCCAGAGACCTTCAACAACTGGGGCTCGAGGTGATTCCATCGGTGGCCAACTTTCTTTTGACTTTTCTTCCCGCCGATGGCCCGACCGCCGCTCAGGTCATCCAACATTGTCGCCGATCGGGAGTTCATCTGAGGGATGCCAGCAACATGGGAAGTGCACTGGGAACCCATGCGCTGAGGACTGCGGTCAAATCACCGCAGCAGAACTCGCAGATCGTGACCGCCATCGCCGAGGCGCTGTCGACGGTTCAGGCCTGATCGAGTTCACGCTTGATCGAGTTCAGCAGGCTGGATCCGGTAGAGAACGTGGGGGCGAAGCGGGTGCCCCGGTTCCAGTGCCGGGTGATCAAAATCGCCATCGAGATCACGGCTCATGCCGATCTTTTCCATGACGCGACGAGAGGCGATGTTGGCGGGAACCGTGAAACTGACGATTTCATCGAGCCCCAGATGTTCGAATCCAAACTGGAGCGATGCTCTGGCTCCCTCGGTGGCATACCCCTGGCCCCAGAAGGAGGGGATGAGATGCCAGCCGATCTCGATGCAGGGGCTCGCAGGTAGGGTGTGTCGAGGGATTCCGAGGCCGAGGAATCCGATGAACTGTGCTTCGTCGGGCAACTCCACGACCCATGGCCCGAATCCGTGGATCTCGATCTTTTGTTGGATCCGTTCAAATTGGGCGTCAGCAGCGGATCGAGGGCTCGGACCTGGCATGAAGCGATGGTAGAGAGGATCGGCGAGCAACGCTGCCAGTGGATCGCGATCTGCGGCGCGCCATTTCCTCAGGAGCAGGCGATCGGTCTCGATGGAGTCCGGTAAGGACATCGCTATCCTCCAGGTAGGTAGGTTATCCTCGTCGATCGGGGATTGCGACCCGCTCCATCTGGGGGCACGATCTCGGTTCACGATGGCTCCTGGAGGGCGCGAAAGGACACCGATGCAGATCGACTTGGAAGGAAATCCAGACTTCGGCGAGGCGCGGGTCCAGATGGACTCTGGAGAACGATTCCGTGCGGCCTCTGGTGCGATGAACTGGATGGAGGGAGACATCGAGTTGAAAGCTCGATTGCTCGGTGGTGTGGCGACCTCACTGGCACGACGGGTACTCGGTGGAACATCTCTTTTCATCACCGAATACACCTCCGGGGGGGACAGCCGTCTCGCGCTCAGTCATGCGATGGCCGGGACCCTGGTGCGAACTCCAGTGACTCGTGAGGGCTTGCTGATCGCCGGAGGAGCATTCACCGGCTGTACCGATGGAGTTCAACTCAAGACAAGATTCGGTGGCTTCAAGGCGTTTTTTAGCGGCAAGGGAGCCTTCTTCATCGAGGCCGCAGGCGCCGGCGAAGTGATTTTCGGTGCCTACGGAGCACTGGTCGAGAAGGAACTCGATGGCGAACTGGTGGTCGACAACGGACATGTCCTCGCCTGGGAACATACCCTCGACTGGAAACTGGGAACCACAGGTGGTTTCAAGAACACCTTCTTCTCCGGTGAGGGGTTGGTGATGCGTTTTTCAGGTCGCGGCAAGCTCTGGCTTCAGACTCGTCATCTGGCTGGAACGGCGGGGTGGATCTCCCCGTTCCTGAGAGGATAAGGCGATGAGATTCGAAATCCTCGAACAGGGAGCCTTCCAGTCGGCGCTGGTCCACTTCGATCATGGAGAGCGTCTGATCAGCGAATCGGGGGCGATGGTGCGAGCTTCCGGAAATGTCGATATCGACGTCACGACTCGTGCGAAGAAGGGTGGCGGCATGTTGTCGGGGGTCAAGCGCCTGCTCGGTGGCGACTCCTTCTTCCTCTCCACCTACAGCACCACCGACGGGGGGTCGGGTGAGGTGGGGATCGCACCGATTCTGCCGGGAGAGGTGATGACACTGGAAGTGGCCGGGGCGAATCACTGGAAGACCACGGGCGGTTCCTTTCTGGCTGCCGGTGGAGACATCGAACTCGATATGCAGTTCCAGGGACTGGGGGGATTCATCTCCGGCGAGAGTTTGTTTTTCCTCGAGGCATCGGGTAGTGGAACCATCCTGGTCGGTGCCTTCGGGGCGCTACGGGAACTGGAAGTGAATGGTGAACTGACCATCGACACCGGTCACCTGGTCGCCTACGAGGCATCTCTGGATTACTCCGTGACCAAGGCGGGGGGCTCATGGATGCAGTCCTTCCTTGCTGGTGAAGGATTCGTGATGAAGTTCAGTGGGCAGGGAAGAGTGATCGTCCAGACCCACGATGCCAGCGGCTTTGGTAAGCGACTGGGGCCCTTGCTACCTCCGAGGGGGTGAAGATGAAGTACAAGATTGATTGTCAGCCGGGCTATTCCTATCTGGAAGTGGAGTTGGATGTTTCCGAGTCCATCTCGAGCGAGTCCGGTGCCATGGCCTGGATGGATCCAGAGATCGAGATGGAAACCTCCACTCGTGGGGGTGTCTTTCAGGGATTGAAGAGAGTCCTCCTCTCGGGAGAATCCTTCTTTCAGAATACCTACACCACACAATCTTCGGGAGCTCGGGTGAGTCTGGCTCCGGGACCCGCAGGGGCAATCGTGGCCAGGGAGATGAATGGCGAAGAGATTTTCCTGCAGAAGGGAGCCTACCTCGCTTCCATCGGAGACATCCAGATCGATACCAAGTTCGATGGTCTTCGTGGTTTCTTCAACGAGGGCCTCTTCATCCTTCGTTGTTCGGGGACTGGCACCCTGTTCTTCAATGCTTATGGAGATATTCAGGAAGTGGAAGTAGACGGGGAGTACCTCGTCGACAACGGCTATGCGGTGGCGTGGGAACCGAGCCTCGACTACCGGCTGACCCGCGCACGCAAGATCCGTTCATTCCTCTTCGGAGATCAATTGCTGCTGCGCTTCTCCGGCAGAGGAAAGGTGTGGGTGCAGTCGCGCTGCCCCCATGCCTTTGCCAGTTGGGTTCACCCCTATCGACGGAAGAAACAGAAGAGTAATAAATGAAGGCCAGTAGGGGATCATTGATCCAATGCAGTCTCCTGTGAAAATCTGTCCGAGTGCGTTGCGATTCCGGATACAGGCGTGCGATGGAGTTGTGTGCTCTCGACCCCCGGATGGCTTGTGGAACTTCTTCAGAAATGATCCACTTCAAGAATAGACACCTTTGGTGACCCGCTGAGCGGAGCACTTTGAATGGAGACATCGTGAATCAGCCTGTTCTACCCCAGGATCTGCTCGATCGATTGAGCGATTCAGGAGATCGGATCGAAATTGAAGAAGGAACCGAAATCATCCGCGAGGGCGATTTCGAGGAGAGTATCTACCTGATCGAGAGTGGCCAAGTCGAGGTGCTGCGTGGCGGCGCGGTGATCGACACCATCGAGGCGGGAGATCTGGTCGGCGAGATGGCATTCATCGATCGCCGCCCGAGGAGCGCCACTGTCCGCGCAGGGATCTCCAGCGTGTTGCGGAAGATGGAACGAGAAGACCTGTTGAGAGATCTGGCCAAAGACCCAGAGGAGCTGCTGTATTTTGTCCGGATCCTCGATGCTCGACGTCAGGCGCATCTGAGCTCCGCAGCGAGTTCAGAGGATCAAGATATCGAGTTCTTTCTTCAAAGGGTGACAGAAGAGGCCATCGCGCATCGTGCGGTGAACCATCCCTACCTGCTGGCATTGAGGAATCATTCTCTTCCAGACATGAACTGGGCACTGGCGGATTTCGCCTGCCATTATCACGGTTACTCGTCACATTTTCCGCGGTTTTTGACCACTGTCATCGGGCGCCTGGAGAGACCCGAGCATCGAACGGCTCTGATGGAAAATCTCACCGAAGAGGCAGGCATTTACGAGTCCGATGAACTGGAGGAACTGGCAGGCATCGGTGTGGAGCAGGAGTGGGTGGATGGGATTCCGCATCCGATCCTCTTTCGTAGATTCTGTGAAGCAACAGGAGTCAAAAACTTGAATCCGGAGTCGGACTCGGTGGAGGTGGTCTGCTGGCGTGAGATGTTCCTTTCGGTTCTTTCGGGAGGATCCCCTGCGGAAGCGATCGGGGCTCTGGGTCTGGGAACCGAAAATGTGGTGAGCACCATGTACCAGCACTTCTTGCCGGCGATCACGGTGCTCGGAGTTGATCCGAAAGAGACGGTTTTCTTCCCCCTCCACGCTGCCGTCGATGATCACCATCAAGAAACCTTGCTCGAGATCTCACGGCACTATGCTGCAACCCCATCGGGGCGGGTGGATCTGGTCAAGGGGATGCGAAAGGCTCTGGCCCTCAGGGCGGGATTCTGGGACTGGTTGCACCTGCGTGCCTCGACCCTGGGCCGCTGCGACGATGCCGTGACCCCTTAGACCTGTTGGTGAAGACTCGCTCCGGATTATCACTGGAAGTCTAGATCTTCAGAGAATTCCCGGTCATCATCGGACCCGAGAGGAAATTCTATGAATCAAAAACTTGAGATCCAGATCGAACCATACGAAACGAAATCCGATACCTGCGTGATCAAAACCAATCGAGTCGTGGCAAAAACGCCCGAGTACTTCTCTACCGTGGAGGAAGCCAGCGCCAGTCCTCTGGGGCAGTTGCTGGTGCAGATCGAAGGACTCGAAGCGGTGTTGCTTCAGGATCGAATCGTCACCTTGTTGAAGCCGATCGAGGGGCCCCCATGGGGACCGATTGCTGAGCGGGCCAGCGAACTCATCCAGACCCATTTCGAGGGACTCGAACGAATCCAACAGAATCGGTCGCGCCAGATGAACGAGGAAGAGAAGGAACTGTTCGTCGAGATCCAGAATTTGCTCAATGATGAGATGAACCCGATGGTGGCGGCGCATGGTGGATTCATCGAAGTGGTCGATGTGAAGGAGACTGACATCTTCGTTCACATGGGTGGAGGTTGTCAGGGTTGCGGAATGGCAGCGATGACCTTGCGCCAAGGAGTGGAAACTTTGATTCGCCAGAAGGTCCCCAGAGTGAAAAATATCCACGACTCCACCGATCACGCCGCTGGAGACAATCCCTTCTATGAGTGACGCCACCGGTGACCTTCCTCTGGACCCTGCTGCTGAGGATCTGGAGTGGTATCGTGTCTGCTCGGTGGGAGAGATCGAGGATGAGGAACCGTTCTTCGATACGGTCGGAGGTCGGAGTCTGATGGCGGTGCGCCAGGGCGCACGAATTGCCGTCTTCGATGATCGTTGTCCGCACCTGGGAGCATCGATGGTCGGGGCCACCGTGGAGGACGGTCAGGTGGAGTGTCCGCTCCATGGAGCCTGCTTCGATGCCAGTAGCGGCTCGGTGCTCGATGGCCCCACAACACAGGATCTGGTCTGTCACCCGATGCGAGTCTCCGATTCGGCACAGGTGGAGGTGGGGTTGTCTCGACCGGACCGAACGCCCTGAAGGTGCCTGGTTTGACAATTTTCTGTCACTTCCGCTTCTTGCCTCATGCCATGGATGCTGGACACTGGCCTCTGTAACCGAACGAGCGGCAATCAAGCGAAAGGCAAGGAGCCCCATGATGCGATTGATTCTGTGGATTCCACTACTCCTCCTGTTCCTCTCGGGGTGCATCGTCGTGCGGTCGGATGCCGCTCGGGTCGATCCCGAGAGTGGATCATTCGTCATCGATCTCACCTCCGGTGGGGAGCAGGACCGGGATTCCGATGAGAATGAGGGGCAAGACGACGACGACGATGACGATGACGATGACGATGACGATGGCGATGATGATGACGATGATGACGATGACGATGACGACGATGACGACGACGACGACGAAGAGGTCGACCAGAAGCGTGACGAGATCGAGAAGATGGAACGAGATCTTCACCAGGCAGAGATCCAGATGGAGATTTCTCGGTTGCAGTGGAGACTCTCCGAAGATGCCGCACAGCATCAAAAGGATAAAGATCATCGCACACTGGATGAGGCGCGCCGGGATCGGCAGTTATTCCACGAGTTTGGAGTGGCCGAGGAGAAGCATGATGCGCACCAGTCCCTCGCCCGGGCGAGCAATCAACTGCAGGATGCCGAGGATGAACTGGAACAACTCTCGATCCTCTACGAGGGATCGGAACTGGAGGATGGAACCGCCGAAGTGGTTCTCTCCCGCGGGCGACGCGGACTCGAACAGGCCCGCAGATCGCTGGAGCAGGCGCAGAGAGATCATCACGTCGCTCTCGAGATCGACCTTCCCAAGAAATTGGAATCCTTCGATCGTGCCGTCAATGAGGCCGATCGCGCCATTGAAAGAGCAGATGTGGAGCGTCAGGTCGCCGAGATGGAGCATCAACTCGCTGAGCAGGAGCAGCACAGGGCTCTTGAAGAACTGCAAGAAAAGTTGGAGAAAGCTCATCACGACCTGGAGGAGATGACCGGTGAAGTGGTCAAACCGGCGACCCTTGCCTGGAGGTTCTTCTGATGCATCCGATCGTCATCGCGACGATTCTGAGTGGGCTCTCACTGACCGGATCCACTGATCCTGTCGCCGTAGCCGATCCTGCTGCCGTAGTCGATCCGGTTGCTGGGGCCGAGTCGGACTGGAGGGCAGCAGCCACCACTGGATTACACCAGGCTCTGCATTACTTGCTCGACCATCAGGAACCGGACGGAGCCTTTGGTCACTGGCGTGGACCCATCGGTTCCGATGATTGGGGTTGGTCGGTTCCTGGCCAGCACTACGCCTGGCAGGTGGCGACCACCGCCATCACCTGCGTGACCCTGATGGATCTGGCGGAAGTGGCGCCGAAAGGTTCCGCCGAGAAGATCCGCAAGGCGCTGCATCGTGGTCTCGATCACATCTGTGAGAATGGCCGCCGCAAGAGGATTCTCAACTGGGACACCGACAATGTCTGGGCTTATGTCTATGCGCTGGAGGCAGTGGCTCGGGCGCTCGCCGAGGATCCGCTCGCAATCGGCAGCGAGCGCAGGGGGCGGCTCAGAAAACTGGGTGAAGATCTGATCGTGACACTGGAACTGTATCAGAGCCCCGACGGTGGCTGGGCCTACTACGATGATCCACCCATCACTCGCCGTCCCACCTGGGGAACTTCTTTTGTCACCGCATCGCTATTGTTGATCTTCGAGCAATGTGAGGGGGTGGGGCTGGCGGTTCCCGACAAGATGCAGCAGCGAGGGTTGCGCGCATTGCGTCGCTGTAGACTTCCCAACGGGGCATACGACTACAATGTCTCGGTGATCCCCAGTTCAGAAGGACTGACAGAGATCAATCAGATCAAGGGGTCCTTGTGTCGGATCCAGGTTGGAAATCTGGCGCTGAGGGTCTGTGGTGACGCTGGCGAGGTGAGTTACCAGAACATCGTCAGCGGGCTCGACCAGTTGCTGGTGCGCCATCACAAGTTCGTATCGCTTGCACGGGGTCGTCCCCATCCTCACGAGGCTTACTACGACAACAGCGGCTACTTCTTCTTCTACGGCCACTATTATGCCGGCGATCTGATTCGACTTCTGCCGCAGGAGTTGCGCCTGCAATGGTGGCCGAAACTGATCGAGAAGATCCTTGCGACCCAGGAGTCGGACGGCTCGATGTGGGACTATTCGATGTTCTCGTATCATCGGATCTATGGAACTGCCTGGAGCGCATCGGTGATGGCGAAGGCTTTGAAGGATTCGCCTCCGCAGAAACGCATCGAGAACATCGAGAAGCAGCCGAGAAAACCACAGCGAGTCAGGTAGATCAGCGATTCCGGTAGATCAGCGAGCCTGGCAGATCGAGGTCGCAGAAGAGTGCCCGATCGCTCGCAGGTGAAATTGCTCCCATCCGCCTCGTCTCTCCAACCCATCGATCCAAAGAAGTTGAGTTGGATCCAAAGAAGTTGAGTTGGATCCACGGAATTTGAGATGGAAAATCCGGATGAAAAAAAGGGTGCCAGGTCGAGGACCCGGCACCCTTTAATATTCTAATCACGAACTACGGTCGACTACTTGTCGGCGCAGCACGGCTTGGAGCAGTCGTCTCCACAGGCTACCTTGGCAGCGGCGGCAGCGGCGGCAGCAATGGGGCAACCTCCACAGTCGGAGGGGGCGGCCTTGGAGCAAGTGGTGGCAGCGCTGCAACCGGCGTCAGCAGTGGCTTTGACCGGGGCAAAGTTACTACAGCCGGCCAGAGCCAAGCTTCCAAATACGACGAAGGCGAGTGCGAACTTACGCATGATGAGGTCCTTTCAGAGTGACCATTGATCTTGTTCTCTACACGAATCTATCCTCAGAGTCCCACAGTGCAACTCATTTGGGCGGTCTATGGATCGACGGTCGATGGTGACCACAGGCTTCGATCCGAATCTATAGTGTACCCAACTTTAACGAGAAATCGTCAACTTGGAGACGATCCCTTTTCGTGGGAAGTTCCCGTTTTCATGGAATTGCCGGGTAGAATCTTAAATCTGTTATTTTAAAGAGGTTATGGCGTTAACTGGTGCCCAGAATTCGGCTCCGCCGGACCTTTCGTAGCGACTCTTCTGCGACCGAAGTGGAGTGAGTCGAGTAGAAGGATGAGTAGGCGAAGTGGCAGATGCCCTGGCAGCCGAGGCGAAGCGCCAGTTTCTGCTGCTGGAGGGTCACCTCGGGGTCCGGATGCAGGTAAGTGCCCAGACCCATCAGTACCGGATAGCCACGAGCCTGATGCAAGCACTCCTGTACCCGCTCCTCGAAGCGGGGGACTTCCCGGTCGTACTGCATCGGGAACACCGCATCGATCAATCCGAGGCGGAGCCAGCGGGGCCAGTCCTGTCGCACCCGTTGATAGGCGATCTCCGGGGTGCGGTACACCGCTGCAGTGAGCAGGGCTCGACGATCCGCCAACTTCACCGCGACCCTGATTTCCCGCACCATCTCGGTGACCTGATCGCGTCGCCAGCGATCCCAGGCTTCCGAGTCCTGTTCCGGGTCGACCACTCCTGTCTGTCGAGTAAATCGTGCGAGGCTCTGCGGATCGCGCGGGTAGTCGATCTCCACTCCAGATTCGAGGAACCGGATGTAGTCGAGGTGAATCCCGGCGACCGGATACTTTTCAACGATTTCCGAGCAGATATCTGCCACGTGCTTTCGCACCGTGGGTAAGCATGGATTCAGCGCCACGTAGTAATTTGGTTGTAACGGTTGGCGTTTTTGTTGTGAGTCGTGAAGAAACCAGTCGGGGTGGGCATTCCAGTGCTGGGGAGGGGTCGTTACTGGCGGCGGCGTATCCCCGCGCCATCCCGGGACCGCATTGATCCATGCATGGATGGCCAGGCCGTGTCGAGCGGCTTCCTGGCAAGCGATGGCCAGCGGATCGAAACCAGGATCGGTGTGATCAAATTCCTCAGCCCACGGCTCCAGTTGGGAACGATAGAAGACGGTCCCGTTGCCGCGTACCTGGAAGATCACCGTATCGAACCCTCCATCCGCTACGTTCTGGATGCACTGTTCCACATCATCTTGCGTCTTGTAATCCCAGCGGGTGACCCAGATGGCCTGCTGGATCGGCACTTCCGGAGGCTGGCTGCAGCCTCCCACCAGCATCACCAGGGATGAGATCACCCCTGCGATGATCGACCAACAACGAGTGCTGATCCGTCTCTGGAACCTGGCTTCTGGCATCCGATTCATCCTCTCTCCCTCGAATCACTTCTCTTCCAATGACTATACTTCGAATGGCTGCGGCAGGAAAACCTCGAAGTGGTGCGCCAGCACCTCCAGCTCGATGACCTGAGGATTTCCAACGATATCCCCGTCGACCAGAAAAGGTCCGGCCGGCTGCTCGATGCGTATCTTCTGGTCTTGCCTGTAGGTGATGTCGGGACACGCTTCGAGATGGGTGCCTCTGGAGATCTTCGGGAATAACTTCATCGCGGACCAGGGAGTGAGCGAGGGGATCAGGCACTGGTCCAGTAACCCATCGTCGAGCAGCGCCGCGGGGCAGGGCCGAAATCCACCTCCGATGGTTCCCTCATTGCCCAGAAACAGTGCCATTCCAGCGGCTTCCCAGGAGTGGTCCTGGGTCTTGAATTTCCAGCGGATGGGAGCGGTGTGACGGCTGAAGAGGGTGATGATGGCGAGAATCCGGTAGCAGAAATCTCCCAACCAGCGGATCGGATGGCGGATCACGGGTTGCCGTCGTAACCGATCAAATTTCCTCGCCACCACTGCCGGGAATCCCAGTGCTGCGACCTGCAACATCAATCCTGTCGATACATCATCGAGGGTGTAGCGCACCGCGTCGATCTTGCGAGTGGCCGTGGCATCGAGTGCCAGCGCAATCGACCGGGCAGGAGTGGTGGGGATCCCCAGACCTCGCGCCAGATTGTTTCCAGTTCCTGCCGGAATGATCGCCGCCGGAGCCTCGACCGCTGCTTGTTCGAGCCACCTCAGCGCCAGATTGACGGTGCCATCGCCACCGACGATGAAGATACGATCGACGGGACCAGGGTCCTCGGGTGTAGAGGTCACTTCACACCAGATCATCCGGGGAGCAGGATCGAGAGACGAAACGGTATCCTCGAGTTCCTTTCGAACTTCGGCGGCTCGTCTCGACCCTGGATTGGTCAACACCAGCAGAGAACCGATGCGACCGGATGATCGTTTTGGCATCGTCACTCGATGATCTGGCCCGGTTCGATGTCGATCACCTCGATGGGTAAGTTGCCGATCGCTTCTCGCAATTGCTCGGGAGTCCCATGGAGTCGTGGGAAACTGCCGAAATGCATCGGTATGACCATCTGGACTCCGAGTAGATGCGCCGCCTTGGCCGCTTCTCTGGGGCCCATGGTATAAACATCTCCGATCGGCAAGATCGCCATCGACGGCGAGTACAATTCGGCGATCAACGCCATGTCACCAAATACCGAGGTGTCTCCGGCGTAGAAGAAGCGAAATTCGTTTTCCGTTTCCACGACAAATCCACACGCTTCACCGGCATAACGATACTCGTCATCGATGACCACCCCCGAGGAGTGTCGGGCATCGGTCATGGTGACCTGAAGTCCGCACACCTCGACAGTGCCACCCTTGTTCATCTCGACCAGCTGGTCTTCTTCGAGGCCGAGCTTTCTCAGCCAGTGTGCCAGTTCGACATTACACACGACTCGAGCACCATGCTTCTTGGCCTGTGGAACGACACTGGTGAAGTGATCCCAGTGTCCATGAGTCAGCAAGATCAGGTCGACCTGCTCGAACTCCTTGCAATCGTCAGGGCAACTGGGGTTTTCCAGCCATGGATCGATGAGAATGTTGCGGCCGGAAGGTGTTCCAACCAAAAACGATGCATGGCCGAGCCAGCGAAAGGTCGTTTCCTTGCCGAGATAGGTCACATCCGATCCTTTCTGTTGAAGGCTGTCCGCGACAGGCTAGCGCGCCTGTCGACAGGCTGCGAGAAGTTCACGCCCTCGGTCTTCGATCTGTGGCCAATCCTGATTCTCGATGGCGACCGGATCGAAGAGCGGTGCGACAAATCCGATGGCATGTGCACCGGCGGACAGAAATTCAGCGGCATTATGCAAGTCCACTCCGCTGGTGGGAATGATCTTGAGGAACGGAAGTGGACCCAGAACCGCCTGCACCCAGCTGGGTCCACCGGCCGGGCCCGGGAACAACTTGACCAGCGGCGCGCCCGCCTGGTGAGCGGCCAGCATCTCGGTCGGGGTACTGCACCCCGGAATGATGGCGACCCCCAGTTCGGCGGCGGTCTCGACCACCTGGCGATCGAGTACTGGAGAAACGAGAAAACGAGCACCGGCCGAGACCGCATCCTGTGCCTGGTTCGGAGTCAGGACCGTGCCCGCACCCACCGTCACATCCGGATATTGACAGGCGATGGTCTCGATGTGCTGAAGTGCCCCGGGAATCGTCAGGGTGAACTCGCAGATACGGAATCCAGCGGAGATGGCACATTTCATCGCATCCACAGCAAGGTCCCCGTGGGGAGTTCTCAGGATGGCACTGGCGCGAGATTCACCCAGTTTATCGACAAATCCATCGGGCTGGAGTGGTGCACTGGACAAGCGGCCTCCTGAATCTCGGGTGGCATTTCTACTCTCTGCGGGCATGATGTGGGGCAAATCCTATCAGGACAACCATTGCTCGTCAGGAGGACTACATTGTCTGGAGCTGAAGTCAGCACCCTGGTGCATGTGATCGTCGCTTTTTTCATCGCAGGGACGCTGTTTTTTCAGTGGCGTGCGATTCATCCGGCGGTCTCGGCAGCGGCCGATTCCGATCAGATCCGTGAGGCGATTCGCAGTCGTTGGGCTCCGATGATGCACATCGGAATGGTGCTGTTGATCGGTACCGGCTTCTACCAGCTCTGGAAGTCCATCGAAGAAGGTGTTGATCCTTCCTATCACATGCTGTTTGGAATCAAGCTCATCCTGGCGCTGGCGATCCTGTTCATCGGCAATGCGATGGTCGGGAAATCCGCGGCTCTGGCGTGGATTCGTGAGAAGGCTCCGATGTGGTTGGCTCTGGCCTGTGCCATGGTGATCGCTGTCATCGTGATCTCTCGCCACCTCGCCCAGATGCCCGCCGGAGTGTAGGATGTGCGAATCGAGGAGCAAGGTATGAGCGCTCGAGGGGTACTGACATGACTCGAATCTTCTGGCTGGCATCGTTCCTGGTTTCGGTGCTGCTGTCTGGCACGGTGCTGCTGTCTGGCACGGTGCTGCTGACAGACTCCGTGTCGGCATCCACTCCGGTGGCCACGCTGCGAGTGCCGCTGGCGCAGCAGCCTGCGGCGCCGGATGATGCGACCGACGACGAGGCGGACGACGACGAGGCGGACGACGCGACCGACTCCCCCGAAGAGCCGATCCAGGGACCAGAACAGGACGCGCTCGATCAATTGAATCGGTCGGTCGAGCGACTCGGTTCGCTGCCGCGGTCGGCCAAGGCCCGCAGCGAGCGATTGCTCGAACTGGAGGAGCAGTTCGAGCAGATCCGGCAGCAATGGCCCGAGACCGCTGCGGCGCTTCAGGCGCTGGCGTACCGCTCCGAGTGCCAGCGGCGGCTCGGACGAACTCGCCCCGCCACCGAAGGGTATCAGCAGTACCTGGCCCTCGGTGACGGTGCAGACACGATGGCGGTGGCACTCCACGGGCTGGGGCATTGCCTCGAGGAATCGTTCGACTGGGCCGGCGCGCAGGCTCACTTTGACCAGGTTGCGGTGAAGTTTCCCGAGCACGAGCTGGTGCCAGAGTGCCTCTATGATGGCGGATTCTGTCTGCGCGAGCAGGGCAAGTATGACCAGGCTCGCTCGGTGTGGAATCGACTGATCTTTCGCTTTCCAAGGAAGGGAGCGGCGCGCAAGGCGCAGAACCGGCTGGCGACCCTTCGTCCACCGCGGGAGCGGATGATCGAGGTGGTGAGAGACTGGGATCGGCAACTGTCTCGCTGGAGCGCACTTCCTTATGCCGAGAAGAGCGCCGGCACCAAGGAACTCAAGAAAGTGCTCGATGAGGCGGGGGATTGTCGTTGCCGCGAATCAGAGCGATTCCTGCGCCAACTGCTCGGTCATCCAGACAAGAACATCCAGGCGATCGCGGCGGTACCGCTGCTGGCGGTGGGAGATCATGAGGCCGCACGTCTGGTGCTGACCCACTTGCCCTCCTTGACCTCGCTCGGGCGCCGCCAGGTGCTCGACGCGTTGCGACCACGACATCTGAAAAGGGTCTCACTGAAACCGCTGGAGCGCTGGGCCAAGGGATCGGAAGTGGCCGTGGCTTCCGCAGCGATCGATCTGCTCGGCAGAATCGGGAGTCGTGAGGCGACCAGGATGATGGTGGGATTCATCCCTGAAGGGACCGATCCCGAGAAGATGCCGCAGAAGCAGCGAAGGAAGTTTGATCAACTTCTCCGCTCGCTTCGTTCGGTGCGTGATCCCAAGGCGTTGAAGTGGTTGAGTGACAAGAACCTGGATGCGGATCGGGCTCCTTTGCTGGCTCGATATACAGCGGCCGATGTGCTCGGTAGAGCCCACTACCAGCCGGCAGAGCCGATTCTTGCAGGACTGCTGATGCATCCATCTGCAGTCTTGAGGAGAGCTGCAGTGAGAGCGCTGGCGCAACTGGGCTCCGCCTCATCGGTGGAGGAGATCATCCTGGCTTCGAGGAAGTTGAGGCGCGACATCGATTTCCAGCGGGAAGCGGTGAGGGCACTGATCCGGCTCGATCCGACCGAGGCGCAGGAGATGCTGCTGGCCCTCGGAAACAGCAAGGATGTCTCGCTTCGCACCCTCGTCATCAGCGCATTTGGCAAGATCTCCAGCGAGGTCAGCCTGGTCCGTCGCATCGAGGCGCTGGTCGATCCCGCCTGGCAGGTTCGATCCGCAGCGTTGCGCTCTCTCGGCAAGGAGCGCGATGCGCGGCTGATCGATGCCCTGCTCGATGCGATGGAACGCGAGAAGGGTGCACTGTTACCGCAAGTAGTGGCGTGTTTGATCGCGGCGACCGGTGCCGACCTCGGTCCAGAGGTGGCCGATTGGCGCAAGTACTGGCAGCGAGAACGAGATCGCTATGACCCGGTCGATATCGCACGTCGTGAGGCGGAGCAAGAAGGCGGTCAAACCTATGTGCGGAAGGCGGATCCTGACGCGGCTCGTACTCCCTCTTACTTCGGAGTCGAGATCGTCAGCCGCCGCATCGCCTTCGTGATCGATTGCTCCGGTAGCATGAGTGCCTCGGTAACGGTTCCGCGGGAGGGTGGGGGATCGGACACGATGGAGAGAATCGCTCTGGCCAAGGATGAGTTGCTCACCGCACTGGAGAAGTTGCGACCCGGTACCTTCTTCAACCTGGTTAAATTCAGCAACAATCCGGTCAATCTCCATCCCAATCCGGTCAGGTTGTCGAAGAAATCGGTGAAGAGTGCCAAGCAATTCGTACTCGGGCTGCAGCCAGGAGGGGGTACCAACATCTATGATTCCCTCGCCGAGGTGCTGAAGGCGGGTGAGGTGGACACCATCTTCTTCCTCTCCGATGGGGCTCCCAGCATGGGTACCTTCATCGACACCGAGCGAATCCTCGAGGAGATCCTACGCCTCAATGAGGAGAGCCAGGTGACGATTCACACCATCTCGGTCGGGTTCACCTCGACCTTCATGGAGCAACTGGCCGAGCAGAACCGCGGCAGTTACATCGTCGCCGGACGCTGAAGGACCGCAAAGATCTGTATTACCCCTCAAGATTTGCCCTCATCGAGCCGATGGTGGTTGCATGGGAATGTTCCGTGCCGCTGAACTGGATGAGGATCTTTGATGACACTCGATTTCGACTGGCTTTGGCTGATTCCAGTCTTCTCGCTGCTGATCTTGCTGTGGCAAAAGCGTCGCCTTCAGCGGGCGGTGCCTGGGGAATCGAAGACGGGGACGGTTCCCCGCTTCGATAGCGCCAAGGTCGTCGATGGATTACTCGCTCGCGGGATCGAGGGGCCCGAAACCAGGCTCCTGGTCAAATTGCTGGAACTCTCGGCGGAGAAAGAGCCCGATCGCTTGCTCAACTCACGCGTTGCCTTCGAGCATGCTCTTCGTCTCGCTCTCGGGCAGAATCCAGCTTTGATGAGGGATCTCGAGATGAGAAGAGCGCTCGATCGGATCCGGGTTCGCCGCGGCTGGGAAGTACCCAGTTCCAGTTCTCAGGGGGTGTCCTTGCCCTTCGATGAAGAAGAGTTGCTGGTTCAGGGGCCTGACGGAATTCTGTTACGAACCATCACCATCCATTGCGATGCTCATAGCATCGCGGTTCGCGTCGTCGAGCATTCCGACCCGACGCAGACCGATCTTTCATGGCAGCCGGGAGATGACCTCGCGGTCGTCTTCTTCCGCCAGGATCTGGGGGGGCTCCACTTCGAGACCCGTTTGCAGGAGAAAAGAGAACTGGGCGAATGGTTCCTCTTCTTCGAGACTCCTGAGCGAATCAGGGTCGAGCAACGGCGTCGTTTCGCGCGCATCCCCATCGAGGCTCCGATCCGATTTCTCCATCTTCCGCTGGGGAAGGATGGATACCACGATCCAGATCGTGAGTTGCTTCATCAGGCTCAACTGGTCGATCTGGGGACCGGTGGTCTGGCGATCGATACCGATGCCGAGCTGGAGAAGGGTGATCTGCTGGTGATTCGCGGGGTTCCCTCCCTCGAAGCGAAGGACATCACCGGACGGGTGGTGGAAGAAGTTCCCATCGGAGATGATCCGGAAGGTGGGGTCGGAGTCAAATTTGTTGGACTCTGCGCTACCGATCGGGATCGAATCGCATCGCTGGTCTTCGCCACCCGGATCGAGTCCTCGGATGTGGGATTTTACTTCGATCGAGAAGGAGATGTTTCCCAGGCCGCGCTCGGTTCCGAGGGCCAGGTCTAACTCAGCGGTCTCATTGAGCTTTCGGTCTAGTTTTCGGTCGAGAGTCAGGGCCGAGGTAACCTCTGGCGATGGACCGTCTCCGATCGATCGACCCGTCCCGGGTGGGGCAGTGTTTCGTCGGCATGACCGAGCACCACCAGCACGGCAATCCCGATCTCATCCCGGTCGCTGGCGCCGATCACTTCCTTGACGGCGTCTTCTCGCCAGCCGTTCATGAAGGTGGTCTGGAGACCCAGAGAGGTCGCTGCCAGCACGCAATGAGTGGCGGCGATCATCGCATCCTTGATGGCGTACTCGCGCAGGCGTCCCATCGCCGACAGTGCATTCTGTCCGCCGGGAATCGCCTGACGTGCGATATCGCAGTACTGCGGAGGCCACGCTCCACGCTCTTGCGCCTGCTCGATGATCGGCTCCATGTCCTTTTCCCATGCGCCCTGGTCGATGGCGAAGACGATGGTGACGGGTGCTTCCAGTACCTGCCGCTGGCCGAAGCATGCCTGATGCAAGCGGGCTCGCGAATCCGCTTCATCGATCACCACGATGCGCCACGGCTGAAGATTCCACGACGATGGAGCTTCGGTGCTGAGGTGGAGGATCTGGTCGAGAATCTCGGGGTCGATCGGATCCGAGCGGAAATCCTTGGTCGAGCGTCTCGCCGAGATGGCCGCGGCCACATCGAGCGGCAGATGACTGTGGGTGTCTGGCACCGGGTTCCTACTTCCTCTCGAGCAACGTGACCACGGAAGTTCGGTCGTCTCCACCCATGTTGGCACAGAGTCCTCGCTCGGGAGCCGTGGCGACCTGGTAGTCGCCGCAAAGGCCGTTCATCTGGCGGTAGATCTCGAAGATCTGCTTCACTCCGGTA
Source organism: Planctomycetota bacterium (assembly GCA_012960845.1). Lineage (GTDB taxonomy): Bacteria > Planctomycetota > UBA8108 > UBA1146 > UBA1146 > QNYK01. Next base: position 24,974 of record DUAN01000228.1, on the reverse strand, counting down.
GCACCCACGGGGTGGCCAAACGCCATCAGCCCGCCTCCGCTGTTGATGGGAAGGGATCCCTCGAGAGAAGTGACTCCGTCGGCGGCGATCTTCATCCCTTCTCCCTCCTGACAAAATCCCAGCGCTTCACAGATCAACGCTTCGGTGATACTGAAGCAGTCGTGGACCTCGGCGATCTGGATGTCCGTGGCATCCCAACCGGTCGCGGAATAACAGCGACTGGCAGCGGCTGCCGTCACATCCATCTGGGTGTAGTCGGCGACGGCACCGAGTGGACCACAGGCGACCGAACAGGCGCTGATCTGTACTGCGCGGTCGGCACCCTGGCCGAGCTTTTCGAGACCGTCATCGGAGCACAGGATCACTGCGCAAGCTCCGTCAGAGACTTGCGAACAGTCGCTGAGCCGCAGCCACGGATTCAACTCCTGGTTGGCGAGGAAGCACGGATTACTATCGGAGGAGCCCGCGGCCTGGGATTCGGTCATGGTGACCGCCCTCATGTGGGCATTGGGATTGCGGTTGGCATTGGCGTAGGCCTTGACGACGATCGGTGCCAGTTGATCGGGAGTGACCCCATGGCGCTGGCAGTAGGCCATGGTTCTTCGGGCAAACATCGCCGGAAAGGTGAACTCGTCGATGCCTCGTTCCTTCTCATAGTGCGAGGCACGGGCGAGGAAATCCGCACCGACCTTGGCATTGTGGGTGGTCTGTACCTCGGCTCCCACCACCAGCACCAGATCCGCTCCAGCCTGGATCGCGTCGACGCCAGCGGCGATGCCCAGCCCTCCCGACGCACACGCTCCTTCGACCCGGGTAAAGGGTGTGTGGAGAAAGCCGTCAGAAGCGGCGGCAGTCATCGCACCGAGATGGCCCTGATTCGAGAACAACTCACCGACGAAGTTGCCGACGTATCCACGGTCGATGAGTGCCGGTTCGATGTCGACATCGGCACACGCTCCAAGGGCGACGCGGTGGAGTAGCTGTTCCAGCGTCGGATTTTCCTTGCGACCAAAATCGGGGTGCTTCTTCCAGATGAAATCCGGATGAAACTTGCCGATGAAAGGGGTGATGGATCCCCCTGCGATGGTGACCCTGCGTGCTGGTTTCAAGTGGCCTCCTGTCAGAGACGGGCTCGTCGTTCGAGTTCGACGACGGGTTGCGGATCTGCGACTGGAATCATCCAGGCGGGAATCCACAGCGATTCTTCCTCGACCCAGCCTTGCTCCAGTAATCTCCTGCGAATGTCTGGCAGGTGTGCGGCTCCGTAAAAGATGGCGATTCTTCGCCACCCTTCCGGCAGCGAATCGCGAAACACCTGCCACAGGTGATCATTACGGATGCCGAGGATCAGGTCTTGCGGTTTTTCGATATCTTTGACCCCGAGCAGCGCCATCTGACCCACCGAATGGGCGAGTGTCTTGGCCATCACCCAGCGCACCCGATTGACCGTCTGATCATCCTGAGAAGAGAGGGCCGCCTGCAAGCCCAAGCCATCGAGCATCGCAGGAGCGAGTCCGGTGAACAGCGCCTCGGGATTGATGTGGAACAGGCCATTGATCTTCAATGCCGTGTCGAACGCACGTGAGGTCAGATCTGCGTGGCGCAGATTGCCACGGGTGTAATCGATCTGGCTCATCTGGTGCTCCAGCTGGAGGAGGTCCTGCATCCCCTGTTGCAAGGTGGAGATGAAGCCGAGACTGCTATTTTTGCGAGAACTGGAAGGAGGCGACTCATCGTCACCTTCTGCAGAGATGAATTCTGGCGAGCCGGGTGCCGGGCCACCGACCATCTCGTAGAGCACCAGGTCGTGCTGGTCCAGCTCGCGCTGAATCCGCTGGAAGTAGTTCGCTTCTCCGATGTGCACCGCACCGACCAGACTCACCAGCTGTCCCGTTTGAGGATTTCGATATCGGGTCACCGAGGTCTGCAATTGGGCGCTGCTACTACCGGAACGAAAGAACCGGAGGAAGTCCTCGACCGGATCCGCTGCGAAGAGAGGTGTTGGACCCAGAGAAGTGAATCCGAGCAACAGCCACGACAGCCAGGAAACCCGAACATCACCCAAACTTTTTTTCACGTAGGATCGAGTTGGCAAGACTTAACTCCTTCAGTAGCGAATGTTTATGCTGAAAACGGGGGCACACCGGAATCCCTTGATGTTAGGGTTTTGTTCGGCGAAGATCTCCCTAACAATGCTGGGTTGCCGACCGCAGTGGAAGGACCAGAACCCCAGCAGCAGAACCCCAGCAGCAGAAACAGGCTTCCGCACGTCGCAGACTCGAACCACGGCAGACTCGAACCACGGCAGACTCGAACCACGGCAGACTCGAACCGTCAGAAATCGTGCTTCGAGTGGTGCTTCAGCGAGTAGTACGACAGTCGGAAGATCGGAACGACCCCATGATACTTCGACAGTGTGAAACCGCCAGCAGGCAACTCGGGTAGATCAGCACGAGAACTGGAGACCCCGACAAAGCTGGAGACTTGCGATCCTCGAAATTTGGAGCCAACAATGCAGATGAACAAGACTCAGCCACGGTCGTCACAGCAGCAGCAGCCGTTACAGCAGCAGCCGTCACAAGTGACCATCTCGACCGCCACCGCAAGATCGAACACGATGCAGACCCTGATGTCCGGAACGCCGGGTGGGGCCCCTCGAATCGATTGCCAGCTGGAGATCTTCCCTCTCCAGCCCGGATCCAATCCGGCGCAATCGGAGGGAGGCCCCCGGCGTCCGGGCTCTTCTGATCGGCATTCAAGCGCGCGGTCAGGCTCGCGCTTGTCGCGTGGAGACGGTTCATCGGTCGATACACGGGTCGATTCACGGGTCGACACACGGGTATCGAACACTCCGGAACTTCCCACCTTTCCGTCTCTCTGGTCCGTCGCACACCAGGCCTGGGCCGCAGTTGACCGGAGGCGTGCTCGTCGCCGGGGGATTGCCGCTACCGACAGTTCACAGCAGTGTGCCAGGCAACAGGGTAGTGCCAGCGTGCTCCAGCCCGACGCCCTGAACCCCCGGGAAGGACGGCACATCTGGTCGCCGATCGTCTCTCTCATCGGGGAGCGTCAGGTCAAAGATGATGAGACGCAGATCGATGGCGATCGACTGACCCGATTCGAACTGGTTCTGGCGGCGATGGGAGTTCCGGCGGCAGCACTTCTGTTCTTCTGTGTGCTCTAGCGGGCTGATCTGGAGCAGCAGCGGTCTTTTGCAAGAGATGTCATTGGCGAGAAGAGTCAGAGGTGGAATCAGTCCGACGGAGACCGGAAGGGAAGCGTAAGCCGTGTACTACACCAACAAGCAACTGGAAATCATGGAGTTCTTGCAACAGTTTCGGCGCCATCGGCAACTCTCTCCGACGCTGGAGGAGATGGCCGAGAACTTTCATGTTTCGCGGGTGACGATTCATGAACACATCAAGGAGTTGGCGCGTAAGGGAGCACTCCAAAGTGTTCCGTACAAGGCCCGATCGATCGAGATTCTTGACCCTCAATTCGCCGATGAACCGGTTCGCAGCAAGGAGCAGCAAAGCGATCTACAGCGAGTTCCGGTCGAGATTTTGGGACGGATTGCTGCCGGGGAACCGATCGAGGCGGTCGAAGCACCGGAGCGAGTCGACCTGGCCGATTTGTTACCGATGGGGCGCGACCACTACGCCCTGCGGGTGCGCGGGACCTCGATGATCGATGATGGAATTCACGACGGAGACATGGTGCTGGTCGAGCGTCGAGAAGTGGCGGACGATGGTGAACTGGTGGTGGCGATCCTCGAGCAGGAGGGGATCGAGGGGGCGACCCTGAAGAAGTTCTTCCATCACTCAGGAGAGGGAGGAAAGAAGCAATTTCGCCTCCAGCCCGCCAATCAGGAATTGGAGCCGATCATCGTCGACCAACTGGAGATCCGCGGCGTCGTGGTGGGGGTGGTGCGTCGATACCCTCGCTGGGCTGAATAGCCTCCCGCGTCCTACACTTCTGCCTGCTGCGTCCTACCTGCTGCGCCCTGCGTCCTGCCTTCTGCGTCATCTGTGTCCTCTGCGGGCACACGCTGGGACCGTGGATCCTCCGATACTATCCTCCGGCTAACAGCTGGATTCTGCCAACAGCAGGATTCAGTCAACCACTGGAATCGACGGCGCTCCTGAGTCTCACTACCGTGCCAGTCACGGATTGCTGCGGTTTCCGGGCCTCAGTCTGCGGGTTTGGATGACCCCTCGGGCTGCTTGATGTATCCTCAATCGAGGCTCACGATCGGCGAAGGAGAGCCAGGGATTCGCGGACGCGACCCGGATTGCGCTCCATCGCCAGCGAACGGTGCTTTGCGATGGGAAGTCTGAGACCTGCCATCGGAGACCTGTTATTGAGAGACCTGCCATCGGTGATCGATGAATCGACCATTCGAAGCGGCGTCCTCGTCCTACTGAAGTGGAATGGATCCCAGTTGCAGCAATCGCATCCCGAGGATTCAAACGAAACTCCCTCACCGGAACCGGCAAATGATTTTCTGGCCGGGTTGGATCCGATTCCTCAACCCAGTGGTGCAGCGAACGCAAAAACAGGATCTTCACAATTTTCAAAATCTCCGAAGAGCCGACGCGCCGATACACCGGAACTTCCCGCTGAAGCCACCCTCGACCGAGCGGCTCTCGAGGCCCTTTCGATGGAGCAGAAGCGCACGAATTCGGAGTCCGAGGACAACTCTGGGGTGATTCCTCAGCCGCGAATTCTCGAGCGTGGAGATCATGGGATTTCCCGCAACAAAATCGATCGAGATGCACTTCGTGCACTTTATCGCTTGATCGAAGAGGGGCATGTCGCCTATCTGGTCGGTGGGGCTGTCAGAGATCTGATGATCGGCAAGACCCCCAAGGATTTCGACATTGCCACCGATGCCACTCCTCGCAAGGTCAAACGGATCTTCCGTAATTGCCGACTGATCGGTCGCAGATTCCGCCTCGCTCATCTCCATTACCAGGGAGGCAAAATTCTCGAAGTCGCTACATTCCGTTCCTCCGGGGAAGCGGATGAGGTGGTTCGCGAAGGTGAAATGATTCACCGTGATAATGTCTTCGGAACGCCCGGTGAGGATTCGCATCGCCGGGATCTGACCATCAACGGCCTGTTCTATGATGTCTCGAACTTCACCGTCATCGATTATGTCGGCGGGGTGAAGGATTTGCGCGATGGAGTGGTGCGGATGATCGGAGATCCGGACCGATCCTTTCACGAGGATCCGGTGCGGATGCTGAGGGCGATTCGCCACTCTGGAAGGACTGGATTCCAACTCTCCGGGGAAACGGTGGCGGCGATGGAGCGCTGTCGGGGGCAGATCCTGAAGGCGAATCCAGCGCGATTGCTGGAAGAGTTCTACAAGGATCTGGGGTCGGGCCACGCTCGTAACTACTTCCAGACGCTGCAACAACTGGGATACCTCGATCTGCTGATGCCGGTCATCGCGGATTGGATGGAAGATTCGCAAGGCCTGGATCCGTGGCTCGCTGCGCTGGATCGGCTCGATGGTCTGGTGGCTGCTGGGCAACGAGTGCACCAGGCGATGGGAATCACCGCTCTGATCGCTCCGGAGTTGCTCTCCCACCTCGATACCTTGATCCACCGCAAGTCCTCGTCGACTCATCTCCCCAAGTCGGTGCGAGAGGGGATCTCCAGCGTGCTGCGCCAGTTGAAGGTGTATCGGCGCGACGAGGAGCGGCTCAGGAAAGGCCTGGGAAGTCTCGCTTTGGCGCATCGCTGCACCGAGCAGCGGCGCTGGTCGGGAGAAGCCGAAAATAGCCCCTGGGCTCGAGATGCCATCGAAATACTCTTCATCTTGTTGGGACCGGGGGCTGGACGGGCAGAATTGCTGGAGCAGGCCCGCAGTTTTCCCGAGGCGGAGTTGCCTCCTCCACGGGTTCGGCGCCGCCGACCGGGTCGATCACAGGGGGCAAGGCAGGACGGTCCAGGGTCGTCATCGACCCCATCCACCACCGATGGTCCTTCTTCCGACCGACCCAAAAGGCGCCGTCGGCGCCCCCGAAGGAGATCCTCTGGCCCGTCCGAGGGGTGAACTCCTTGGAAACGGCACATCTGCTCGGTTCGGGCTCGGGTTCTGCGGGTTGGAGTTTCCCTTGGATGAAGCCGTACGGCACCCCTTGCATCGGTGAGGGAAGTGCGGGTACCTTTCCAACTTCCACGGTGTGATCTGACTGCGAGGTTGATCGGTAGCATCCGGTCACAGTCGGTAACACCCTCCACATGAGCCCGTGGAGAAGAGTGGGGATTGTGGGGTTTTTCGGGCCCCCAGGAGCGTTGTGAAGGAATCAATCGATTTCCTTCACGATCGTCGAGGAACTGCCCGATGGTGAAAGAAGGAGATGAAGCATGCAGAGACGGCGACAGACTCACCCGGTCTATCTTGCGATGGCAGTCGTACTTTTGGTTCTAGTGGTCACCAGCGGCTGTGCTGTTCCAGGTTACAACGAACGCGAAGCGATGCTGTTCGAGGACAAAATCCATACCGAATTCAAATTCGGTGGATTCACCCCGAATAGCGAGCATTTCAGCGGTGGTAGTGGCTTCGGTTTGAAAGTCAATTACGAGTACGAGTACGGAATGCACTTCGGTTTCGAATTCGACACCATCGATAATGTCGAAGGCCAACCCTTTGCAAGGACAGCCAGTGAGAATACTGTCGATTACTTCTCCAACCTGGACAACATTCGTTCAGTGGGAGCGCGTGCGATCGAGAGCCAGAATCGCCGGGAGTTCCTGGTCGGCTTCGACTGGGACGTACCTCTCTCCAAGGAAGGGAATTTGCCGCTCCTTCGCTATGGAATCGGAATCGGTGGACTGATGGCGCAGGCCCACACCAGCGATGCCTTTCTGGCCGAGGTGGCTCTCGATAATACGGGTGGTGTTCCTACGGTCGCAGTTTCGGACCAGTTTATCATGCTGGTGAGGCCTTCCGCTTCGATGCGCTGGGAGATGTGGGACGGAGCGATCTCCTTGCTGGCTGAAGCTCAGTACGACATTGCCAGCAGTGAGGTCAGGATTGATATCGACACCGATGGCGATTCCGCGGGAGATCTGGATTACGGCGGACTCAATGCATTCGTCGGAATCGATTTCAGTTTCTAGCAGCGGTCTGACGACCGTGGAGTTCAGGACCCGGGTTTCCTCTTCCACAGCGGAAGAGGGGACCCGGGTTCTCATCCATTCCAGAGGACTCCGATCCAGGATGGAATTCATGAAGTATGCAACTCGCAGTGGTTGGTGGCCGATGATCTGTCGGTCGATGATCTGTCGGCCGATGATCTGTCGGCCGATGATCTGCCGGCTGGGGATCTGTCTGGTGGCGATCAGCCTCCTGTTTCCCCGGTTGCTGATGGCGCAGCCTGAACTGGCGCCCGACTCACTCACCTCCACAGCAAGAGTGGGATCGGTCGAGGTGTCGGTTCAACTTCCCGATTGCCCCGAAGTGGTTCCTGCACTGCCCGATCTGACTCGACCCGGCATCTTGCAGATTCCAGGTGGCTGTTTACTCGATACGCCCCTGCCGATCCTCTGGTCGGGGGTTCTCCTGCCACCGGGAAAGCACCAGTTGTCGATCCAGGTCGGATCATCCTTGCAGGTGCGATTGCTGGCAAGATCCCTCGGCGGTGGACCCGAGATCGTGATTCCGGTGAAACGAAGTGTGCTCGATCGCCCTGCAAGCACGATCTTGGCGACGGTCGCCGTGATCACTCGGAAGAACTCGAGGGAACTGTTCCTGCGACTGGAGTGGGGAGTGCTGGCTCTGGTCAGTCACGGTGTTCCGGCAGCCGCCACCACCCAGGAGGTCCACGGCTGGAAGTTACAGACCTTTCAGTTTCCAGAGATGTCGTCGATGCCGGCCCACTGTGTTCTCGGCACCATCGAGGATCCAGAGGGAGATCTACCGCTGGTTCGAGCCGTGATGGTCTCGACTACCGGGGTTGGCCCCCAACTGCGACTCGAAGATCCTTCTCGCGCGCGGATTGCTGCGACCAGCGAAGAGATGACTCGAGCGTTGGGTCGTGCCCGGAGAGAACTGCGTCGTCTCGAAGCAGAGGACCCGTCGAATCTGCAGGAGATCGCCCTGTGGCAAGGCCGGATCCGCAGGGCGCAGCAACAGCGGGAAACTCTCGAGAACAAGATCCAACAACTGGATGAAGAAGGCGCAGTCAAGATTCTGACTCCGACAGGTGCTGCGGATCCGGGGCATGCGAAATTGCAGGTTTCTCTCGAGATGCAACAGGTGGGGGTGGTGCTGCAGGTCCGCTGCATTTCGGGGGAGTTTCACTTTCTCCTCGGGCCTACTCGTTGATCGTCGGGTGTCGGCTCTAGCAGTCAAGCAGCCCCAAGGAGAGCCAAGCAGTCAAGCAGCCGGGTCAGTCGGCGATGCGCCTCTCGATCGGTTTCCAGTTCGGCGATGTGATCAGGAACCAGCCCACCAGTAACACTGAAGCAGTCAGCAGCCCGAAGAAGAAGGCCCACCAGATCCCAGGTAGTCCCATCTCCCTGGTAAATGTCAGGTGGTAGGAGAGGGGGAGAGTGATACATGGAAATCCGATCACACCGATCACAGCGGCTGGAATCGTCTGACCTGCCCCACGGAGGATTCCCGCAGCGACCGCTTGTACTCCATCGAAGATCTGAAATCCTGCCGCGATGGGAAGCAGTGCCACCGCACTGGCGAGCACCCGTGGATCGGTCGAAAAGACTCCCGGCAATGAAGAGTCGAGCCACACGATCAGCGATCCCAGGATGGCCATCACCAGGATCGCCAGCCCCAGTGCGGTGATCCCTGCGAGTCGTGCTTGGATCGGTTCGGCGGCACCCAGCAGGTTTCCGACTCGGGTGGTCGCTGCACCACTGATGCCCCAGGGGAACATGAAGGTGAAGGAGATGATTTTCAGTACCACGATGTGGGCGGCGATCTGGCTTTCACCGATCCAACCGGCCATCAAGGTGGCGGCCTGAAAGGTCCAGACCTCGACGCCGAAGTGAATCGCCACCGGGATACCCAGGGCTAGCAACGCTCCCATCGCCCGGGGAGAGAAGCTGCGGCGACTCCATCGGACCCAGCCCGCCGAGAAGTATTTCCCGCGAGCGGCGAGGACAATCAGCATCAGCAGCATCAGGCAGCGACTGGCGCCAGTGGCATATCCGGCACCTTCAATTCCCATCGCTGGGATGCCCCAACCGCCGAAGATGAACAGTTCGTTGAATGCGATATTGGCGAAGTTGGCGACGATCACCGTGATGACCATCGGAGCGAGGTGGCCTCGGCCCTGGAGGTATTGCTTCAGCACAAAGAAACCGAGAAATGCCGGGATACTGAAGATCTGGGCGTGAGAATACTGGGCGGCATTACGACTCAGTGATTCAGTCTGGCCGAGGATCAGCAACACCTCCTCGGAGAATTGCCAGCTCAGTACGAGCAGTGGCAGTAGCCCCAAGGCCAGCAAGAAACCACGCTGGAGGGTGCGGCCCAGAGCGACAGGATCCTTCGCACCCTGTGCCTGAGTGACCAGTGGGTCGATTCCCTGGATCAGCCCTTGAGCGATGACCAGCGTGCCGAAGACCCAGCTGTCTCCCAGCGCCACAGAAGCCAGGGAGGTGGTCCCGAGCCTGCCGACCATCCACATGTCCACCAGTCCCATCACCATCATCCCGACCTGGGTGAAGACGATCGGCATCGCCAGTGATATCAGTGGGGAGATCTCTGATCGGGACAACGGTCGATTCCAATCGAGTTTCGGTGTCAGGAATTGTCTACCTAGCCTCAGCAACTGGAGGGGGGCAGAATGGCATCGCTACCGGGGAACACCTTGCTGCAAATACACTCGAAGATCCAGGAGGATCGATGATGAAACTGACCACTTCCATGCTCTTATTGCTGGCGCTACTGGTTGCCGATGGTCGCCTGTGGGCGACTGACTTCTCCGCCGGGGATGATTCAGCAAAGGCGCAGGAAACCACGAGATTCCCCTACACCGGGAGCGATACCTTTGAGGGCAAGATACCCTCTCCCGATCAATTCTATGGCGTGAAGTTGGGAGATCGTTTCACCCCTCACCACGATGTGATGGCGTACTGCCGTGAAGTGGCGAGACTCTCTCCTCGAGTCTCGATCGAAAGATATGGGCACTCCGTGGAGGGGCGAGAACTGGTCCTTCTGATGATCTCCGATCAGAAAACGATTTCTCGACTCGATCAGATCGAGTCCGATCTCGGATTGCTGGCGGATCCACGAGAGTTATCGGAGAGGGAGGACCTTTCGCTGGAGGAGTTGGTGGCCCGTCTGCCCGCAGTGGTGTGGCTCTCCTACAACGTGCACGGAGATGAGTCCTCCGGAACCGAGGCCGCACTCGCCACGATCCACCAGTTGGCGGATGGATCGGACCCGGCGATTCGCAGAATTCGCGAGAACTGCCTGGTGATCGTCGATCCTCTGCTCAATCCCGATGGGCGGGAAAGATATCTGCACTGGTACCAGCAAAATGGCGCAGTTCCTCCCGATCCCGATCCCGCAGCTCGAGAGCACTCCCCATCTTCACCTTCGGGTCGAAGTAATCACTACCTGTTCGACCTCAATCGAGACTGGGCCTGGCAGAGTCAGCCGGAGACGCGCGCCAGAATTCCCCAGTACCTGCGGTGGCAGCCACAGGTCCATGTCGATTTTCATGAGATGAGTCCGCAGTCGACGTACTTCTTTTTTCCTCCGGAGGAGCCGATCAACTCCAACATTCCGGAAGATCGAGTCGAGTGGAGTCGTAAATTTGGACTCGCCAATGCCAGGGCTTTCGATCGATTCACCTGGAGATATTACACCGCAGAGCAATTTGATCTGTTCTATCCCGCCTACGGTGATTCCTGGCCGACTCTCAATGGAGCCATCGGGATGACCTACGAGCAAGCGGGAGGGGGAAGTGCCGGCCTGGTGTATCGCCGTCGAAATGGCACCTTGCTGACACTCCAGGAACGGCTCCACCATCACCATGTTGCCGGCCTGGCGACGGCGGATTGTGCGGCACAAAATCGAGTCCAACTGCTGACTGATTTTCATCAATTTCGGCAGGGCACCATCTATGCGGGACGAGATTCCGATATCTCGCAGTTCATCATCCCGCCTGCATCCGGAGATCGACGACTGTCGTTACTGCGGTTGCTGAAGGCGCAGGGGATCGAGATGGTACAAACCATCGATGAGGTGGTGGTGGAAGGGCTGGTCCATCACGATGGGACCGCTCAGGAGATCCTCAAACTGGCTGCGGGTACGGTGGTGGTTCCGCTCGATCAACCGCAAGGGCGTCTCGCCAGAACGCTGCTGGAGCCACATGCCAGTGCCGGAGAAGCATACTTTTACGATGTCGCCGCCTGGTCACTGCCGATGGCGTTTGGCGTCGAGACGCTGATCGCAAGCCAGCCCATCTCCGGCATCCTGATTCCGCTGGGGCCGATCGAGGACCCGGTCGGACGGGTCGAGCAGAAAGCCGGGGTCGCCTACCTCCATCGCTGGGAGGGGGTACCCTCTGCTCGGGCACTGCGAGCGATTCAGAAGGGTGGCGAGCGGGTCGACCTGATCACCGAGGCGATCCAGATCCAGGGCCAGGATTATCCGGCGGGAACCCTGGTCGTGAGAGTTTCCTCACCCGACACTCATGCTCTGGTCGAGCAAGTCGCGCGAGACACGGGAACGGTGTTCCACGGTACCGCGAGTGGCTGGACCGACCTCGGCCCCGACCTCGGTTCCAGCACCTTCCCCGAACTGGCCCACGCTCGGATCGCGGTGCTGGGGCCCGATTCAGTCTCGAGTCTTTCCTACGGTGCGGTGTGGAGTTTTCTCGAACAGGAGATGGGCATCGAGTTCACGACCGTTTCCGCAGCTCGGCTCTCTCGAGCCCTCGATCTCATCGATGTGCTGGTGATTCCCTCGGGTGTGAGGGGATCGTCACTGGGGGACCGCACCAAGAAGGAACTGGCGCAGTGGGTTCGAGGCGGAGGCGTCGTGCTGGCGCTGGGAAGTAGCGCGTTTCAGATGGGAGAGTCCGGCATCGACCTGGTCTCCCAGCAGGTTCGAAAAGTGGAGGAGCCGGAGGAGAAGCCGAAGAAACGGCGCACTCGAGCGGATCTTCGTGAAGAACGTCGACAGCAACAAGTGCCCGGCAACATCGTCTCGGTCGAGCTGGATCCAGAGCACCCGCTCTCCTTTGGTCAGCCACCGAGGATCTTCGGCTTCATCGGCAGTGCGAAGATCTTTGAACTGTCGGGAGAGGCTAGCGATGTGGGGGTGCTGCGAGAAGAGGATCCGGTGGTGAGTGGATTCATCTCCGATGAGAACCAGCAAGCCCTCGCCGGAGGAGTGTGGCTGGTGGAGCAGGGAGTGGGGCGTGGCAGGGTGGTACTATTTGCCGGAGATCCACTGTTTCGTTCCTTCTGGCGCGGGACAGCGGACCTGTTCCTGAATGGATTGCTGCTGCTGGCAGAAGAATCCTGAAAATTCACTTCAGATCGAGGCTCCGAAGGTCGATAGGGCAGATGAGAACTGATTTCCCTGACCTTCGGAGGATCGATGACCCAACAAGAGCAGAATCGGCAGGCCTCTGGGGTGGATAACCCCCTCTCCCCGGAACTGGTGATCCGCAAGATACGCTTTTTGATCGACGCCCATCATGAAACGGTTCCCGGCCTGGCGCGAGGAATCGGTGTGCTGCCCAATACCATCCAGGATGTGCTCGATGGCCAGGCCTTTCCCAGCCGTGCCCTGGTACGTCGCATCGCCGAGCGTTTCTCGCTGCCGGTAGAGTTTTTCAGCGCCGAGATCGGCAGCACCTCCGAGTCGAAAGGGAGGGGTTCGGGCCCACGAGCCGCACGCAAATCGCCACAAAAATCCGCCCGTTCACGCCGTCCCAAGGGTGCCCCATCGACCCCGGCCGCAGCAAAAGTTCCAGCCACTGCCAAGCCGGTGGCTCGAGCCCAGGACAAGGTGGCGGCTGCTGGTGCGGTGGTTCCTGGAACGGCGGTTCTACAGCAGGCACTGATCGAACTGTTGATTCAGAAGGGCTTGATCAGCGCGGATGAGTGGAATGCCAGGGTCCGTCTGGTGTCGAAGCGAAACGCGACCTAGCTCCTCTGATTCATGCTGGCGCGGATCCATGCTAGTGCGGATTCATGCTGAGCGCTGGCTAGCGACAGGGGATCGGCGCGGCGGGTGTGATGCTCGGTGCCCCGGCGGTGATGGACGCCGCCTGCTCCTCCCAACCACTTCTACCCATCTTGAAGAAAGCGACCGCTTTCCCCCCCTCGACACCGGGCTGGTCAAAGGGATTGACCTGCAGGATCGCCGCCGCCATCAGCGTGGCCATCTCCCAGGTCAGCATCAGTGCGCCGAGGTGCTCTGCATCGAGAGCATCGAGGGTCATCGTCGAGACCGGTCGTCCGGCGGATCCGAGAGCGGCGACGGTGCCTTCGCGTTCGGCGCGATGTAATTGCCCGAGGCTTTTTCCCGCGAGGTACTGAAGATCTTCATGAAGCGCCGCAGTGGTCTGGTCGAGGATCGGATCCGCAGTGTCGAGGTCGCTATCGAGTACCAGATACTGCTTGTCGTCGGGGCCTTCGGCGAACAACTGCACCAGCGAATGCTGATCGGTGACTCCACGAGCGACCAGCGGCGTCGAACCGGTCCACACCTCGGCCCCCGACAGGTCGTGACGCTTGCCGAGACTCTCCGCCCAGAGTTGTGCGAACCAGTCGCCGAAGGTTCTCAGGCGATCTCGATAACAGAACATCACCACCGTCTGGCGTGATTCTTGATGGGCGGACCAGCCGCTGATCCAGCGCACCAATCCATGATCCTCCTCGGCCAGTCGAAGATCGCCCAGCACCGCTTGAGCGCCGCGCCGTATCCCCTCGACATCGATGCCGCAACAGATCGCAGGTAACCAACCGACCGCGGTCATGACCGAAAATCGACCTCCCACATCGGAGGGGACCGGAAGTGATCGCCAACCACGAGCGGTGACGAGTTCGCGCAGTGCCCCGCGATCGGGATCGGTGATGGCGATGATCTTGTCATCCGCCGAGACCCCGGCATCTTCGAGGGCACGATAGACCCGAAGAAGTTGCGCAGCAGTCTCTGCCGTGCCGCCCGATTTCGAGATGATCAGTACCGTGGTGTGAGCGAGGTCGAGTCGATCGAGAGTCCGATCGACACCTTCAGGATCGATGTTGTCGAGCACCGTCAAGCGGCTATCGCCTGGGACCAGAGCGTCGACCAGTGTTCTGGCACCGAGGGCAGACCCACCGATTCCCAGCAGCAAGATCGAGTCCTCCTGTGGGATCGACGCTGCGACCCGCTCGGCCAGAGGTATCGCTCCCTGGTCCTCGATGGCCCCGATGAACCCCGGTGGATCGGCCAGGATTTGCCGCAAGATCTCGACAGCAGAGGAGCAGTCCGCTCCCGTCACCGGCGACCATGAGATGCTCAATCGCCGGTCCTCTCCTTTAGAGAAGGACACTTTTCCGCCAGCCGTTCCCACGCCGGGAGGGACTGCTGCACCACTGAATGGGGCACCGCGAAGGAGAGGCGGAAGTGGCCGGAACGACCGAATCCGCGGCCGGGTACCACCAGAATCCGCTCTTCCATCGCTTGCTCGATGAACTGGACATCATCCGGCTCTGGCGTGCGGGGAAAGAGGAAGAAAGCGCCCTGAGGATGGACGAATTGGAATCCCAGCTGTCCCAGATGCTGGGTGAGGGTCTCTCGATTGAGCTGGTACTCGGTGAGATCGACCGTCGCTTCCTGACAATCGGCCACCGCCAGTTGCAGGAGGCTTGGTGCGTTGACGAAACCGAGGATTCGATTACAGAAGGTGCAACCTTCGACCAGTGCTTTCTGATCGGTGGCGGCTGGGTGCACCGCCAGGTAGCCGATCCGATCGCCGGCCAGGCCGAGATCTTTGGAATGCGAAGTGATGACGATGGTGTCCTGGTAGAGGTTCGCGATCTCGGGGCACTGAACTTCATCATAGGTGACCTTGCGGTACGGCTCATCGGTGATCAGGTAGATCGGATGACCAATCCGGTCAGAAGCGGTCGCCAGCGCTTCACAGAACGATTTCAGTTCCTGCTCGCTGTAAACCCTGCCGGTCGGATTGTTGGGACTGTTGATGATGACCGCTCGCGTTCGCTCGGTCACCTTCGACAGCAGCATCTCCGGGTCGGGACAGAAGTCCTCAGTGGTGGGACAGTCGACCGCAACACCGCCATGATTCTCGATGTAGAACAGGTACTCGACGAAGAATGGACTGAGGATGATGACTTCATCCCCGGGGTTGAGCAGCGTCTTGAGCGAGATGTTGAGAGCCCCCCCGGCACCCACCGTCATCACCACATGAGATCCTGTCCATGGCAGATCGGTACGCCGCGACAGATCTGCAGCGATTTTCTCCCGGACCTCGGGCCAGCCCGAATTGGGCATGTAACGATGGATTCCTTCTTGCGACCCATTGACCAGCTCGCGCAGGCGATCGATCAGTAGAGCCGGCGGCGGCAGGTGCGGATTGCCGAGGGTGAAATCGTAGATTTCGTCGGCTCCATGGATCTTCTTGAGGCGGCTGCCTTCTTCGAACATTTTTCGGATCCAGGAGGATCGGGAGATCGATTTGCTCACGGCTCGAGATATCGGCAAGGATCGTTCCTCTCGGCGAATTCTAATGATGCGGGCGGAATCGCCGTATATGGGTGATTTGGGACAACTTGTGCAGGATAGAGTGGGGGCAGGGCGGCGGCAACAGGGGGTAAAAAACTCTTCCGGCGGCCGCTTTTTTCTGGACTAGCGTCCACAACTTGTCCACAATCCACTCTGCTCTCGTGACACGAGATCTGGGGAATTCCGATACTGGTTCAGCACCGAACAGAGTCGATCCCCGATAGAGCATAGAAGTGATTCCGGATGTCATCGTGAAGGTGGCACCAATCCACTTCGAGTGCTGCGCGGTTACGAGTTCTGATTCGTTCCTGAAGACCCGGCCCGGAACATTCCCCAATTTCCCCCTTCTGGGTTGGGTCTCTTTTTCCTCTCTCTGACCTGGTGCGACGAGTCAGAGCGAAGAAGAGTCCCTCCGGTCTTCAACTCCCCCCCCCAGTATCGCTGAGAAGTTCGGCTGGCTGAGAAGTTCGGCTTCATCCACCGATGATGGGGAAGGGATCGCCTGGCTGAGGGGGTGCGGCTCCGTCGATTCCGAGGGACCTGCAGAGGCTCGCCATCTCTCTCACCTGCTGAGAGGTGGTGCCCGACGACAACTCGACGACCCGCAGATCATCGTCGGCGAAATCACTGAACTGTGACTGAAGGTCGAGTTTTCCGTCACCGAGGTTGACCAGCGAGTTATCGAGCAGATCGCGCAGGTAACACCCCTCGACCCTTGCCCGATCTTCGGGCAGTGGATCGACCGTCTCGAGGCCTTGCAAGATCGCCAGCGATTGCGCCGCTGCGGGATCGGCGATCCAGCGCAACGGAGCTCCGTGGAAGATCTGGTACAGTTCGAGGAATCCGCTGCGATCGGTCACTGTGCCGATGCGATCCGATTCACGCAGTGCGATGGAGGTGCCCAGCTCGGAAGCACGCTCGAGCGCCGGGTCG
Source organism: Planctomycetota bacterium (assembly GCA_012960845.1). Lineage (GTDB taxonomy): Bacteria > Planctomycetota > UBA8108 > UBA1146 > UBA1146 > QNYK01. Next base: position 8,311 of record DUAN01000228.1, on the reverse strand, counting down.
AGACTCCTCAGCAGTGCATCTTGCGACTTCTGTTGGCGCTGCTGTGTGGCCCTATCCGGCCGGGTCAGTGCCTGCAACTGCTGTCGCTGCTGATCGATCCAACGCACCACCTGTGCTGCGGTTTGCGGGTCTTCGGGGGATCGGCACCGGTCGATCTTTTGCTGCGTCTCGGCGATCAACTGCTGGCAACCGGCGGTCGGGTCGTGCCCCGCTGGATTGGAGGGCGAGAGGATCACCCGTCCCAACTGGTGGCGATCGACCAGTTCCAGCGCGTCGAGCAGAGAAACTTGCGCTGCGAGCCGCTCCGACTCCTCGAGAGCCGCCAGCGACGGGCAACAGCGGCGGGGGTGTCTCGAAGACTGTGGCGGTCGCCGTTGGCTCCCCCCGAAGGCAGCACTGGAGTGGGGCAATGGTGCCTCCAGAGCGGTCACCTGGTGGCCCGCTCCAACGACCTCCTGCACCAGGGCGGCGATCTGTCCGCGCTCGATCTCGGCTCCGATCACGATCCCGGGAATTTCGCCATCGAGGAGCCAGCGGACCTGTTGGGCCTGGGAGAGTGGTGACGAAGGGAGCAGGGCGGTGGAGAGGCTGAGCAAGGAGTTCCTTTCTGACCGGTGGATCCTAGCCCCGGAGAGGGCTCAGGCGAAGGGTACTCCCGTTGGACTGGAGACCCGGCCGTGAAGATGTATCCTCAGGTCTCGGGAGGAGATCCATTGGAACCCAACGATTTCTCGGAAATGGCACCGGATCCCCGGTCGATCCACCAGGAACTGGTCCGTTACCTCGGGGAGAGTCAGCAGGCGCTGCATGAGATCGATGCCGAAGCCATCGGGCGCTTCACCGCCAGCGTGATTCGCTGCTGGCAGCAAGATCGACAACTTCTGCTCTTTGGAAATGGCGGGAGTGCAGCGACCGCGACCCACCTGGCGGAGGATCTGGCGACCTACGCGATCCCCTTCTCCGAGCCCAAGCGGCTGCGAGTTCTGTGTCTCAATGACAGTCCTTCCATCCTCACGGCGCTGGGAAATGACCTCGATTTCGATGCGATCTTCCTGCAACAGGTGCAGCAATGGGCGCGTCCTGGAGATCTGGTCCTGACGATGAGTGGATCGGGAAACTCCTCCAACTTGATCGCTGCGATACAAAGAGCCCAACAGCTGGGTTGTGAGACCGCAGCGATGACCGGTTTTGATGGCGGAGAGTTGAGAGGTCTGGTCGACCATCCACTACATGTCGAGGTGCATCAGATGCAGCCCGCTCAGGATGCTCACATGGTGATGGCACACATGATCATCCACGCTTTCAGGGTCGCAGTCCGAAATGTACTCGCCCAGCGCACGACGGGATCCTCCGGATCTTGAGTGGCCAACCGGGACTATTCCTCGATCGAGACGGTGTCATCAACCAGTACGTCTTCGAGTCGGTGCGTTCAGCGGACCAGTTTCGTTACTTCGATGGAACAGCGAAGGCGATGCGATTACTCGGGCAACTGGATTGCCCGATCGTGGTGGTCACCAACCAGTCTGCCATCGGCAGGGGCTGGACCGAGGCGAGCCAGGTCGATGAAATCCATCATCGGCTGTGTCAGGATGCGCTCTCCTGGGGCGCGACCATCCGCTCGGTCGAGTATTGCCCCCATCTTCCCGATGCGGGGTGTGATTGTCGGAAGCCGGGCACGCAGATGTTTGAACGTGCAGCCCGCGCTCATGAGATTGATCTCGCAAGATCGGTGATGGTGGGGGATTCCCCCTGCGATATGGAAGCGGCAAAGCGACTGGGGATGACCAGGATTCTGGTCGAGACGGGTCGTGGGGAGACACCCCAGTCCGCCAGTCTCGAGGTCGATGCTCGAGTGGTGGATCTCGAGGCCGCTGCAAGGTGGATCGAGCAACATGGAAAGTTGAGTGGAGGAGAGAACGGATGAGAGAATGGATGAGAGAACGGATGAGTGAGAGATCCGGAGCCGGCCTCCGGATGCTGTTGTGGATGTTGATCTTCTTGGTCGGTTGTCAGGGAGGGCACAGCACTCTCCGATCTTCGGGCGAGCACCCACTCGATTCCAGGGTGCGGATTCATCGATCCTCCGATGGAAGTCTGCAGGATGTCGAGGCGTTGATCGCGGATGTTGCCGATCAGGATGTCGTGTTCCTGGGCGAGACTCATCTGGATGATGTCACTCATCGGATGGAACTTGCAGTGCTGGAGGGAATCCACGCCACCGGCCGTTCGGTGGTCGTTTCGCTCGAGATGTTCAGCCGGGATCGTCAGCAGTTGCTCGATGATTACCTGGCGGGCAAGGTCAGTGAGGATCAATTTCTGGCCGATTCTGAGCCGTGGAACAATTATGAGACGGGCTATCGACCCCTCATCGAGTTCGCTCGAAGGACAGGATCTCCGGTGGTCGCTGCCAATGTACCCCGCTCCGTCTGGCGCAAGGCTGCCTTCGGCGGCGGGCTTTCGGCTCTCGATGCCGATCAACGCGCGACCATCGCAGACACCTTGCTGCCCAATACCCGACGTTACTGGGATCGCTACGACCGAACGGTTCGGGGCCATGGACATGTGAACACCGACCAGCAGCCACAGCAGCGTCTCGAGAAGGTCCAGAGCCTGTGGGATAACACGATGGGGGAATCGGTGGCGAGAGCCGTCAAGGCGTACCCCGGCTCGGTGGTGGTTCATGTCAACGGAGGATTCCACACCCTCGAGCGAGATGGGACCGCACGTCAGTTCCAACTTCGCAGCCGCGGATCATCGATGAAGACGGTTCACATCGTTCCCTCCTTCGAATCGGATCGGGTTGAAGTGGAGGCTGGCGATGCTCGTGCAGACTGGATCGTCGCCACCGAGCCGGTGGCCCGAGGACTCAGTGATGGGTCACTGGCAGTCTACATGACCAGACCACTGCGCTACCTCATCGATGCTCCCGCACGCAGTGCCGGTCGGGCACCGCTATTGATCTGGTTGTCGGAGCAGGGGGTCGACCCAGGTGAGCGATTGAAGGAGTTGCGCACCCGGATGGGAGAGGTGCCCTGCCTGGTTGTGGTGGAACCGATCTATTCGAACGGATCGGGGGGCAGTTGGCTCGCCGAGGATCACCGCGATGAAGACATCTCGACGATTGCCTTTGGCTTGCACAGATTGCGTCAGAGTCTGCTGGCTCAGCGGCGACTCGACCCCGGTCGAGTGGTGCTGGCGGGGCATGGCGAGGCCGCGGATGTGATCGCATCGGTGGCCATCGGTGATGCGGACTGGCCGATAGCCATCATCGAGACGACGGACTCTCCCGGGTGGTTTGCGATGGAAGGATTGCCCGATCCCGCAGCAGCGGATGACGCGCATCCGGGACCTGGCTTGCGAGTCTTGACCTCAAGTGAACATCAGGATGCGTGGCAGGTGGAAGTTGCAGCGCGGGCGGCAGTGGGATCTCCGATGACCGTCGAGGCGGTGACCGGTGAAAATGCGCGAGATGAACTTCACCAGAGGATTTTGATCGCACTGGAGCTCTGAACCGCAGAACTCTGAACCGCAGAACTCTGAACCGCAGAACTCTGAACCGCAGGTCAGTGGCGCTAGATTTGAAGCAGTGCCACTCCGAGGACGCCGAGGATGACCGCTGCGATCGTCAGCGCAGCAAACCAGCGATCGATGAAGTCGCGGATCGGTTCCCCGTATCTCCAGACCAGTATTCCCTCGGCGATGAAGCGTGTGCCACGACCGATGATGCTGGCAGGTATGAAGATGGCCAGCGGCAATCCCGCCGCACCGGCAGCGATGGTGAAGATCTTGTAGGGGATCGGAGTCAACGCTGCGGTGACCACCGACAGGAAGCCGTACGCCAGGAATCCCCCCTTCACCTCCTCGAAGGTGGCTTGTGCACCAAATAAAGCGATGATCGAATCGCCTACGGTGTCCATCATCCAGGCTCCGATGGCGTATCCCAGTAGTCCGCCCAGCACCGACATCACGGTGGTCAGGATGGCCAGCGGAATTGCCCTTCTTGGAGCACCGATCCCCAGTGCGATCAGCAGAGGATCGGGTGGAATCGGAAAAAAGCTCGATTCAGTGAAGGCGACCGCAGCCAGCACTGCGGGTCCCCTGGAAGTCTCCGCTTCGGCGAGCACTCGAAGATAGAGTCTTCTCAGCAGAGAGGGGGCTGAAGTGGCAGAGGTCTTCTTTTCGAGATCCTCGGAGGTGGCCATCGGAGACCTCCCGAGAAGCGCATTCGACCAGTTTCTGCTGCAACAACTGAGCGGCACCCCGGGGGTCTGGTCTGGCGATGATGCCGCTACATACGGCAATCCGGGTGGCCCCTGCAGTGAGAACTTCGTCGATGGTTTCCTCATCGACATGACCGATGGCATAGCCCGGGAGTTCACACTGCTGGCGAGCCTCTTCGATGTATCCGGTACCGACTGCCATACGATGTCTCTTGGTCTGGGTCTCGAAGATGGGGCCGATACCGATGTAATCCGCACCGGCCAGCGCTGCAGCGCTGGCCTGCTGCGGATTGTGGGTCGAGAGTCCTATGATGGCATCCGGCCCAAGGATTTCGCGGGCTTGATGAGGGGCGATGTCCTGCTGTCCGAGGTGCACCCCATCGGCTCGGCAGAGGCGCGCGATCTCGATGCGATCGTTGATGATCAGCAAGGCTCCACGCTCTGCAGTGATTTCTCTCAGTTGCTGGGCTCGCTGCAGAAACTGGGCGCTTCCCAGGGACTTTTCTCGCAGCTGCACCATCGAAGCACCGCCTTCGATGGCGGCTGCGGTGGTCTCGAGGATGTCACCGAGGCAAAGTTCTTCGGTCACCAGAAGGTACAGGTGGCGACCGTCGAGCTTGGGTCCGCGGTGGAGTATTCCCTCGGTGAGAGACTCCAGTTGATAAATCTGGTATCGAATCGCCTCCGCCTCGCCACAGAGCGGCGGGCAGAAGTAACGAATCGCCTCCTCGACCGAACGAGCCGCTTCCCGTGCGCGGCAGATATTGGTGCGGATCAGCTGGTTCCGATCGCCATGTGGGCCGCTACCGGGAAGCCCTCGCAACAGGTCTCCCTCGACATTGCGGTGCAGAGATAGCGGGCCGGAATCCACTTCCAGCTGCTGACGCAGCGCTCCGGCGACCCGCCGCAACTGCTGCCAGCGTCGTGCCAGAGGAGGTTTGGCGATCTGCGAGAGATCGCCAAAGCGAAGTTGATCCTCGGTCACCCGGAGCGCTTCCGTCAGTCGGTTGAAAGCCGCATCGAGGACCTGCTCGATCGATCGGTGGTCAGGGGGTTGAGAGGCTGATTCCATGGCCTCAGGATCCCCTGTTCCCACTTCCCAGACAAGGCATCCCATCTGCTCCCCTCACCCCCTCGGGGGAGATACACTGGAGGCCACCGCGGAAGGAGCACCGATTCCCATGAGGGCGATTCTACTGATCTCATCCTTGATCCCGGGGCTCGGACCGATCCTGCTCGGTCGGATCTATCGCGGCTTGTTATTGCTGGTCCTCGGTGGCGGCGGCTGGGCGTTCCTGGCGGCAGGATCGACGGTATGGGCCGGTCCCGATCGATGGCAGGCACAGTGGAGTGGTTCGGTGGTGGCACTGATCGCCACCCTGATCAGTGTTCGCTGGACTCTCCGGTTGACCTCCGATGAGCGACGCAGCGCCATCCGCAAGAGGGTCGAGAGGGCTCTCGACGATGCCCAGCGCTGTTATCTCAGGGGAAGAATGGCAAGAGCTCGGATCGCTCTCGATAGTGGATTGACCCAGGATGAGAGAGATATCGACCTGCTCTTCCTCGACTGGCAGGTGGCGAGAAAACTGGGAGACTCCTCACGAGCTCGTCGCAGTCGTCGCTTGTTGAGGAGATATGATCTCGATGAAAAGTGGTTGTGGGAGTTGCAACGTGAGGAGGCTACTCGTGGCGGATGAGACACCGGTAGAACCGATCGCCAAGGGACTCACGTATCGTGATGCGGGTGTCGATATCGATGCGGGTAACGAAGTGGTCGGGCGGATTCGCGATGCAGTGGTCTCGACCCAGGACGATCGGGTGCTGAAGGGTTCACATGGAGCCTTCGGTGGGTATTTTCGTCTGCTCGATGAAGCCGGCTCGTTATTTGGCCAGCCTCTGAAGGATCCGATCCTCGTCGGAGCCACCGATGGAGTCGGAACCAAGTTAAAGGTCGCATTCGAGTGCGGGGTTCTCGATACGGTGGGTATCGATCTGGTTGCGATGTGTGTCAACGATTTGATCGTTGGCGGAGCACGCCCGCTATTTTTTCTCGACTATGTCGCCACCGGCAAGATCTCCCCCGAGTCGATCGCAGTGGTGGTGGAGGGGATCGCCCACGGATGCCGGCTTTCCGGTTGCGCTCTGCTGGGTGGGGAAACCGCAGAGATGCCAGGATTCTATAAAGATGGAGAACTGGATCTGGCCGGCTTCGCCGTGGGTGTGGTGGAGCGAGAGTCCATCATCGATGGCCAGCAAGTGGTGGCAGGGGACGCAGTCATCGGGATCGCCTCGAGCGGGGTCCATTCGAACGGTTTCTCACTGGTGAGAAAGGCGCTGCTCGACGAGGGCAGTGCCCTGCCGCTCGACCACGACCCCGGAGGGCTCGGCTGTTCCCTCGCCGAAGCACTCCTCGAGCCGACCCGTATCTATGTTCGACCGATCCTCGAGTTGATCGAGCGAACGGGCCAGCATCTTCACGCCCTCGCACACATCACCGGGGGAGGATTGCTGGAAAACATTCCCAGAGTGTTGCCACAGGGACTGGGATGCCGTCTCGATCGCTCCTGCTGGCAGCGGCCACCGATCTTCTCGTTGATCGAACAACGAGGGGGAGTCGCCACTGCTGAGATGGATCGAGTGTTCAATCAGGGGATCGGCATGGTGATCGTTGCGGCTGCAGGGTCGGAGACCGCCATCATCGAGAGTCTGACTCGATCGGGGGAGCAGGCCTCGGTGATCGGGGAAATCGTTGCGCAAGATGGTGTGAAGATCGAGTAGCGATCAGCCCTCGACCGGCAGCGGCTGTGCTTGCTGGTCGCTGTCCAGTTCCAACTCATCGAGGTTCCACTGTTCTGGCGATAGAACTCCTCGATAGCTGATCTTTGCCGCGCCGCGAACGCAGATTCCAGTCTTGTCATCGATGCGAACCCCCAGCACTCCCCCAGGCATCTGTACCTCGACCTGGTCTGCGATGATTCCGGCCTGGAGCAGCGCGGCAAAGGCCGCAGCAGCGCCGGTTCCGCAGGCGGGGGTTTCACCGCACCCTCGTTCCCAGACGCGCAAGGTGAGGTGGTGGGGTGAATCGATCCTGACGAAGCCGACATTGGTCCGACCCGCGACCGAGTTCTCCAGTTCTGGGCCAAAGCGAGGGAGTGGATCCGGCATCGATTCTGGATCGACGACCACCACCAGGTGCGGATTTCCGATGTGGACCGGTGTCAGCATCAGAACTGCGCCATCGACCATCTTCGAGGTGGGGATGTCGACGGTGGCCTGACCGAGTGCCGCTTCGGCACTGAATTCTCCCTGCCCATCGCGCATCAGCTGGACCTCGACGATTCCGGCGTCGGTTCCGATACGGATCGAATCTTGCTGACGGTCCTGCAGTGACAGCGCCGCGATTCGGATTCCGTTTCCGCACGCCTCCGCCCGGGAGCCGTCGGCATTCCAGCACTCCATGAAGGGGATCTGTTGCTGGCGGAGCACCAGGATTCCATCGGCTCCGACCCCGGTCCTGCGACAGCAGAGGGACGGAGCGAGCCGTGAGAAATCGAGCGGGACCGGACCCTGCGCCTCATCGAGTAGCAAGAAGTCGTTTCCTGCACCGTGTGCCTTGAGGAAGCTGAGGGTTCCGTGAGTCATCGGGCTCCTGTCCGGGTATCCTGTGGCGGCAGGTTGTCGCGAGGGAAAGCGGCCCTGCTCGGCGTCATCCTGATGAGGTCGAGTGGTTAGTTTGTCGCCAATTGGCCGTAGATTCCAGTGGAGAGGGAAGATCATCGATGAACAGGCTCCAGTCTCGAACCGAGTTGCAGGTCGACATCCCCGGTACAGTGAGCGAGCCAGCGGATTCGCTGCGCTGCTCGAAAATCCAGTGCACGGAAATCCTGCGCTCCTGTGTTCAGAGATTTTCGCCATGCTGCGCTCTCCTGCTCGCACTGGTGGTCGGTCTCTCATCCTGTGACGCAACGTCGCAGGAGAGCCTCGATCCAACACTCCAGACGCTAAAACTCCAGACGCTAAAACGGGGCACCGCCCACGTCGATGTCTCGGAGACCCTCGATGGGGATCCGACCGAGATCAATATCACCCGT
>DUAN01000227.1 GCA_012960845.1 Planctomycetota bacterium | reverse complement strand
GAGCAGATCGATGCGATGGGGATCGGCGAGCAAACGCTGGTCCTGTTTTTCACCGACAACGGTCCTGAAGGTCGCCGATTCGTCAGCGGTTATCGCGGTTCCAAGAGTAGTACCCTGGAGGGGGGCGTTCGTTCCCCTCTCTTTGCCCGCTGGAAGGGGCATCTGAAGCCGGGGGCTCGCACCGGAAGAGTGGCAGCCCACATCGATATCTTGCCGACGGTGCTGGAAGCGTGTTCGGTGCCGTTGCCGGATGGTTTGAAGATCGATGGGGTCAGTTTTCTGGCCGAACTGGAGAATCGACAAGTAAAGCGAGATCCGCGCACCCTCGTCATCCAGGCCCATCGTGGCGATGCGCCACTGCTCTACCACAACTTCATGGCTCGCGACGGTCGCTGGAAGTTGGTACACCCATCCGCCTTCTGGCGCGACACCTTCGAGGGGGAACCCAATTTTCAGCTCTACGATCTGGAGACTGATCCTTACGAGCTCGACGATGTCTCCGATGCCCATCCGGAGATCGTCACCCGTCTGCTCGGCGACTACGAAGCGTGGTTCGAGGATGTCTCAGCGGAGCGAGAAGATCCGTGGGCACCGCCGCGCATCATCATCGGAACCGAGCATGAAAAGATGACGGTGCTAACACGCCAGGATTGGCGCCATACCCATGGTCGTCCGTGGGGAAAGAACTCGAGAGGCCGTTGGCACGTTCACATCGAAAAGGCAGGGCCATACCGAATTGAGTGCCGTTTCTCTCCAGAAAAAGTACCGGGAGTGATCACGCTGATCTGTGGAGATGTCGAGGTTCGACAATCGGTATTGCCGACCACCAGAAGTTGCTCTTTCCGATCAGTGGAGTTACCAGTGGGTGATATGGAACTGGAGATTCACATCACTGAGGGGGATCAGATTCGTGGAATCCGTCAGGCGGATGTAGAGCTGATTCCTTCTGGATGAAGTTTCGGAAAAGGGCCCGTTTGCAACTGTCGGATCCTGGATCAGTCCTTCAGTTTTTTTAGCAGCCGATAGTGGACAGTGATTTCCAGTCCGCCGATGTAGGCCACTAATAGCGATGCCCACATTCCATATTTGAAGCGGATCCCTGGATCGTCGAGCTGGAACATGTTCTCCAGGGTCAGTTCAGGCATCGGCCCCGCTGCCAGCTGGACGCAGGAGTAGCAAAGGGCCACACCGCCTACCAGTAACAAGAGGCCACGCCGGATCTTGCGGCTGGACTGCTCGTGGAGTGCCTTCTTCAGCAGCTCCTTCTTCAGGATCAATTCTTCGGTGCAGGTGGTTTCCATGGAGCGCATCATTGCGGTTGGAAGGGCAACCATCCAGCACCAGATCGAGGAATTGGTTCAGGAATTGGGCCGGATGATGGTTCGAACCGCCTGCAAGGCAATCTTGCCAGCGAGCACAGGACACTGTTGCTGGCAGATGGTTTCGATCTCGGATGGTTTGCGTTCCTGGTCATCGAGCAGTTGCTCAGGAATCTCGACCCCGACCAGCTCCTTCTCCACATCGACATTCTTCAGTCCCAGCGTCTTGATCCGCACCGCTTGCAGGTGGCCATCGATCTGTTCCACCGAGAGGATTCGACTGACGGCACCGATTCGATCCTCCGGGGCCACCGTGTTGACATGAGATGATCGCTCGAGCACTTCATCGAGGACTTGTCTCAGTTCTCGATCACCGATGGCAAAGACCAGAGACTGAACAAATCCACCACAGACGACAATCTCCTCGCGGCCATAGCGTTGTGAATCCCAGTGGATCGGGTGGGTATTGCGATAGATGGTCGAGAGTGCGAGGTTTTCGGTCCAGCCGATGGGACGCACTGCAGGGTGCAGGATCACATCATCGGTGGAGAGGTCTTGCATCGGAGCGGCTGGAAAAGCCTCCACTGTCTGGAATCGATCGAGCAAGGTTTCGCCGATATCGGTGAAGTACCGGGCATGCTCGCCAGCATCTGAGCTGGCTTCTCGATCGACGGGAGCGGGAATCGGATCGTAATAGGAACGCTTCAGCAGCGAGAAGACGCGCTCGTCGCGCTGGTTGACCAGGATATGAGTGGTGTGGATGACGCTGGCATCACCGCGCGAGGTGTTTCCCATCCGGTCGAGTCGGGTGAAACTACGGAAGGTGTCTCCTTCTCGCACCACTGCCTCTTGCCGGGCGTTCTCCAGTCCGAGGTGATAGCGACAGGTTTGCGAGAAAGGCTCGACCGAGAAACAAAGGGTCATGTTGAGCAACATCGATGCTGGAATGGCGATCTCATCAAGTCCGCAGCCAGCGGCATACTCTGCGCTGGTCGAGATCCGGCTCGATGCCGGGAATGCCGATTGCCACATGGTGCGCCAACTGGAGTCGATGGTGACTTCGTGGGGACTCTCGAGAATCTCTCCAGGACACGCAGTCTGGAGATCCAACCCGTAATCGGGGAATCGACCTTGCATGGTGATCAAGCTGCCTCTCTGGACTCCTCCAGAATCTCGGCCATGATCTTCAATGCCATCTTGAGCATCGGAGAACCGATCATCTTTCCGTCCAGTTTGGCGATGGATCCCTGCTGATCAACGGCCTCGAGCACTCTTTTTGAGTGCTCGATCTGTTCCTGGGAGTAGGAGTATACCTCGAGCGCCTTGTGCATCTGGCGAGGGTTCAATGCGAAGCAGCCGTCGAAGCCGAGACTCTTCATCCGTTGGTTCTGTTGTTCGAACCCTTCGTTGTTGTCCAGGTCGAGGAACACCGAGGAGATCGCCGTCAGCTGGTGTGCCTTGGCCGCCAGCAGGATCATCTGGCGTGGGATCTCGACCGATTCTTCGCTGATCTCGGCACCGACCTCGAGGCAGTAATCGACATGTCCGAAGGAGAGCGCAACGTTGCGATCTGAAGCCGCTGCAATCTCCGAAGCTCGGAGTACCGCACCGGGTCGCTCGATCAGCGGCACGAATGCGTTGTGTCCTGCTTCCAGTCCCAGCATCTGCTCTGAAACAGTGACGATCTGCTCGACCTCGACGATATCGTTGGCGCAGTTGACCATCGGCAGCAGTAATCCATCGAGGTCCTGGTGAAGGCAGCTGGCGATGTCTGCGCACATCTCGGTCGGGTTGTCAGGTCCGTTGATCCGCAGCAACGTCTTGCGGCCACGCAGTGCGCCCGATTGGAAGAGCCGGTTGATCCGGGTGCGCTGTCTCGCCTTGTGCTCGGCGGCGACGCTGTCTTCCAGATCGAGCAGCAAGGTGGCGTTTCGCGGCAACCGACGGATTTTCTCGATGGCAGTGTCTGCACGGAGGAAGAAGAGGCTCTTGAGGGCTGAATGCCCGCTGAGAATATGCTTGGGTGGGTGGTTGGCTGAGTTTGTGATGGTGACCTCCGATTGAGGTCTATCCGACTTCTCGGACGGCTCGGACCGAGAATTTGCGAAGGTTATCGGCTCCAGATGGCTGAAATTGGCCAGTTGGGACGATTCATAGCAGATTCCCGCCCTCGTGTCAGAAATATCCAGGGATGTTCGCGTTCACCCGCAGAGCTCTCGCCAGGCCGAATCGCCGTCAGGGGCAGGTGTTACTGGCGCAGTCCAGGGCATCGCCAGTGGGGTCTGATCCGCACACCAGATTCGGTTCCGGGTGATCGGGTCCGCCGCTGAACAAGAAGGCCAGGAGGTAGACAGGATCGGAGATATCGATGGATCCATCATCGTTGTGATCGCAGGCATCGAAGCAAGTGATGGGACCGCCGCCTGAAAAGAGGACTGCCAGGTTGAAGATGGCATCGGCCAGGTTTCTGGTGCTGTCGGAGTTACAGTCGCCGCGCAGGAAGGAGGGTGTGGTGGGAAGCAAGACGACCAGGTCGTCTTCTTTCATGGCACCGGCACAGCAGAAGTTGGAGAAATCCACTTCGTTGGAGACTCCCAGCGTCTCGACAAAGTTCAGCCAGCTGCCGACACAACTACCCAGCGGTACTCCACCGGGAACCGTCGAGTAATTGGCCTGCAAGCCCTCGATGGCGAATGGGAAGTTGACAGTTTCTGTCCCTGTCGGCCCGAAGGTGATGTCCACGGTCCAGCCATTGGAGAGCAGATCGATCAGCATCAGATCCGGTCCGTTTCCGCCATTGATCGCTGAAAGATCTCCTGTAAGGGCGATGCTGTCGATTTGCAGCAGCGAAGCATCGTGGGCGACTCCCATCGAAAGTCCGGTGACCGAAGTCAGGGAGAGGAGAGCAGGATAGATGATCGGTTCGACGACCACCGATCCGACCCCGCTATCGATGTCGTAACTGCCGACCGATCGCGGAATCCGGTAGATCAAGCCAGGGTCGACGAACCCATTGAAGATGAAGGTGTCGAAGGTGATGGGGGGGTACTCCTGGCCACCGGAGAAAAAGGCGGACTCGACTGCCGGAGATGCGGGAGATGCGGGGCAGAACTGGATTTCTGAGTACTGAGGTCCGCTGGGGATCCAGTCGTATTCAATCATGTACAGGTTGTGATTGGCATCGGGGGTCAACGTATCTCCGCCGACGTTATCGATGATGCAGGTTGCCGTGAATCCACCGGGAAAAATCAACACATCGTGAAAGGCGGGAGGCGTGCCGAGATTGGCCAGAGACGATCCGAAGGAGAGGGCGGCGTACTCGCAACTACTCGGATCATGGCACAGGCTGATCGACCAGCCGTCGATGTTCGATCCGAACTGGCTGTCGAGTTCGACAGCGACGAGTGGTGCGGGCATGAACGGAGTCGAAGCCTTCAGGATGTACAGATCGGATGCCCTGGCGGATTCCGTGCCGATGGGAAGCAGCGCCATGATCAATACAGGGATCAGTAGCCCGCTGAGGAGTGCATTCTCTCGCTGAAGATTTAAGATGGGTAGCATCACCAGCACCGTCACAATCCACAGCGGGGGAACCTCGATTATACTACTGCCGCAGAATCGGCTCAATGGTGCAACTGTCGCCACATCGGGCTCTGGGGGAAGTTGGCGTGTCTCTCTCGCAGGAATCCGGGTTTCCCAGCGAGAATTGACTCGTGACCCGAGTCACTCTGGCACCTATTCTACCTTCAATACTCTGTAGAGGAGGACTCGATGCGTCACCTGATCCTGATGGTATTTGTCGTCATTTTCCCCGCCCTCGTGCTGGCGGATGCCCCGGCACCGGTGAAGGTTTTCATCCTTGCCGGCCAGTCCAACATGGAGGGCAAGGGGGCAGTCAACACCCTCGAGTACCTCGGTGAGGATCCCGAGTACGGTCACCTGCTCGCCGACATCCAGAAGGATGGCGAATGGATCGTCCGAGACGATGTGTTCATCGATTACCTCGGTCGAAGCGGTCCGTTGACGGTCGGGTATGGATCGAAGCCCGGACCCCACGGGCCCAGGATCGGACCCGAACTGGCCATCGGTACCGTGCTGGGAGACGCCTTCGATGAACCAGTGCTGCTGATCAAGACCGCCTGGGGCGGCAAGGATGTGGCGAAGGATTTCCTGCCGCCGTCGATGGGCGGGCCCGGCGAGTTCTACAGCAAGATGATGGAGAACGTCGATCGAGTGCTGGGCGATATCCAGTCGGTCTATCCCGGCTATCAGGATCAAGGCTACGAGATCTGCGGATTGGTCTGGTTCCAGGGCTGGAATGACATGGTCGACAAGGACAAGACCGCTGCCTATGCCGAACGATTCACCGCATTCATCGATGACATCCGCCAGCACTGGAAGGTCGACAACCTGCCGGTGGTGATCGGCGAACTCGGATCCGGCGGCTTCAAGGCTTCCGGTGGTGTGGCGCGCTTCAGGGCTGCCCAGGCCGAGGTGGCTACCGTCGATCGCTTCGAGGGAAATGTCAAGATGACCCACACCGCGCAGTACTGGGACTGGAATGCCGACCAGTTGTACCGCGACGATGTCTGGAAGAAGGAAGAGGAGCGCCACAAGTTCTATCGCATCGCATCCGATCGTCCCTACCACTACCTCGGTAGCGGCAAGATCTACTACCTGATGGGGTGGGCGATGGGTCACGACATGAAGGAACTGCTGGGGATGGAAGGTCTGCCGCCCAGATGCAGCACAGGAGGCGAGTTCTATCGCTTTGCCCATCGAGTGGTGCATGTGCCAGAACTGGTGCAGCAGAATATCAAGGGCGCCCACGGCGGATTTGCAGTCGATCGCATCGCCGACGGCGGAGATGGTTCGACCTGGTTCTGTCTCAAGGGCGTAGGACTGGTACGGATCGATCCTGAACTGACCACCATGAAGGTGATCGGTGGCGACGATGCGATCGTCAATGCCAATGTTCACAACAGCTGCATCCTGCGCCAGGGCAACAAGCGGCTACTGGTGTTGCCATCGGATGAAGCGCAAAAGATCTACATCGTCGACGACAAGGGCAAGGTGATGCGCACCTTCCCCAATCCTTACGGTGATGGTGGCGGTGCTTTCCGTGTTTGTGATGTCGAGGTGGTGGAAGGATTGATGTTTGCGGCCAACGGATACGCCGACAACATCATCTTCATCGCCGATCCTTTCGCCGGGAAAACAGAGCAGCCCGATGTCGGAGTGTGGGCACCGATGAGCTTTGGAGGGGGTGGAACCGCCCACGGCAAGTTCGGAACCGCCCACGGCATCACTGCAGTGCCCGGTACTGATGTGTTCACCATCGCGGATCGCGCCAACGCTCGTCTCGAGAGTTACACCCGAGAAGGTCGCTACATCGGTGGCATCCAGTTCGAGGCGGGCACCATGCCCTGCGATGTCGATTACGCCGGGAACCTGGCAGTGGTCGGTTGCCTCAAGGGTGCCGGCGGCAGCACCCCGGCACCGATCCACCTGCTGCAAGACGGCAACATCGCCGCCACCCTGAACCTCCAGGAAGACCTCGGTCTCGAGGGCTGGACCCACGTCCATAACGCCGCCATCCGAGTCCTCAGCAAACCGGGCCACCTCGGCATTCCAAGGGTGATGATCATCGCCAGCGGCTGGAACCCCGGCCGAATCGCCATCCTGGAGCAGGTGATGCCGTAAGGGGACTGATGCGGCGAATCCGGGGCGGCTCTTCTTGGTGTGGTGTGACAGGAGATTCGGCCATTGAAGATATCCGGGAGGCGGGGTAGGTCTCGTTGAGGATGACGATCTCTTCCCACAGCCGTCGGTGAGCTCTTCGAGGCCATCTTTGATCAGTTCTCGTGAATATCACTGCAAGAGCTGGAGATCAGCACACCCTGTCGTGGAAGTTCGGCGCAGGTGTGAATTCCATTCCGAGTGCTTCGAGGATGTGTGCGCCGATGTGCCAGGAAAGTAGTGGTGGGACGGCATTTCCGATCTGCCGGAAACAATCGCCAAGATTGCCCTTGAACTTGAAGCCATCCGGGAAGGACTGCAGTCGCGCCGCTTCTCGCACGGAGATCATCCGTGCCTGGTCATGGTCATGATGGATGTGTGAATAGGAATCCTTGGAGAGGTGTGCCGGCAGCGTCCAGGAAGGCTCTTCGGGGTAGAGTTTTCTCCATCGATCGGGATGCTGCTGATAGTCATCCTTGCGACCGTATGGTGGTACGAACTTCGCCTCGAGAACGGCAAATTCTTCGCTTTCTGGATGAGGAGCTGTGGATCCTCTTCGGAGCAGTTCTTCCTGGAAGCGATCCTTTGCAATCCGGATGGCCTGTGGGTACCGGTCACCATGGTTCATCCTCCTGAAGGTCTCGTAGTCCCTGGGAGTTCTTCGAACGCAGTGGTCGTCGATGCTGTACCCTGCATTGAATCCAGGCCAACCAGATCGCATCAACTCGGCGAATCCGGAGTGTGCTTTCATCGGGTAATCCATCGGAATCCGGAAATCTCGGGATCCCCTTCGATATTGACCATCGAGATGATCAACAAGTTTGGGAAGGTCATCGAGGGCTTCCGACACGGTGATTGCAGGTCCAGGGTTGTTGAGTGCCGGCGGATCGATCCTCAGGCTTTCTTCGATCATCCCGGGAAGTAGACCCGTCCCATCGAGTCCACTTGAACCATATCCAGATGGTATATCCGTCGTACGAATTGTTCTGGCGGAACAGGGGGCAGGTGGAAGACTCGGGGCGATTCCAAGATCGTTTCTGTAGCCGATGAAGAAGATCCGTTCCCGGAACTGAGGGACTCCGTAACGTACAGCGTTCAGGACGTTGTATCCTACCCGATACCCACAGCGACTCAGTTCAGCCGCAATGCCTTCCGCCAGGTTGACTCCTTTAACGCTCATCATTCCTGCAACATTTTCCATGACGAAGGATCGGGGTTGACAACTCTTCAGGGCAGAGAGAAATCTCTTGTAGAGACTGTTTCTGGGATCGTCGGCGAAGTTGCCCCTGAGATGGTTCAACTTCGCTCGGCCTGCCAGGGAAAAGGCCTGACAGGGAGGCCCGCCGAGCAGGAGATCGAGTTCTCCTCTTGGGAACAACTCGGATGGATCCATCTGATCGAGGTCACCTTCTTGAGGGCCACCAAGAACGCTCGTGTTTTCCTCGAGTAATCCCTGGAAATTATGCTCTGCAGTGATGGCAGCAGCAGAATCGAAATCCACCATCTTCTGGATGGCACAGCCTGCGGCATGAAATCCGAGAGATAATCCTCCAGCGCCGCAGAACAGATCCACAACGCGCGCTTTCTTACCTCCTGGAGTCATCGATGACTCCGGGTCGAGCGCGACAACTTCCTTGGAAGAATCATCTCAACCGTCGTTCCCTGCTTCTGTTGCTTGCGCGTGGAAATACTGATCTGGCCGCCGGTGGCCTGGAGGATCGCCCTTGCGACGGTCAAGCCCATGCCCGCCTGTCCCTTGCGCGAGAATCCCGCATCGAAGACATGGTTCCTGTCTCGCTGGGTGATGCCCTTGCCGTGGTCTCGTACACGGATCAGGATCCGGCTTCCATCCGTTTGCAGGATGATCGAGATGATTCCCCGTCTCTTGCTGGCCTCGATGGCATTTTCGATGACGATGAATAGTGCCCTGCGAATTGTCAGTACTGGAAGATGGACGCGTGGAAGGTCACCTCCCTTCAGCCGGATCCGGCATCGAATCTCTTTTTCCAGTAGTCGCTCCTGGAGTACCGCATCCCTGCACCTCTTGGCCTCGACCATCAGGTCCACGGAACCCCGCTTTCCCGATGCCTCGAACAGCCCGCAACCGTCCAGTCTTTCCCTGAGATGCTGTATAGAGGTCTCGAGTGATTTTCTGGCCTCGTTGGCCGGGCGTGACCCTTTCCCCGTGACAAAGGTCTTGATCTCCTTGACCTGTTGCTCGAGTTCCGAGATTTCCTGGGCCAGCTCTGGAAGAATACTTCGGGCCACAACACCGGTTCCTGCCAGGTCCGCCATGCCATTGCGATCGCTCGAGTCATTGCGATCCCGTTCTCGAAGGGAGGCGATGGTATCCCGGAGAACTTTGCGGCTCAGTGCCTTGTCACTGCTGGCCATTGCTTCGAGCCGCAGGAGGGGGTCGTCGGGTGGGCTGGAACCGTACCGTTCCTTGAGTTCGTCCCTGCGCACTCCCCGGTGAACCTGTCGTTCTGCTTCCATCAACTGCAGGACAGTCTGAACGAGCCGGCGGAGGTCCTCGAATTCTCTGTTGGCCTGCAATCCTTCTCGATTGGTCTTGTCGAGGAGCTGTGGATTGGTGTCCCGGCAGATCTCCACGAAGCCAACCACCTGGTTGTTGCTCATCCGGACCACTGGATTGTTTACCCGACGTTGATCGAGGCGTAACCAGTCGTCATTTGGTTCTCCATACGGATAGACCCGGTAGCCATCACGGAACATGCTGATCCCGGACCACTGCCTGAGCCACGCCCGGGTCTCGCTGACGGGGCCGACCTTGGCGATGGAACTGGTCTCCAGGTCAAAGCCGTGGAGCCTGATCTTCACCGGGCCGCAAATTGGAATGGTCCCGCCACCGCTCCAGGGAGTATGCGCCAGTTTTTGGCCCTTGAGTCTGAATGAAATCTTGCCGGAACCATCGTAGTCGGCCTCGACGGAATACGGGGACTCTTGCAGGAAGTCTCGACTCAGCTCTCCCTGGTAATCGGGAAACACATCGGATCGTATTTCGATGTCAAATCCGCCATGAACTGTGGAAGGCGAGCGAAGGCGTGCCAGTTTCAACACGATCTTCCGGTACATCCTCTCGGTCCAGCGTACTCGAAGCCCGGTGATTCGCAGGACCGTCCCGTGATCTCGGATCTCCTTGAATCGAGAGCGCTCTTCCCACTGGTTCGATATATCGGAGAGCATCGCTTCCTCGTCATCGAAGAGGTCCCAGTTGAAGGATGCTGCGATTTCCTTGCAGCGAGTGGCCCGAGAGACGATTTCGAGTCGCCTGCCCAGCTTGTCTGCAGCGAATCTGCCCACCCCCTTTTCTCCGAGTAACCTACGACCTTTCCCGGTCCTGCGGGGGCCAGCACCACGCTTGCTGCTTCCTGCAGGATGCATCCAACCTTCGAGGAGCTGGTTCAGGTTCATTCCGTGACCGTCGTCTCTGATCTCGATGGCTGCATCGTTTTCATCCGTGCGAAGAAAGTCAACGGTGACACGCGAAGCATCAGCATCGTAGGCGTTCTTGACCAGCTCAATGATGGCGACGACCTCATCACTGATGAGCTCCTCGCCGATGATCTTGAGTAGTCGTGCTCG
>DUAN01000226.1 GCA_012960845.1 Planctomycetota bacterium | reverse complement strand
CCACAGTGGCGGTCTCCTACATCGATCTGGGAGGAATGAACGTGGTCGTGGCGATGGGAGTGGCCACCCTCAAGGCATCCCTGGTGGCGCTTTACTTCATGCACCTGCGCTGGGATCGCCCCTTCAATGCGGTGATCTTCGTCGGGTCCCTTTTCTTGCTGGGACTGTTCCTCGGATTTGCCTTGCTCGACACCGGTGAATACAAGGAGGTGATCCTCGATGATCCTTTCCAGCAGATCCAGACGACCCAGTACGGTTCTCCACAGGGCTAGTCCGGTGACCTCATGACCTCGGATCGTTCCAAGACGGGGCAAGGTGGCGCGGGAAAAGGTGGCGAGGGATTCCAGCCCGAGCCAGCCCCCGAGATCGCACGGATGGGTATGAACCTGTTTCTGCTGTCGCTGGCGGTCCTGTTCATCGCCACCATCATCGCCATCGTGATCGTACGCAGCCAGAATCCCGCCTGGGGTGAGAATGCACCGAGGATCCCCGATCTGGCGTGGCTCAGTACCGCAGTGATGGTGCTGGTCAGCGTGGTCTCGCAGGTTGGTTGGATGGCGGTGCGGAGAGATCGGATGCGCATCTTCATCGGCAGCATGGTGCTGGTGTTGCTCCTGGGTTTCCTGTTCTTGTACCTCCAGGAACGGGTCTGGACCCGGATGCTCCACTCAGGGGAGGCTCAGTCGTTCAGTGCTTCCACCAGCCTGCACGGCTGGAGCATCTTCGCCGTGGGCCTTTTGCACGCCCTTCACATCGCCGGTGGATTGATCTTTCAGGGTTATGTCACGATCCATGCCATGCTGGGCGGTTACTGGAGTCTTCATTGTGAGCAGGTGCGGCTGGTGAACCAGTACTGGCACTTCCTCGACGCCATCTGGATCGGGCTCTTCGCCTTCATGCTGTGGTTGGCCTAGCGCTACTGCTGTTCCAGTTGCCGCGCATGGACGGCGAACCAGGCGGTCACCACATGGGGGAACGGGGTCGAATCGACCGGTAGTTCTGCAATTGCGCTGCGCGAGACCTGTGCCACCCAGAGTGATGATTGTCGCGTGACAATGACCCGCGAGAGGTTGGCACGTGACCCCTCCGGCGGTTGAGGTTGGTACGGATAGCGGGGACGATCCATCAGCCGATAGGGGCTGTACGGTTCCTTCTTGTAGTAGCGACGGTGACTCTCGACCATTCCGACCACCTCCGTGTCGGGATGTTTCTCTTTCCAGATCTTCCAGCTGGTCAGCAGGAACGGGACCAGTTGCAGCGGCTCCCCGATGCGAGGTCCTGAGATCGCCTCGCCATCGGTGGGGCTCCACAAACTCTCCTCGCGGCGACGCCCGATGCCGAGACGATCGTGGATCAACAGGCAGCAATCGACCAGCAATCCACTCGAGCCAAAGACGAGAGGCTCCTGCGGCGCCACCAGCGGTCGCTGAAACACGGTGCTGGTCTCGGAGAGTGGATGATAGATGACACAGATCGGCACCTCACCGAGAGTGTCATTGATCACCTCATGCCACTGCAAGATTCTCAATGGATAAGCTCGGGGTTTCCCATCGATGAAGACTCCGATCACTTCGCTGGAAGGGATGAGGAATCGGGTTCTGAAATTTGTCGCCAGATCATCGACTTTATTCACGTCCCAGATGGGTGGGGTGTCGATGGGAATCACTTCCTCTGGAGCTCCAAATCGCACCAGGGTTGGATCGGAACGAAGTGAATCGGACAGCTGGAAGCCATTGGTGATGAAAGCGTCTGGACCGAGTCGTTCTCGCTCCTCGATCGATTTCAGCAGCGGAGGGATCCGCCAGGCGAGTACCGCACCACAGAGCAGAAACAAGAGCCCCAGTAACCACAAGGGAGGTCTCAGCGACGGAGCGGGGGAGGGGCGAGAATCGGTCATCCGCGCAGGCTCGGATTCGCAACCAGAGCTCCGAGCACGATGGGGAGGTAGATGATGCTGGCAAAGAAGAGTCGACGAGCCGAGACCCGATCGCGCTGATTCGCCAGTGCCAGAGCACGGGTGGTCATGAAGGCACCCAGTGCCACGGCGATCCCCAGGTAAATCACCCCTGCGGCGCCGGACAACACCGGTATCAGGCTCACCGCACAGAGGAAGAGCGACCACGTCAGGGCGGCTCGGGAGGTACGGTGCCCCTCGGGGTCGATCACCGGTAGCATCAGGAATCCGGCCTTTTCATATTCATCGCGGTACATCCAGGCGATCGCCAGGAAGTGGGGGATTTGCCAGGCGAACAGGATGCCGAAGAGGGACAGCCCCACCGGATGGAACCAGGGAGCGCCCGCTCCGCACCACCCGATCAGTGGAGGAAGCGCGCCGGGTATCGCACCGATCAGGGTATTGAGAGATGTACGCTTCTTCAGTGGTGTGTAGATCAGCACGTAGAGAATCAGGCTGCAGACTCCAAGGATGGCGGCGAGTCGATTCCCTGCCAGATACAGTAGCGCAGTTCCGCTCACTCCGGTCACGACGCTGTAGACGAAGATCACACCTCCGCCGATCCGACCCGTGGCTGTCGCTCGATGGGCAGTACGTTTCATCAATCGATCGGATTTCCGTTCCCAGAATTGATTGAGAGCATTGGCCCCAGCCGCGAGCAATGCGGTTCCCGCCGACAGTCCGAGCATCTGCAGGATGCGGTCGAGTATTTCGGGAGTGGTGAGGGCTCTGGTATATTCCCCGGTGAAGGGCCATGCAGCGCCGACGCCGAGAGCTGCGGTGATCACCACCAGCAACGAGAGTCTCGGTTTCGCCAACTGGTACAGATCGGAGACGATTCCGGGATCGGCCTGGGGCAGGGCGTCAGGTTCTTCCGGGGGCTCTTTCACTTCCACTACACTCTTCTCCTCTTTTCCCGGGGACCGGGAGTCCTGTTGATCAGGGAGAGTGTAGGGCCTGGCAAGATGGGTCACCACCGGAGCCGAGAAGCGGGTCAGGATTGCTTGACGAACCTGCACAATCGGGTGAAACTAATAAAGAGTACATTTTTGGTCCTGATTCGTAGGATCTGTATCTGGACCCATGCCTGGGCTTGGGCCGTCAATACCCATCGATTCGCTCCCGCAGAGGGAAGGGGGATCCGATCTTCAAGATCACAAGACAAACCGATTATGGGGTCTTCATCCTGACCTCGATGGCCAAGCGTCTGGAGAGTGGTGAGGGGTACAAGCTGGTCTATTCTGCGCCCGAGATCTCGACCTTGACTGGCCTCGCTCTGCCCAACGTGAGCAAGATTCTCAAGGCGCTGGTGCGTGGCAATCTGCTCGAATCGCGGCGCGGTGCCCGGGGAGGATATCGCCTCGCGAGGGATCCCCACTTGATCACCGTGCAGCAGATGATCGAGGCTTTGAATGGGCCCATTTCCCTGACGGAATGTGTGGATACCGGCCCGGGAGAATGTGGCATCGGATCCCTCTGCCCACTCAGTTCGAACTGGAAATTCATCAACGACAGGATCCGAGTAGCACTCGAGTGCATCACACTCGACCAGATGGCCGTACCCGGAGGAGTACAACTCGCCGCGGTCTCTGCGCAGAGCAAGGATTTCCAGGAGGAGACGGATGACTGAAGCCGATGAACTGAGAGAGTTCGCTGATCGTGAATACGAGTTTGGCTTCGTGACCGATGTGGAATCGGATTCCCTTCCACCCGGCCTCGACGAGTCGACGATTCATCAGATCTCGAAACGCAAGGGTGAACCGGACTGGTTGCTGGAATATCGACTCAAGGCATTCCGCCATTGGCTGACGATGGAGGAACCCTCTTGGCCCAAGGTCGAACGAAACACCATCGATTACCAGAAGATCATCTACTACAGTGCTCCCAAGCCGAAGAAGACTCTCGATAGCCTCGATGAAGTCGATCCTGAACTGCTCGAGACCTTTGAAAAGCTCGGAATCTCACTCGATGAGCAGAAGAGGCTGAGCGGAGTCGCAGTAGATGCTGTATTCGATAGCGTCTCGGTCGCCACGACCTTCAGCGACAAACTCGCAGAACTGGGCATCATCTTCGGTTCCTTCTCGGAAGCTGTGAAGGAGCATCCCGATCTGATCCGCCAGTATCTGGGATCAGTGGTGCCGTACACCGATAACTTCTTCGCGGCGCTCAATGCTGCGGTCTTTTCCGATGGGTCCTTCTGTTACATCCCCGCCGGGGTCCGCTGTCCGATGGAACTTTCCACCTATTTCCGGATCAATGCTGCAGGAACGGGGCAGTTCGAGAGAACCCTGATCATTGCAGACGATCAGTCCACCGTCTCCTACCTCGAGGGTTGTACTGCTCCGATGCGAGATGAGAACCAGCTCCACGCCGCAGTGGTGGAACTGGTTGCACTCGAGGGTGCGACCATCAAGTACTCGACGGTGCAGAACTGGTACCCCGGAGATGCGGATGGGGTGGGC
Source organism: Planctomycetota bacterium (assembly GCA_012960845.1). Lineage (GTDB taxonomy): Bacteria > Planctomycetota > UBA8108 > UBA1146 > UBA1146 > QNYK01. The sequence continues at coordinate 53,601 of DUAN01000226.1, read as the reverse complement.
GGAATCTACAACTTCGTGACCAAGCGAGGGCTGTGCAAGGGGAAACGTTCGAAGATCTCGTGGACCCAGGTCGAAACAGGATCGGCGGTGACCTGGAAGTACCCATCCTGTGTATTGCTGGGAGATGAATCGGTGGGAGAGTTCTACTCTGTAGCCCTCACCAACAACATGCAGCAAGCCGATACCGGGACCAAGATGATTCACATCGGCAAGTCGACCAGTAGCACCATCATCTCGAAGGGTATCAGCGCGGGTCGTGGACAGAACACATACCGTGGTCTGGTCGATGTGAAGAAGGGCGCCACTGACGCGAGGAACTTTTCTCAATGCGACTCGATGTTGCTAGGGGATCGCTGCGGAGCACATACCTTCCCTTACATCGAGGTTCGAAATCCGACCGCCAAGGTGGAGCATGAAGCGACAACATCGAAAATTGGCGAAGATCAGATCTTTTACTGCAACCAAAGAGGAATATCGACCGAGGACGCGGTCTCGATGATCGTCAATGGATTCTGCAAGGAAGTATTCAGTGAACTACCGATGGAGTTCGCAGTGGAAGCACAGAAATTACTCGCGGTGAGCCTCGAGGGGAGTGTCGGTTAGATGTCAGGGAAGAAGGAAAACAGCATGCTCGAGATACATGGCCTTTGCGCCTCCGTCGAGGGGACCGAGATCCTCAGGGGAATCGACCTCGAAGTGAAGGCGGGGGAAGTGCACGCCATCATGGGACCGAACGGATCAGGCAAGAGCACGCTCGCAAACGTGCTCGCTGGTCGAGAAGAATATTTGGTGGATGCGGGAACTGTTCAGTACAACGGGATCGACTTGCTGGAACTCTCTGCGGAAGAGCGTGCCTGTGAGGGTATCTTTCTGGCATTTCAGTATCCAGTCTCGATTCCAGGGATTTCAAATGCTTACTTCTTACGATCTGCTTTGAACGCGATTCGTCGATACCGTGAAGAATCGGAGATCGACGCGGTGGACTTCCTCGAACTGGTGAGATCCAGGATGGATCTCGTCGGGATGGATGAGAAGTTGCTCCATCGATCCGTCAATGACGGATTCAGTGGTGGTGAAAAGAAGAGAAACGAAATCCTTCAGATGGCGGTTCTCGATCCGACTCTTGCGATCCTCGATGAGACGGACTCCGGGTTGGATATCGATGCCCTTCGTATCGTTGCTGAAGGGGTCAACAAACTGCGCAAGCAAGAGAGGGCGATCATCGTCGTCACTCATTACCAGCGCCTCCTCGATTACATCGTTCCCGACCAGGTTCATGTTCTTTCTGAAGGGAAGATCGTTCGATCAGGAGACAAGTCGTTGGCACTGGAATTGGAAAAAGAAGGCTACTCATGGCTCCAGGCGGATGACGCCAGGGCCGGGAACAACGCCTAGGAGGTGACGTGGTGGCGGAAACCTGGAGTAAACAGGTACAAACTAGCAGCCTGACCTTCGATGATCAGGGCACTGAACTGAAGAGGCGACGGCAGCGAGCGCTGGAACAGTTCGAGCAGCATCGATTCCCCGGGCGCAAGCACGAGGAGTGGCGATACACGCCCCTTTCGCGCCTCGCCGCTGGACCCTGTGCACCACTGCTGGAGAGTTCTCAGGAGATTCCGTTCTGCCCCGATCTTCCGGGCGACATGCTGGCCAAGGTGGTGATCGTCAATGGTGAGTTCCGGGCTGATCTTTCAGATCTGAGTCGATTGCCTTCCGCGATCCGAGTTCAATCTCTCGCCCAGCTGAGACACTCCGATCCGGACCAACTGGCGTCTCTGCTCGATCTGTACTGGACTCAGGACTCGCATCCTTTTCACGATCTCTCCGATGCCTTGCTGGATGACGGAGTGCACATCGAAGTGGTGGAAGAAGGAGCCAAGATCGATGCACCGATTCACATCCTGCATGTCCTCGATGGACAGGCTCGAGCGGGATCGGCACATGTGACCGGCTTGATCCAACTTGCCGCTGGGGCTCAATTGCAACTGGTCGAGGAGATCCGATCGGTAGGGGAAGTTCTTGGCAATCTACGCTGGGGGGTCGGTCTCGATCCACGGTCCATCTTGAAACGGGTTCGCGCTTTTCGTCCGGAGTGCGCTTCGATCTATCATGGAACCCGAGTGGTTCAGCAACAGGACTCACGCTTTGAGGATCTGTTCTGTTCCTCAGGCGGAGAACTGATTCGAAATGAACTGCATGTGAGTCACGAGGGAACCGGTTGCCACTGCGACCTGCTGGGAGCGTATGCAGGACGTGGCAAGAATCACCTCGACCACCACACCACCATCGATCACAAGGTAGAAGATTGCACCAGTAAAGAGATTTATCGTGGGGTCCTGAGTGATCAGGCGCGCGGTGTTTTCAGCGGCATGATTCATGTCCATCCGGATGCTCAGCGCACCGACGCAAAGCAATCGAATGACACCATCTTGTTGTCAGAAGGAGCAGAAGCGGATACCCGGCCTCGGTTAGAAATCTATGCCGACGACGTGAAGTGCACCCATGGGGCAACCATCGGTGCACTGGACGAGGATGCCATCTTCTACCTTCGATCGAGGGGAGTCTCGCCCGATGAGGCCCGGAAGATCTTGGTTCGAGCATTTACATCGGTAGTGTTTCACGGGCTGGAAGATCGACAGTTGAGTGATTTTATCGCAGATGAGATCCAGCAGTCGATCGATCCTCAAGGAACTGACCACGAATGAATCGAACTCCTCAGACCAACGAGTCCTGTCCATCCTTCTCTCACTTGGATCCGATCCGGAGAAGATTCCCCTGTCTGCAGCAGGAGATCCATGGGAATCCGCTGGTCTATCTCGACAGTGCTGCCACGACTCAGAAGCCGACCCAGGTGCTGCAAGCGGTGGAGTCCTTCTACCAGGAGGACTGTTCCAATGTGCACCGCGGTGTCCATACCCTCAGCGAGAGGGCGACGATTCGCTATGAGGCGGTTCGAGCCAAGGTCGCACAATTCATCCATGCACCCGATCCCCACGGTGTGATCTTCACCAGCGGAACCACGGAAGCGATCAACCTGGTCGCTCGGACCATCGGTAGAGATCGAGTGAGTAGCGGAGATCAGGTGCTGATCAGTACGATGGAGCACCATGCCAACATCGTCCCCTGGCAGATGCTGTGCGAAGAGCAGGGCGCAAAGCTGGTGATCATCCCATGCACCGATGATGGAGATTTGATTCTCGATGATTTGCAGTCCTTGATCACTGATCGAACCAAGGTGGTCTCGATCGGGCACGTGTCCAATGCCGTCGGAACGATGCATGACATCCAGAATGTGATAGCGGTCGCTCGTGAGAAGGGTGCGATCACCATGATCGATTCCGCTCAGGCGATTTCCCACCTGCCGATCGATGTGGAGCAACTCGGTTGTGATTTTCTCGCCTTCAGTGCACACAAGATGTACGGACCGACCGGGACCGGCGTTCTGTGGGGGAGAAAGGAACTGCTCGATCAGATGAGTCCCTGGCAAGGGGGCGGGGACATGATCCGTACCGTGACCTTCGAGAACTCGACCTTTGCCGATGTTCCATGGAAGTTCGAGGCAGGAACTCCACATATTGCCGGAGTCATCGGGCTCGGTGCTGCGGTAGATTTCATCCAGGAGGTCGGCTTCGAGACGATCCAGCCCCATGAGCAGCAACTACTGGAGAAGACCGTCACCAGGCTCGATCAGTTGGATGGATTGACCATCATCGGGCGACCGGAAAATCGGATCTCGGTGGTTTCGTTCGTTCTGGATCGGATTCACCCTCACGATGCGGGAACCATCATGGATCAGCAGGGAGTCGCTATTCGAGCGGGCCACCATTGTGCCATGCCCCTGATGAGTAGATTCGGAGTCGCTGCAACGATTCGCGCCTCCTTTGCCATCTACAACACATTGGATGACATCGACGCACTGGTGGCAGCCATCGAAAGCGTCCAGGAGGTCTTCAATTGAATGACATTCGTGAACTTTATCAGGAGATGATTCTCGACCATTCCAGGTCTCCGAGGAACTTTGGTCCGAAGGAAAAGCACAACCTGTCGGCCAAGGGGCATAACCCCTTGTGTGGAGATGATGTGGAGATGCATATCCTTCGAACTACAGATGGGGTGTTGGAAGATATTTGCTTTGAAGGTTCGGGCTGTGCCATTTCCACTGCTTCGGCTTCGATCCTCACCGGTGTTCTGAAGGGACGCAGCGAAGAAGCGGTGCGGGAGATTTTTGCCAGTTTTCGCCAGATGGTTGCGGGGCAGGGAGATGTTCCTGCCGGTGAAGGTCTGGGAAAGTTGGCAGTTTTTAGTGGAGTCCGGCAATACCCCGCCCGGGTCAAATGTGCAACCCTGGCATGGCATACATTGATCCAGGCGCTGAGCGGGGTCGAGGAAGAGGTCAGTACAGAATGATGGATTCACAAGGAAACCGTGACGCCGCAGCCGAGCGGGATCCGCAGAGCAACGAAGCAGCCCACAGCGAGCCACGTGTTGCCGGTTTACAGGGTGAAGAGGGAACTCTGGAAGATCAGGTCGTGAAAGCGATCGAATCCTGCTTCGATCCGGAAATCCCCGTCAACATCTACGAGCTGGGACTGATCTACCGCATCGATATCGAGGATCAGATCGTCGATGTGGACATGACCTTGACCTCTCCGGCTTGCCCGGTTGCAGGTACCCTTCCGGGTGAAGTGGAAGGAAAGATTGCTGCGATCGAGTCGGTCGAGCAATGCAAGGTGGGCGTGGTCTGGGATCCTCCCTGGACCAAGGATCGGATGACCGAGGGGGCTCGTCTGCAGCTGGGAATGTTCTAGTTGGGGAGAGCCTGGTCGATGTAGCGCTGAGCCGTGGTGGCAGGGGGTAACCCTTCCAGTTCTTGTACCAACCTCTTGAGCATCAGCAACCGTCGGTTGGCATCCGTCCTGCCGATCCTTTTTGCCTGTCGCAACATCTGCTTGCCGTAAGCCAGATATGGCTGGCACGCCTTTTCCCAATCGGATCGGATCTGTGGGCCGAACTGATCGAGCTGGCTTTCGATGTGCACCAGTTCCAGCCGACCCAATTTGATCTCCCTCGACTCGAAACAGGTTCGCGCGCGTTCGAGCCTGATCTTCAGAAACTCCAGATTCAATCGTGTCGATCGTTTTCCTTGTTGTTGGCCATAGAGGTACAGAATTAATCCATCGGTTCCCTGGAAGGGGATCTCCTGAGGGACTGCAGTGACTATTCCAGAAGAGGAAATCAGGAATGCCGCGGGAAACAAATGGGGCAACTCGATGTCCTTCAACAGTGGCTCACTACCGAGGTGCCCCTGGCAGCCGCAAGATCGCAGGATAGGGCAGCGAGTTCGGGGTGGACTCTTTTCGTCATCTCGAACTCGTTCTGGTGAATGACGTGGTCCATCGATCGCTGCCAGACAGACGATGGCGGGCACAGATTCTCTCTCGAGGGTCGAGATGAAATCTGGATCGATCAGTCTCTGGTCGACCCAAGATTGCGAAGCGGGGTCGCCATCGCGTATGACCCAGAGAAGGATGGGTACCTTTCGATCTTGTGCCTCCTGGCGCGCCTCATCGAGCCGACTTCCAGCCCAGCGGATCGGTGGAACTCCTCGTTGTTGCTCCCATTGTGGAATCAGCGGCGCAATCGCCGGTTCATCACCAGCACAGAGAGCCAACATGCAGGAACAGATCATGGCAAGCATGAAGCCTCCGAAGGGGATGGTCCAGAATTGGAGCGGATCGATGACACTGAGAGTGCATTTTACCACCTGATGACAGAATCGGGGTCATCCGCTGGAGTGATTCTCGACTTCGACAAGCGGACGATTCCTGAGCGCCCTGCCCAGTGCCCGAGGCCATCTTCTTCCGTTGAGGATCTCTCCGATGGGACTGTTCCTGACACACCATTCGTAACTGACGAACCCGATGATAGTGGTTGCCAGTAGCGTGATGAAGAACTTCCACAACGCCCCCGCAGCGCCCAGGTCGAGATCAAAGAGCAGCCCCGGGATCCAGATGCAGAAGGGAAGATGAACCAGGTAGACCCAATAAGAGCCATCGACGATGTATCGAATCAGCGGGATGTTGCGATCGGTGGTCAACAGTAACAGCCCGGTGAAGCCCCAGATGGCGTTCCACATCATCAGAGCGGAGAGAGTAGCGCCGATCCACTGGATCGTTGATGGTTCGAACTGTTCGACTCCAGCGAGTGTTTCTAGGGACTGGATCAGCGCTCCCGCTGGCAACCCGACCGCATGGAGGAAGAACTCCAGCCACGGTAGGAACAGGATTATCGTCAATCCCAGCGATAGCAGCGTGGCTGGCCAGTTGCGCAGTCCTTCGAGGAGTTGTCGTTGATTCCACAGTGCCCAGCCACAGAAGTAGAGGAATCCGTAACTAAAGAAGGAGCTGGACTCGGGGATGAATCCGATTCCGGTGGAGAGTAACCCCGCGGTTCCTTTGAGGGTCCAGATCAGTGGAATTGACAGGAGGAGAGTTCCACCTGGCCAGCGCATGAGGATCTCGATGCACCTGCGAGGAAGATCGCGAATCCTCTGCGGAAGCAGCAGGGTCGAGCCGTGAATCCACAGGTAGGCGAGGGAGCAGTAGAGGACGAGGTAGTAGATGAACCACATGTGAATCGTGATGGGGGGGAACAGGTCGGTCCAACTGCCACCACTCTTCTGGAAGAAACCTCCCAATCCCTCGACCGGCATCTGGCTCACGGAGAATGCGAATCCGGATGTGGTCAGAGGCAAGATCACCGGTAGGAACAGGATCAGAGGTAATGCCAGCCGAGACATCCGATTGCCGAGGAAACTGTGCTGGCCTCGCCGATCGACCAGCAGTGCCGAGAAGAACCCTGCAAGCAGCATGAATATGGGCATTCTCCAGGCATGGATGAAGAGTACCAGGAGGGTAAAAAATGAACTGGTTTCTGTAGCCCGGAAGGACCAGGCTTCAGTGGGCGGAGAATCCTGGTAGTTGCAGGCGGCATGGAGGACCAGCCCCAGCAACATCATCATCGCTCGAAGTCCATCCAGGGCATGGAATCGCAGATGATCCCCTGACTTTTCCGGTGGACTCATGGTGAATCGGCTCCATTTCAGGGCAGCAGGATGGCCCGGAGTAACAGGCCAAAGGTGCCGTGGCTCCACGATCGGTAGTGAGGTCGAAAGCCGAACAGGTGGACCCGACCCTTGCCGACCTTTGAGGTCGCCCAGGCGGTTGCACCCGCCAGCACCTTCTCGTTCTTGGCCCATCCCGACAGCAGGATCTGCTGGTGGGGGAACTGGAGCAAGTGTTTCACCGATGTCTCCTCGTCCTCCCTGACCTCATCTCGCCATGCCAGCGAGCGGGAGAAGAAGATGGCAGTGGAGTCGGGCAATCCGGCGGTCCAGGGGGTATCGCCGACGGGAACGGTTCGCACGATCGACCCTGGACACTGGAACTGCTCCGCTGAATCCTCCGGCTGAGCCGAGACGAGTGGAAGATCGAACAGGTTGATGGCGAATGAGGATGACTTCCCGGTACAGATCAGTCGTCCGCCACCTCGAACAAATTCCTCGATGGCGATGACACCCTCTGGCGACAGGCCGCCGGCCAGTTCCGGGAACACACTTCCGGATGTCCGTCCCTTCTCGATGGTACTCTGGCGGATGTCGGCGATCACCAGCACGTCGATGATCTCCGACAGGGCACCGGCTCGGATCTGCTCATTTCGGACGCGCTGAAACGGTACCTGGTAATGGTCGAGTACCCAGCGCAGCCAACCCTCGTCCATGCTGGCACTCCAAGGTGCATAGACTCCGATGCGGCTACCCGGCAGTTCGCGCGCCTTGAACTCATCCATCGAACTGGAGGGTTCGAGATCCTTCCGCTCGATTCCCCACGATCCATCTCTCTGGCTGTAGATTCTGGCGCCGGCTTCCCGGGCCTTGAAGAGTTCCGGAATCCGAGAGGTATCGGTGGCCGAGATCTGCTGCACTACGACCCTTTTATCGGACTTCTTATCGATCAACTGGACCAGTCGATCCGCCTCGGCCACCGAGTGGCGAGCCACCACCGCCTGCTGATCCTCCACCGCTGTCGCTTCCACGGTGATCTTCTCCAGCACCTCGACCCGGCGGATTCCGAACAGCAGGGGAAGGGTCCAGCCGGCGACGTCATACGGTGCCGGTCCGTCCGGATATCGCTGTACTTCGAAGAGATCCTTGAGGAAGGAACCGTACGGTTGCTCCCTGTGCAGGACCAGGGTTCCCTTGGGGTATGGGCGACCATCCGCTTGAAACTCATCGGTGGCTTCCATCACCTCGATCCCCTGGGCTTGAAGGATTTCCAGCAGTCGTAGCAGGGCATCGGGGTCGCGCTGCTGGCGCGGGATCAACCAGCCGCGTGGGGCCTCGTCCCGACCACGGCGAATCACATCACGCGCCACTCGGAGGGAGTTCTGGAGCCACGATCTCGGCTCCCGTGCGACGCTCCCCAGCAGTGATCGGGCGAGGGCGATCTCGTAGCGGTGGATGTCTCCGACACGCCACCAGCCGCCGGGCCATGGTGCCGGAAAGCGATTGGATGGGGCATAGCCGGTCTCGATGCCACTGGGTGCCGAGAGGCTCGTGGGGGAGATCCAGATGGGACTCGCGAGGTTGGCGGAGGCCGCTTCCGACAGCAATCCGATGATGTTGTGACGCACCGGCACGTTGCGATTGCCGCCGCTCCACCACATGTCATAGGTCACTCCCGAGGAGATTCCCTTGAATCCCCAGGAGGTCAGGTCGAGCATCGCCCGCGACCCGAGGGCTCCGATTCCGGCGATGGTGATGGGGTGCAGGTTTGGATTGAGTGGGTCGCGGAAGGGGGGAACGAACATCCGCTCCCTCCGTGAGCCCTGCTGGTGAACGTCCCAGTAGATGGTCGGAAACCACTGGGTGTAAAGGAGTCGGGTGACGATCTTGGTCTCCTCCAGCGACAGAGCGAACCAGTCACGATTGTTATCGTGTCCTGCGTACCACTGGTAAAGTTCCGGTAGCGATGCTCCCTCGTAGGGAGTTTCGACGATCTTGTGGTACCAGTTGACGACCCGGTCGAGTCCGTCTGGATTGACGGTGGGAATGATGACGGTCACTACCTTGTCGCGGACGCTGGCCCACGGTTGGGCTTCGGAGGTGGCGAGTTCCCAGGCCAGCGTCATCGACATCTCGGCAGCGGCGATCTCGGTCGAATGCATGTTGCAGGAGACGAAGACGATGGGGACCGCCTGATCGAGTAACGCTTCCGCCGCCTGTGGAGAAAGACCCCGTGGATCTGCGATTCTCTGGCTCATCGCCTGGATCGACGGGAGCCGTTGCAGGTTTTCTGGCGACGAGATGACGCAGAGACGAAAGGGTCTGCCCTCGGTGGAGGTCCCTACCTGGGAGGTGGAAACCGCCGGATGCTGTTGGCCGAGGTGGTCGAACCAGCCGCCGATGGTGTTCCAATCGGCCAGCTCAAAGTCGGTGCCGGGAGGACGCTCGAGCCACTCTTCCGGCGATTGGATCTGGGCACAAGCCAATGAACAGGACCACCACGAGATGAAGATCAACAGCTGGATTCTGATCAATTCAGGCTCCTCCTAGACCCCACGGGTCGACGCTACGCAGGATGGAGAGGGATCTACTGCTGTGCAACCCTGCGTGTCTCGATGCCGTGGGTCAGTGTTGGGTGTATGATCCTGCAATGAACAGCGAATCTACAGCTCGAATCTGGAGTGTTGACCATCGCGTCTCGCTACGGGGTCAGGTGCGTACGGCCGGATCCAAGTCGGTAGCTCAAAGGGTGATCTTCTCGGCACTGCTGGCCGACGGTGAGAGCCAGGTGATCGGCGCACCGAAGAATGATGACCTTGAGATCTATCTCGCAGCGTTGATCGATCTGGGATTTGAGATCTCAGGACAGTTACCGGGGCCGCTGAAGATCGTCGGTTGTGCCGGTCGATTCCCCGCCGGTGCCGGTCGCATCGATGTCGGAGCCAATGGCACCGGGATGCGATTTCTGACGGCGCTGCTGGCGTTGCGTGGCGAGGAAACTCACATCGATGGGGTTTCTCATCGTCCGATTTTACCGCTGGTCCAGGCTCTACGAGATCTGGGTTGCGACATCGATTGTGAAGGAGAAGGTCCTCCTGTTTGTATCCGAGGAGGATCGATGGAGGGGGGACGGGTCGTTCTGCAGGCGGCAGTTTCGAGTCAGTTTGCCAGTGCTCTGATGCTGATCGCTCCGCACCTTCCCGCCGGGCTGATTCTTCGACTGGTGGGGCCCATCTATTCCCGACCGTACATCGATCTGACCGCCGCAGTCTTGCGCGCCTTCGGCGTGAAGGTGGGAACGCAACCGAGAGAGATCACAGTGATGACCGCTTCGGAGTTGCGATCGGGCAGAATCGAAGTCGAGGCGGATGCATCATCCGCGGCATTTCCGCTCTGTGCGGCAGCGCTCGTTTCCGGCGATGTTACGGTCGAAGGCGTTGGAACCCGATCGCTGCAAGGGGACCGGGTGATCGGCGAGATCCTGTCCGAGATGGGGTGTCCGGTGGAGATCGGTGAACGATCTATTCGGGTTCATGGCCCAGCCGTGAAGGCGATTTCAAGAAACATGGAGGGAACCCCCGACCTGGTTCCCGCGGTGGCGGTGGTGGCAGCATTTGCTCGAGGTGAATCGATCTTTTCCGGGGTCTCCCATCTTCGGGTCAAGGAAACGGATCGGCTGATGGTGCTGTGCCGTGGAATGAAGGCGATGGGGATCCGCGCAGAGGTTCGCGGAGATCTGTTGCGGGTGGTCGGCAGCGATGGGGTCGATCTGGTCGCGGCGGATCTGGATCCAGCGAGGGATCACCGGATGGCGATGGCGTTTTCCCTGCTGGCCTTGAAGGTGGAGGGGACCCGGGTACTGGACGCCGATTGCGTCTCTAAATCGGATCCACACTACTTCGAGCGCCTTGAGGGATTATTTTACCAGCGAGAAAATTCCGCATGAGAGATGTAGATGCAGAAGTGATCGTGGTCGGAGGTGGGCACGCCGGCTGCGAAGCGGCGCTTGCGGCGGCACGGCTCGGTCGCGAGACGATTCTCGTCACCTTGAGCGAGGACACCATAGGAGCTCTCTCCTGTAATCCTGCCATCGGAGGCATCGGCAAGGGGCAGTTGACTCGAGAGATCGATGCTCTCGGAGGGGTTCAGGCACAGGTGGCAGACGTCGCCGGTCTCCACTACAGGATGCTCAACACATCCAAGGGTGAGGCTGTCCAGTCGTTGCGAGCCCAGGTCGATAAGGATCTCTATTCGAGAGAGATGCGGCGACTGATTTCCGTCCAGCCGCACTTGAGAGTGGTCGAGGGTTCGGTGGAGGACATTCACATCGTCGACGGTGTGGCGGCAGGTGTCCAGCTGGAGGATGGGGCGACGGTGACCTCTCGCAAGGTGATCCTGACCAACGGTACCTTCCTGCGAGCGGTGATGCATATCGGTGAAACCCAGTCGGAGGGAGGACGGATCGGCGAGGGAACCGTCCGGCAACTGACCGGAGCGCTGGGGGGGCTGGGGCTGGAGACGGGAAGGCTCAAGACCGGAACTCCACCGAGACTCGATGGATCATCGATCGACTGGTCCCAGTTAGAGGTGCAACATCCGGATGCAAATCCTCAAGGCTTCAGTCACTGGAAGCAGTTGCCCGAGCGGGAATGGATGAACTGCCATACCACTCGCACCGATGAATCGGTTCACGATGTGATTCGTGAGTACCTTCATCGCAGTCCGATTTTCTCGGGACAGATCGAGGGTGTGGGGCCCAGATACTGTCCATCCATCGAGGACAAGGTGGTTCGGTTCCCCGATCGGCAGGGACACGTGGTTCACCTCGAGCGAGAAGGACTGCAAACCCCTTCGATCTACGTCAACGGGATCTCCACCAGTTTGCCTGCCGAGGCGCAGGAGCAGTTGGTGGCGAGGATTCCAGGACTGAAGAAGGCACGCTTCCTGCGCCACGGATATGCCGTGGAGTATGACTTTTTTCCCCCTCATCAGATCGCCCGTACCTTTGAATGTCAGGCGCTCTCCGGCCTCTACCTGGCGGGCCAGATCTGTGGAACCAGTGGTTACGAGGAGGCCGCCGCACAAGGATTCCTGGCAGGGGTCAATGCGGCGCTCGACCTGGCGAATCAACCGCCCCTGATCCTCGGGAGAGATGAAGCGTACATCGGCGTACTGGCAGATGATCTGGTTCGTTGCGACCCTCGTGAACCGTACCGGATGTTCACCTCCAGGGCTGAGTTCCGATTGATGCTGCGCCATGACAACGCCGATCTGAGGTTGGCGGAGAAGGGCGAGATGCTGGGGTTGATCAGCCAGGAGCAGGCGGATCGAGTTCGCAGAGATCAACAACAGATCACCGAAACTGTCAGCCGCCTTCATCGGGAACGGCATGGCACTCGCACCTTGCATGAGATGATGAGAATCCCGGGAGCGACCTGGAGCGGACTCATCGAAGCGGTTCCCGGCGTCGAGAACTGGGATCTCGACGTCCGACTCCGTGATCAGGTTCGAGTCGCCGTTCGATATGAATCTTACATCGAACGACAACAGGGCGAGGTCGCGAGGATGCGTCGCCAGGAGCAATGGTCTCTCCCTGCAGACCTCAACTACGACACCATCCCAGGGCTGCGAAATGAAGCGAGAGATTGGCTGAATCGCCTGAAACCGGATACCGTGGCTTCCGCTCAACGGATCGCAGGAGTGAGCCCGTCCGACATTTCGTGCTTGATGGTGGCACTTCGAGTTCGAGGATTGGAAGAGGAACTGGAGTCCAGTTGATCGATGAACAGACCCCCGCCAGCCGCATGCGGTGGTGGATGAATCTCTGGCCTCCATTCCTGTTTCAGGGCATCCGGATCACCGAGATCGATTCTGAATTCCAGTTCGCTGTGGTCCGGGTTCGTAAGACGATTCTGACTCGCAACTTGATGGGGAGCACATTCGGGGGAGCTCTCTTCAGCGCGGCAGATCCGTTCTTTCCCATCCTTTACTGGCGATATTTGGCACTCCAGGGGATCTCGAGTACCTGCTGGAGTCGTGCCATCCGTGGAGAATTTGTCCAACCGGCAAGCCGATCCGTGGAACTTCGATTTGCCATCGATACCGATCAACTGGATCATGCCTGCAGTGAAATGAAGTCTCATGGCCGGGTCGATCTGGAAGACGTGGTCGAGGCTCGCCTGCCCGACGGAGCGCTTGCGGCACGATTTCATGTCACCAGTGCCCTGAGGGGTAAGGAACCCGGATCCGCTCCACTTCCCCGGAGCAATTCGCTAGACTGAAGGGGCTCCAACATGGGGTTCCGCCATCGTCGGACCCGGAGCGAGAAATGGTGTGCTCAAATGGACCCATCAGAATCTGGATCCGGGCTTCCTGCTTTTTCATCGGGAAAACTCGATCAGAAAGGTTGCGGGAGTCGTATCGACCCTCGATTCGTGGCCGTTGAGGAAACTCTGGCTTACTCCGGTACTCGATACCAGATGCATGAACTGAAGGAAAGACTGCCCGACGGGCGCATCGTGAATCGCGATGTGATCCGTCATCCCGGGGCTGCAGTGATCCTGCCACTCTTACCCGATGGTCGTATCGTGCTGGTGGAGCAGCACCGTTCTGCACTGGGCCACAACTTGCTGGAAATTCCTGCCGGACTGATTGACCAGGGTGAGAAACCAATTGAATGTGCCAAACGGGAAGTCCGTGAAGAAACCGGGTACCAGGCGGGTAAGATCACGCACATGTTCGACATCCTGCCAGCGGTCGGTTTCAGCGATGAGCGGATGTACATCTATCTGGCCGAAGAGTTGGAATTTGTGGGGCAGGACACCGATGAAGATGAGTGGGTTCAGGTACATTTCTGTTCTCGTGAACAGTTGGAATCACTGCTCTCCAGCGGGGAGATTATCGATGGAAAAACGGTCGTGACACTTCTGCACTGGTTTCGAGGATCCCGATGATGCCCCGTATCGCTATCGTGGGGAGACCCAATGTAGGGAAGTCTACGCTGCTCAATCGCCTGGCTCGCAGGCGTGTCAGCATCGTCGATGATCGTCCCGGAGTGACACGGGATCGAATCAGTGTCGAGGTGGAAATCCTCGATCGAAACATCGAGATCATCGACACTGGCGGCATCGGAATCACCGATGAAGTGGCACTCGATTCAGATATCCATCACCAGATCGATGTGGCGATCGCCAGTGCGGATTTGATCTTGATGCTGGTCGATGGTAAGGCTGGACTTCATTCTCTCGATGAGCAGGTCGCCAATCGGCTCCGCCCACTGGGGAAGAAGTGTCACCTGGTGGTGAACAAGTGCGAGGCCGATCGGGAAGTCGATTCCATCTCCGAATTCTGGGCGCTCGGTCTCGGTGAACCCCGGCCAATCTCGGCGGAACATGGCGATGGTGTATCTGATTTGATCGAGAGATTCGTGGCGGACATCCCGGTCGGTGAGACCGAAACTGCCAAACCAGCATTGAAGATTTCCATCGTAGGGCGTCGCAATGCCGGTAAATCGACATTCATCAACGCGTTGATCGGTGAGGAACGAGTGATCGTTAGTGACATCGCTGGCACCACCAGGGATGCCGTGGACGTTCGATTCGAAAAGGACGGGATCTCATTCGTTGCCATCGATACCGCAGGGATGCTTCGGCGAGGTAAGCTGAAGGATTCGGTCGAATTCTACGCTCAAGCGAGGACTCTTGCGGCGATCGGTCGCTCGGATGTGGTGGTTTTTCTCATCGATGCGGTCCACGGAGTTTCCCAGCTTGACATGAGAATCGCCCGAGAAGTGATGAATCGCCATCGACCCTGCGTCATCGCGGTCAACAAGTGGGACCTGGCCAAGGACCGGACCACGATGGAGGAGTACGAGAAGTACCTCGCATTGAAATTGCCAGGAATCGGATTTGCGCCAGTCCTCTTCATGACTGCCAAGGAAGGTCGCAACGTGACGAGATGCATCTCTCTGGTGCAATCTCTAGCGAAGCAGGCGGTCACCAGAGTGGGTACTGGAGTCTTGAATCGTGCCGTGGAGTCGATTCGAAATGGACCCAGGCCAAGGGTGAAACATGGTAAGGAACCGAAGATCTACTACGCGACCCAGGTCGATGTGATGCCACCCACGATAGCGATGTTCGTCAATAAACCCGATTTCTTCACACCTCAGTTGAAACGCGCAGTGGAGAACAAATTGCGTGAACTGCTCGATATTCCTGAAGTGCCGGTCCGGATCTTCTACCGAGAGAAAGGCAAGAGGGATGAGTGATCGGAAACCTCTGCGAGTTCTGGGGATCGATCCAGGATTGGCGAAGATGGGCTGGGGAGTGATCGATGTGGATGGCCCCGGATTTTCGCTGGTCGAATACGGTTCCCTCCGCACCTCGACCGACCTGCCACACCCGGAGAGGTTGCTGCAGATCCATCAGGAGGTGAAGCGTGCGATTGCCCTCCATCAGCCAGATATGGCAGCGGTGGAAGAGGTGTTTCACGGCAAGAACGCTCGTAGTGCACTTCTTGCGGGGGAAGGTCGAGCGGTGTGCATCCTGGCCTGTTCCCTGGCACAGTTGAGAGTGGTGGAACTGGCGGCAACAGTGGTAAAATTGGGGGTCACCGGCAGTGGCAGGGCCAGCAAGGAACAGGTGCAGGCGATGGTCCAGAGGATTCTGGGGTTGGCTGAGCCTCCCAGGCCAGCGGATGCTGCAGATGCCCTGGCGGTGGCGATCGTTCAGGCCCAGCGAAACCGTTCCCGGGTTCTTCTTCAGCCCGATGGGACCGGTGGCGATTCTAGATGACCCCGGCTAAACTCGGGTCACATGAGAATGCAGTCGAAGTACTGCAACCAAAGGAGGTGGTCTTTGAAGACCTCCTCGATCCAGTAACCACAGATATGCGAGAGGATCTCAATGGCGAAGGAGGAACCGATCGAGGTGACGGCAATCGTCAAGGAAGCGTTGCCGAATACCACGTTTCGGTGTGTGCTGGAGAACGGTCACATCGTTCTTGCCCACATCAGCGGAAAGATGCGCAAGCACTACATCCGCATCAACCCAGGTGACAATGTAACTCTTCAGATCTCCCCTTATGATCTGACCAAGGGTCGGATCGTCTACCGGGAAAGATAAGATTCTTGCCAAATAAGACTCTCGAAGGAACTGCGATTCGACACGGCGCTGGAGGCCATCGGCTTCTGCCACGGACCATCGCCATCTCCATGTTGCTGGCGGTAGTCACGCTGTCTCCACTCCTCGATGCGCAGGGGATCGCACCTTCCAGTCGGCGCAACAAGAATTCTCGTATCGCTCCCGATGTCAAACATGCTGCCCGGTCCATCACCGGACGTGAGGCGATGGAGCATCTGCGTTGGCTCGCCGACGACCTGCGGGAAGGTCGCCTGGCTGGAAGTACTGGCGCGAGCGACTCCGCCGAGTACATCGCCATGCGGTTCGAGGAGATCGGTGTCAGCCCGGCGGGCGATAATGGCAGCTGGTTTCACAATTTCACCATACCCGGAAGGGATGGGGTCCGCGGATCGATTGAGAAGGGAAACCGAATCCGCCTGATGGTTTCCGATAAAGCAACACGCGAAATCCTGCTGAATTTTCGCCAGGAATTTCTTCCCCACCCACGCTCTGCCGATGTCGATGTCGCTGCCATCTGTGCGTTCATGCTGGACCCTCTGGAAACATGGGCAGATCGAGAACGGGATCCAGTCGTGGGTCGCTTCGCAGTGCTACCGGTCGAGCAGAAGATCTCCGATGAGGATCTTGAGTTGTACTGCGAAAATCTCAAGGCCCGAGGCGCAATGGGACTGATGCTGGTGGGGGAATCGTGTCGGCCGAGTCCGTCCGAGGTGTGGCCCCCGGAGGATGCCCAGGACTTGTTTGTGCTGCCGGTCATCCGAGTTCACGGGGCTGGAATCGCCAAGATCTGGAAGATCTCAGGAAGACCGCTGTCGTCGTGGAAACGGCAATCCTCCGATGAGGGAGCGGTCGTGATGGGCAGGCCGTATGTGGTGATGGAAGTTCGTCGAGATGGCAGGGACATGAGCCTTGGACGAAATGTCGTCGGACGGATGCCCGGCACCGATCCGGATCTTCGGGATGAATACATCGTCGTGGGAGCACATTATGACCATGTCGGGCGAGGCAAGTCCCCTGGCCTTTCACGCGGTGGGGCCAGCGGTGAGATCCATAATGGTGCGGATGACAACGCCTCAGGAGTTGCAGCGTTACTGGAGGTGGCAGAGGCGTACGCTCTCAATCGTTTGAAGACCCGGCGGACCCTGCTGTTCGTGGCCTTCGATGCGGAAGAACTGGGCTTGTACGGATCTACTGCCTTCGTCGCCGATGGGGGATTTGATAGCGGGTCCATCGCAGGGATGGTCAACATGGACATGATTTCTCGTAATCAGAAACGAGTGGTCAAGGTGGGGCGTCGTGCCAGCGATGAACCTCTGGGTAGGATCATCTATGAAATGGCTCGGTTACTCGAACTGGAGATCGATGAAACCGGCATGGACGCTGTGCTCCAGAGATCAGACCAGGCCCCCTTCCTCAAGAAAGGGATCCCCTCCGTCTTCTTCTTTGGTGGTTTTCACGAGGACTATCACAAGCCCACCGACGATGTCGAGGATGTGATTCCGGTCAAGTTGCAAAATGTTGCGAGGCTCGCGTTCCTGACATCCTGGGGTCTGTCACAGATGCCCGCACAAGAGGATGAAGAATCGGAATCCGCCGACAGTGACCGCTGAGTCTTATTTGAGCCTCGACCGCCTCGGAACTTATTGATCTTCGCAGGTCGAACCGGAAGTTCCATCGCGGATCGCATCGACGATATCGGCATTGGCCAGGGTCGTTACATCTCCCAGTTGTCGCTGCTCCGAGATATCCTTCAATAATCTCCTCATGATCTTACCCGAACGAGTTTTGGGCAGGTCCGGAGTGAAGACGATACTCGAAGGCTTGGCAATCGGTCCGATCTTGGTGGCGACATGATTTCTCAACTCACCAATCAGATCATCATGGCCCTCGACCGAGGAGCGCAGAACCACGAAGGCGGCGATCGCCTGGCCCGTGCGTTCATCCGTGCGTCCGACTACCGCAGCCTCTGCCACGGCTGGGTGATCGACCAGTGCGCTTTCGACTTCGGTGGTGGAGATGTTATGGCCCGAGATCAGCATCACATCATCGACTCGTCCCAGTAGCCACAGGTAGCCATCCTCATCAACCTTGCAGCCATCCCCCGGGAAATAGATGCCGTCGTATCGGCTCCAGTACACTTCCCGGTACCGTTCTGGATCGCCATGGATCCCTCGCAACATCGACGGCCATGGCGAGTCGATGACGAGAATCCCGCCGTGTCCTCGTTGCACTTCGGTTCCCTCGTCATCGACCACGCGCGCATCGATTCCGGGATAGGCGGTAACGGCTGAGCCGGGCTTGGTGGTGGTGACGCCCGGGAGAGGAGTGATCATGATGGAGCCGGTCTCGGTCTGCCACCAGGTGTCCACGATGGGGCAGCGTTGTTGACCGATGTGTTCGTGATACCACATCCACGCCTCCGGATTGATCGGCTCGCCGACCGATCCGAGCAGGCGCAGGCTTGTGAGATCACACCCTGCCGGTAAGGACTCTCCCCATTTCATGAAGGTGCGGATCGCAGTGGGAGCGGTATAGAGGATAGAGACCTGGTACTTCTCGATCAACTTCCACCAGCGGTCCTGCTCCGGGTGGTCCGGGGTGCCCTCGTAGATGAGGCTGGTGGCGTTGTTGGCCAGTGGACCGTAGACGATGTAGGAGTGACCAGTGATCCACCCGCAGTCAGCGGTGCACCAGAAGAGATCGTCCGGCTTGATGTCGAATACATTTCGGAAGGTGGAACTGACTCCTGTCAGGTACCCACCGCAGGTATGGACGATTCCTTTGGGTTTTCCGGTGCTGCCCGATGTGTAGAGGATGAACAGTAGATCCTCGGAGTCCATCACCTCGGCGCAACAGGTATCATCCTGCTGCGGAATCACATCGTGCCACCAGTGGTCTCGATCCTGCTGCCAATCGACCTCGTTCCCCGCACGCTTCAGAACCAGCACCGCTTCCACCGTTTGCTGGCCGACCAGCGAATCATCGACATTCTTTTTGAGAGGCACGACGCTTCCGCGACGCCAGGAGCCGTCCTGGGTGATCACTGCTTTGCAGGCACAGTCGTCGATCCGATCTCGCAAACTATCTGCGCTGAATCCACCAAAGATCACCGAATGGGCCGCTCCGATGCGGGCACAAGCGAGCATCGCCACGACGATCTCCGGCACCATGCCCATGTAGATGGCGACGGTATCCCCCTTGGCCACCCCCATCTGTTTGAGACCGTTGGCACAGCGGCACACCTCCGACAGAAGCTCCTGGTAGCTGAGGGAGCGGGAATCTCCCGCCTCACCCTCCCAGTGAAAGGCGATTCGATCGGGGTTGGTCGCGACATGTCGGTCGAGGCACGACTCGGTCACATTGAGCGTGCCGCCGACAAACCAGCGGTAGAAGGGTGCTTTGCTGTCGTCGAGAACCTGCTCCCAGGGCCGGCTCCAGAGCAGTTGTTGCGCTTCCTCGACCCAGAACCCCTGGGGGTCTGCAGCGGCCTTCTGGTAGATCTCGGCGCTGGCATTGGCATCCCTCGAGAGCGCTTCGGGGGGAGGGAATGAGCGGTTCTCCTGGAACAAGTTCTCGATCGTTTCCGACATCTAGACCCCTTCGTCTGCAAACACGCTGATCTGCAAGGAGTGAGGATACCGGGCCCCCAGCAATGGATCGAGGGGGTTGCTGACTCCCTCGCAAGATCCTGATAGAATCACGGCACTCCGTGACTTCGGTCACGGGGCTTTTTTCTCAAGAATTCCGAGAGAGAGGTTTCGATGGGTCGTGTCTCAGGGCGCGCCTCCCGCACCATCGCGCTCCTGATGGTGGCTGTCGTCGTGTCGATCTCCCTCGCAGAAGCGACGGGAGTGGGGTCCATCACTCCTCTGGCACCCGCCTTGGCAGAAGTGTCATCCGCACGAAGTGCCAAGGAATTCATCCGCAAGGGTATCCCACAGGGTGTGCTGGTCATCGATGGCGGCTGGAAGATCCAGGATGGAAAGTACATCGGTTCTGGCAAGAACAAGATGGTGATCGCAGACCATACCCTGGAAGCGGGCAACTTTGACATCGAGGTCAAGATGACCTTGAACAAGGTGGGTTCCAATTACGCGGGCATCCAGTTCGGACAAGGGCGTTTGGTTCTCGGCGGCGACGGAGCAAAACTGGTCTTCCACGGGTATCCCAAGGCGGATCGCCGGGTCGAGATCTGTCCTCTGGCGGATCATGTCAGTCAGGGCGAATCGATGCAGGTGCGCATCCGGCGCAGGGGAAGTCAGTTGATACTGTTCATCGATGGCAAGAGAATCCACTCAGAAAAAGGTATTGCAGGAGCCATCGGGGAATTTGGCATCATCGCTGGAGACGGTCCTACCGAGGTCGAGTCCTTCCGTGCGTCCGGCAACTTACGTGCCAGTGGCCGCAAGCAACGGGTCAACAGGGAAGCCAACAAGGCTCTCAACAGAGATGAACGGATCACTCGTAGTATCGAGGGGGGAATTGATTTCATCCTCGACAAGGCGCTGGTCGATCCCGCTGGTGTCAGTCCCTCACGCCCGGAAGCGGTTCCAGGTGCCAGAGCGCTCGAGGCTTATGCCCTCATCGTCGCCGGCATCGATGCCAGCCACCCGGTGATCCGTTCACATCTGGATGCCTGTAGCAAGGCGATGCCAACTCAGCGTCGCATCTATGATGTTTCCTGCTGGACCTTTGCCCTCGATGCAGCGATCTCACAGGCGGAACAAGATGCACTGCTCCTGCAGCCGGAACTGAATGACATCCAGTTGTTGAAATTGGCCCGCAAGCATCGCAAAGATCTGGATATTGCAGCCGAGATCATCCTGGGTGCACAGAATCAAACAGGAGGCTGGCGCTACCTGCACAGCGCTACCGATGCAGACACCTCCGTGACTCAGTTTGCTTCACTGGCTGTCGGGGTCTTTGCCAGGCGAGGTTTCGAGATTTCAGATGAGTGCTGGCTCGGGATGACCAACTACTGTCTCTCGGTACAGATGCCCTCAGGAGATGAAGTTTCACCAAGAATCATTCTTGAACCGGAGCGTGAAACCGGCCAAGGAAAGGCTCGGGGTGGCACTGCTGTGGCGGATAAAGAACCGCGGCCACTCAGTGCGCCAGAGATGCAAACGGCGTGGAAGAGGGGCTTCCATTACGCAGATAAGGCCCCGAAATCGGGATCGTGGAACATGACATGCGCGGGGGCCTCGTCGCTGCTGGTCGTGCATCGCTACGGTAACGAAGCTCTCACTGCTGAACTGCGGCAAAAGGTCCGAGAATCGCTTCGTGACTCGGTCGCATGGATCGAGGCGGACTGGAAGCCGCATGATAATTTTTACGGCATGTACAGCCTCGAAAAGGTCGGCGATCTCGGAGAAGTTCATACTTTTGGTGAGCATGACTGGTATCTGGAGATGAGTGATTATCTGCTGGATCGCCAGCAGAATGAGGGCAATTGGAGTGCCGGTAAGGGGTCATATCCCGGCGAGTCCGATCGACTCAATACCTCATTCGCTCTGCTGATTCTGAAACGTGCCAGTGCATTGCTGACCCGTGGTCCTCGAGATGTGGTGATCTACACCGGGGGGGTCCGGTCGGACCAAGCATCTTCCGACGAATGGGTCTTGATCCCACGCCTCGGAACCTCGGTCCATCTGCCCAGTCTGGTTCGAACATTGCGGCTTCGGCCGCACCCTCAGATGCTGCGGATGCTGGAGGAGATGGCGCAATCGCTTCCGAGTTGGAGGCGTCCCACCATGGTTCCCTATCTGGCTCTGGTCCGAGAAAAGGTCAACAGCCGAGGGGTTCGCAAAATTCTCGATCGCTGCGAGGAGTCGATTCGCCCCAGTGGTTTCGCTGATCCCGAGGAGATGGCGGGTTGGTACCAGACCTGGAGCAGGGCCCGGGAAATTGGTGAGGATCAATTGCCCGAGGCGGGGGATGAACTGATCGGAATCGCAGAAGCTGCGGCTGGAGATCCGGTCCTGAGGGAAACCGCAATTCGCGCCGCACTCCAACTGGGGTTGCAGAAGTCGGCTCGCCTGATGGTCCAGGACCTGGATTCGGAGCACTACGATCTGAGAATGCTCGGTTACCAGGGGATTCGCGCGCTCTTCTCCGATTCTCCACCCGATTTTGACCCCGAGGAGTCGGTAGGATCCCAACAGTCCCAGATCGACAAGATTCGCAGTTGGGTTGAATCGCGGCTGTAAGCCGATCGATATCGTTCGGAAGTCGCTCAGAAGTCGCTCTGTTGTTTCCAGAGTGGCTCGATGATGGCTTTTCCTCCAGTTACCATCCGAGCATGATCTGCCCAGTGCCTCGATTGCGACTCCGTCGTGATCCACTGGTGGATCGATCGATTCCCGCTGCCTGTAGCGCACTCGGGGACATGCGATGACACAGAACATCAGGAAAGGGGCCAGAATGCCCACCCAGGAGACCCGACAGGGAATCGATTATCGCGTCAAGGATCTGGCACTGGCCAGATTTGGTCGTCAAGAGATCCGTCTCGCCGAGGAGGAAATGCCCGGCCTGATGAGTCTCCGTCAGGAGTACAAGGGGAAGCGTCCTCTTGCCGGCGCACGCATCTCGGGTTCTCTCCACATGACCATCCAGACTGCCGTGCTCATCGAGACCCTGGTAGATCTCGGTGCTGAAGTTCGCTGGGCTTCGTGTAACATCTTCTCGACCCAGGATCATGCCGCAGCGGCGGCGGTGGTCGGTCCAGAGGGCACCATCGAGGAGCCCAGGGGAGTTCCGGTGTTTGCCTGGATGGGAGAGTCTCTTCAGGAGTACTGGGAGTGCACGGTGTCGGCGATGACCTGGCCCGAAGGTCCGCCGAACATGATTCTCGATGATGGTGGTGATGCGACGATGCTGGTGCTCAAGGGACGTGAGTTCGAACAGGCCGGTCGAGTTCCTGAGTTCGATGAGAGCGATCCTGAGGAATGGAAGTATGTCCTCGAGATGATGAAGGTCAGCCTCACCGAAGCACCGGCAAAATGGACAACCATCGCCGAGAACATCCAGGGAGTGACCGAGGAGACCACTACCGGGGTCCACCGTCTTTACCAGTTGGAAGAGGCGGGGACGCTGTTGTTCCCTGCGATGAATGTCAATGATTCGGTGACCAAGAGCAAGTTCGACAACCTCTATGGTTGCCGCCATTCACTGGTCGACGGCCTGTGCCGCGCCACTGACGTGATGCTCAGCGGCAAGACCTGTGTAGTGCTCGGCTTTGGCGACGTCGGAAAAGGCTGTGCCCAGGCCCTCAGAGGACAGGGAGCTCGGGTCGTGATCACCGAGATCGATCCGATCTGCGCTCTGCAAGCCGCGATGGATGGTTACCAGGTGGTTCACCTCGATGACGTGGTGGAGGATGGCGATATCTTTGTCACCACCACCGGGAATCGAGACATCATCTGTGTCGATCATATGAAGCGAATGAAGAATAACGCCATCGTCTCGAATATCGGTCACTTCGATAATGAAATCGACATGGCCGGTTTGGCCGCGGTCGATGGCATCGTCTGCGAAAATCTGAAGAACCCGCAGGAGCACCAGAATCAGGTCGATCTGTGGAACTTTCCCGATGGACACTCGATCATCGTGCTGGCGGAAGGTCGCCTGATGAATCTCGGTTGTGCGACGGGCCATCCGTCCTTCGTCATGAGTGCCTCCTTCACCAATCAGGTGATGGCACAGATCGAGTTATTCCTGTTCGGCGAGAAGTACCAGAACCGCGTGTACGTGTTGCCAAAGACTCTCGATGAGAAGGTGGCGCGTCTTCACCTGGATAAACTGGGTGTGCGATTGACCGAGTTGTCGGACGTGCAGTCGAACTACCTTGGAATTCCGAAGGAAGGCCCTTACAAGGCGAACCACTACCGATATTGATCGGTTTCAGCGCCCACAATCGAAGTTCTCATTCCAGGGTCCGGTCGTCAGTTTGTGGCGTCCGGACCCTGTTTTTGGATCTCGACCTTCGAACCAGATTTCACCTCTTGTCGAGTGGTGTAGTGACAGGGTGGATCGAGGATCGATCTGGCGGGTCCAGTGATCTAGCGGGTCCAAGGAGCGGTAGATTCCCGATCGATGTCGAGTCTTCGAAGTGCCGCTTCGAGTTGCTTCGCTTCGATCGCGCCGCTGCGGACCAGCGTGGAGAGTGCCGCCACTTCGATCGCCGCCTGGTCGATCTCGAAGAAACGTCGTAACTGTTCGCGGGTGTCGGATCTGCCGAATCCATCGGTTCCGAGGCTATGCCAGGGAGCCTGGACCCAGGGACGCACCAGATCGGGCAGTTCCCTCATGTAGTCGGTCACCGCGATGACCGGGTCATCGGAGGTGCCGAGCAGTTCGGTGACCCGAGGAACTCTCGCTTCTTCACTCGGGTGCAGCAGGTTCCAGCGATCGACTTCGAGCGCCTGCTTGCGCAACTCCGGATAGGAGGTGGCGGACCAGACCTCGCCACGAACCTGATGGTGTTCGAGCAGCGAAGTGGCCGCAGCGCGCGCCAGTGGTAGCATCGGCCCGCTACCGAGCAGTCGCACCACCGGTCCATCGCCGGAGGGAGCCTCATCGAGGAGATAGAGGCCATCGAGAATGCCCTGCTTGCAGCCCTCTGGCATCGCTGGCATGTCGAGGTTTTCGTTGTAGAGGGTGATGTAGAAGAACACATCTTCTTCTTCTGCGACCATCCTGCGCATCCCTTCCTCGATCACCACCGCCAGCTCATAGGCGAAGGATGGGTCGTAGGTGACACAGGAGGGATAGGCGCAGGCGAACAGTGGGCTGTGTCCATCCTGATGCTGGAGACCTTCGCCGTTGAGGGTGGTTCTTCCGGCGGTGGCGCCGAGCAGGAAACCACGTCCTCGCCCATCTCCCAGCGCCCAGATCTGATCTCCGACTCGCTGGAACCCGAACATCGAGTAGAAGATGTAGAAGGGTAATGTGACCTCACCATGGGTCGAGTAACTGGTCGCAGCAGCGATGGTGGTGGCGAGTGAGCCACACTCGGTGAGTCCCTCCTGCAAGATCTGGCCATCCGCTTTTTCGGTGTAAGAGAAGAGCAGTGCGTGATCGACCGGTTGGTACTTCTGTCCACCGGGAGCGTAGATTCCGACCTGTTTGAAGAGCGCTTCCATGCCAAATGTACGCGCCTCATCTGCCAGCACCGGTACGATTCTACTGCCGATCCCCTCGACCTTCAGCAGGTCTCGAAAGAGCCGAGCAAAGGCCATGGTGGTCGAGGCTTGTAGCGATCCCTCAGTGCCGCCATGGTACTTCTCGAAAAGCATCGAAGAGGGGAGGGCCGGTACTGCAGCCTGTGATCTACGTCGTGGGATCGATCCTCCCAGTGCTGCTCTTCGCTCCAGCATGTAGCGAACCTCTGGTGAATCTGCTCCGGGATGGTAGTAGGGAGCAGATTCCACCTCTGCATCGGGCACCGGGATCTCGAGCAGGTCACGAACCGCTCGAACCTCATCTCCTTTGAGCTTCTTGATCTGGTGGCTGATGTTGCGTGCCGCTGCCTGTGGGCCCAGGTGGTGTCCCTTGATGGTCTTGGTCAAGATCACCGTGGGACGCCCATCGGGACGACAGGCCAGATCGAACGCTGCCGCGACCTTTCGACGGTCATGACCTCCGCGACCCAACTGTTGAAGTTGTGAATCGCTCCACGACTCGAGCAGTGTACTGATTTCAGCATCACCATCGCTCAACTGCTGGCGCAGCCAGGAGCCATCTTCGGCGACCGCTCTTTGCCAGACTCCATCGACGATCGATCCGATCCTCTTCAGTAACCTGCCTGAAGTGTCCTGTGCCAGTAGTGGATCCCAGAGTCGATCCCAGACCACCTTGATCACTCGCCAGCCGGCTCCATCGAAGGCGCCTTCGAGATCCTGGATCACCTTCGAATTTCCGGTCACCGGTCCATCGAGTCGCTGCAGGTTACAGTTGATCACGAAGGTGAGATTGTCGAGCCGTTCGCGTGATGCGATGCGCAGGGCTCCGAGAGTCTCCGGCTCATCACATTCACCGTCTCCGATGAATCCCCAGACTCGCTGCTCACTGGTGTCCTTGATCGAACGCGCGGTGAGGTAGCGATTGAAGCGAGCCTGATAGATGGCATTGATCGGTCCCAGCCCCATCGAAACGGTGGGAAACTGCCAGAACTCCGGCATCAGGCGAGGGTGCGGGTAACTGGAGAGTCCTGCCCCGTTGACCTCTTGCCGAAAGCGGTCGAGTTGGGTGGTTTGCAACTGTCCTTCGAGATAGGCACGAGCATACATCCCCGGGCTGGCGTGGCCCTGGAAGAAGATCTGGTCCCCTCCTCCTGCAGCATCGATGCCACGGAAAAAGTGCTGCTGGCCCACCTCGTAGAGGGTGGCGGCGGAGGAAAAGGTCGACATGTGACCGCCCAGTCCATCGTGCTGGGTGTTGGCACGGACCACCATCGCCATGGCGTTCCAGCGCACGATGCGCTCGATGCGATGGTCCATCTCCTCATCGCCGGGGTAGGGCTGTTCTGCTTCGACCGGTATCGTGTTCTGGTAGGGAGTGATCGAGTGTGAACTCAGCGGTACATGATGCGCCTGGGCATGCCAGATCACATCATCGAGTAGCCCACCGGCACGCTCGGTTCCAGCCGCCTCACTGACCGAATCGATCGATTCGAGCCATTCCGAGGTCTCTTCAGGGTCTGGATCTGTCGGAAGATGTTCCATCCGATCTTTGGTCCTCTCCATCGACATCAATCGGCAGATGGATCTTCCGGCTCGGGAAGGATCACCGGGATGCCGTCTACCACCGGAAAAACTCGCTCACAGCCACTGCAAGCGAGGCCATCGGGGCGTTGTTGCAGCGGCTGGTGCTGCGGGCAAGGGCAGCGAAGTAACGCCAGCAGCTTTGGATCCACCTCGCCTGAATCGGCGCCGGAACTGTGCTCTGCGCCCTGGCTCATGGTCGACTCCCTCGCTCTGGCGATCGGGATCGAGCAGTGCCATGGTGGCAAACCTGCCGCCCGATCTTTACAGTAACGATTCTCCGAAATCGGTGCTCCGGAGCAACCGAATCGCACCATGGCTCGGGGGAATAGGAGGCCCAAGATGCCAGGAATGGCACCAGGTGAGCATTTCATGTCCCAATTCGTCGATCCCATCTGGCGGGCTCGAGGCTTCTGATGGTGCAACTGAAGTTGATCGAGGGGCGATTGGTTCGACGCTACAAGCGTTTTCTGGCCGATTGCCACCTTGCCGACGGTGGCGAGGTGGTGGCCCATTGTCCCAATCCGGGAAGCATGAAGACCCTCATCGATGGTCAGCCGCGAGCATGGTTGAAGTTTGTCGATAACCCCAAGCGTAAGCTCCCGTGGACCCTGACTCTTCTGGAAGTCGGTGAGGGAGATCAGGCACTGGTCGATACGTCGCTACCCAATTCAATCGTGGCCGACGGCATCTTGCTGGATCAGGTGCCGCGACTGGGAAAGTTCTCATACTTGCGCCGTGAAGTTGCGATCGGTCAGGGGACACGGCTCGACATGGTACTGGGAGAGATCGAGGATCCGGATGAGCGAACCGGTGATACCTTCATCGAGGTCAAGAATGTCACCATGAAATCTGCACACTTCGATGACCGCGCCGATTTCCCCGATTCGGTCACCGCACGGGGAAAAAAACACCTGGAAGTACTGGCAGGTCTGGCCTCCTCTGGCCGCAGAGCCGTGCTCTTCCTGTTGCTGGGGCGGACCGATGCGAGGCGGGTGGGGTTTGCCCACGAGATCGATCCAGCCTACTGTCAGGCATTGCAGCAGGCGGTGTCTGCCGGGGTCGAGGTGATTTCTCACCGGGTACGGATCGATCAGGGACAGATCACTCTCGGCGATGAAGTTCCGGTCGATCTTCCGGTCGAACTTCCCTGAATGATCCCGGACAAGGCGCTTGGCAGGGCGGGCCATCCTGGCTTACTCTCTCCCCTCTTCCCGATCTGGAGGCACAGATGAGTGACCGAAGTTGCGACCAGTCCGTCGATCTATTGCGTGAATTGAGCCTGGCCACCGCTCCACCAGGAGCTGAGGACGAGGTGCGAGCCATCGTCCATCGGGAGTTGAAAGGGTTGGGTCCACTACAGCATGACGCACACGGCAGCGTCATCGTCGAGGGAGATGGAGCCGGTCCTCGAGTGATTCTCGATGCTCACATGGACGAGGTGGGATTTGCCGTCCAGTCGATCGACGACGAGGGACGAATTCACTTCGTTCCCCTCGGCGGCTGGTGGGGCCACGTGTTGCTGGCACAAAGAGTGGATTTGCTGGCCACCGGTGGGCGCAAGATTCCCGGTTCGATCGGCTGCAAGCCGCCCCATTTTCTCAAGCCAGCAGAACGGGAGAAGGTTCTCAAGCTCGAGAGCATGTACATCGATGTGGGCGCTCGGAATCGTGCTGAAGTGGAGGAGTGGGGTGTGATGGTGGGAGATCCCATCTGTCCTCGGGGTCAGTTCGATGAGTTGGCCTCTGCCGGACGCTACTGTTGCAAGGCGTTTGACGATCGTGTTGGGGTCGGAGTCCTGATCGAATCGTTTCAACGACTGGCAAAGATCTCCTCGCTGTCCTGCCAACCGGTGGCGGTGGCTGCGGTCCAGGAGGAGGTGGGTTGTCGTGGCGCAAGAACCGCCAGTTCCATCAGCCGTCCCGATGTCGGGATCATGCTCGAAGGAACTCCCGCCGATGATCTGCCGGGTATGACCTCTCGACAGGCAGTTCTGGGGGGAGGACCACAGCTTCGGTTCCTCGATCCGACCGCGATCTCGAATCGACGACTGGTTCGACTCTGTCAGGAAGTCGCCACTTCCGAGGGAGTACCGTTGCAGATCGCCGTGCGACGAAGTGGTGGGACCGATGCTTCGACCACTCACCTTCATGGACAGGGTGTTCCGACGATCGTGATCGGAGTTCCGGCCCGTTCGATCCATACTCATTCCAGTGTCATCGATATCGATGATTATCGTCATGCCGTGGATCTGGTGGTGGCCTTGGTTGAGAAACTAGACGCCGAGACGGTGGCTTCGTTGACCGATTACTCCTCGTAATTCGATTCGAGGCCGCTCTCCGAGCAGATTTGATCGAGATCCCTACGACGCTTCTGGCGTGCAGCGGGTCGTTCGCCCCCGCGTTGGTCCAGTTCTTCCAGCAGTTGCAGCACTTGGTCTTTGCGTCCTGCCAGCGCATCGATGCGGAGTCTCGCTTCCATCGAGCTGAATTGATATTCAGCGGAAATTTCTCCGCTGTCGATGGTCAAACCCGCCTCCTCGATCAGTTTGTCCGCTTCCCCGGCCTGGCCCGAGAGGAGCAAGATCGAGGCGAGCCGTGCATAGGAACGTGCGCAGAGCGGGTGGTGGATCACGTGTAACTGTCGGATCGCCATCAGGGCACTTCGGGCTGTCTGCTCCGCGGCCACCAGATCGCCGCAGCGTTGCTGGCAGCAGGCGAGAGCTCGCCTGTGTCGTGAAGTGTGGTCCGACCGATCGCCCCTCAGTTCGATCTGCAAATCGACCGAACGGGACAGATCCGCGAGCGCCGTTTCGAGATCTTGTCGGCTGGTTTCCTCGGCAGGGAGTTCGAGCACGGTTCCAGCGCGGTGGAGTAACACTGTCGCCAGCAGCGCTGGATCCTCTTCTTCGACCACCGTGATGACACGGTTGAGGATCTCTCGAGCTTCTTCGGGGTAGCCTTGCAACGAGATCGATTGGGCCAGTGTGAGCTCGTATTGCACCTGCTCGATCTTCGGATCTGTGGCCACACTGACCAGTAGATCCCGGCTGATCTCCTCCGCCTGCGGGTAATCTCCCCGGACATTGAGCAACTCCGCCAGTTCATGTCTGATTTCGCGGGAGTCTGCAGCAGGTGATTCGGGCGGGACCAATTCGAGCGCCTTCTGGAGTGCATCCTCAGCCTCGGAAAGACGCCGCAACCGCTGGTGAGCCCGGGCCAGTTTTCGATAGGCATCGATCCGTTCTTTGGCGGTCCAGTGGGGGTGATCATCGCGCAGTTTCGTCTCGGCCTGTAGTAACTCCGTCGCTCGATCTGCGGCACCAGTCTCGAGCAGGATCGAGGCGAGGGATCCGAGCAGTGATGCTCGGGTTTGTGGTTGCTCATCCATTCCCGAGAGAAGATCTTGTGCACCCCGGTCGAGCAGGGAATGAGCGCTGATGCGATGAAGAGATGGGTTATCCCCTGCTTCATGCAAGAACAGGCCGGTCAAGAACTGCGTCACCTCTCTCGATCTCATCGCCAGTTCCTGTGCCTTCTGGGCCTTTTCTGCAGCAGAGGCTCGAGCACTCAGCACCTCGCGTAGCATGGTAGAGATCTGACCCGCACTGGTGGGGCGGTCCGATTCCTTGCGCTGCATCGCCAGTCGACAGATGTTGGCCAGGTCATCGGGGGTGTCGGGAGACTTCTCCTGGATATCTACCGGTGGTCCCTTCTGCAACAGCCTCAGTATCTTGTGACCGGGCAGGGGGATATCCCCGGTACGGTAGGGGGGATTACCCGAGAGGATCTCGTAGAGCAACGCTCCGATCGAGTAGACATCGGTCCAGGGGCCGATCGAGCCCTGATCGGGGCAGGCCTGTTCTGGAGACATGTAGGAAGGAGTGCCCACCACCGATCCATCTCTGGTGATGACGGTCGATCCCTCCTGGGAGGATGCGAGAGAATCGGAGATGACATCCTCGAGTGGATCATCTTCGATGTCGGATAGGATCCTCGCCAGGCCCCAGTCCATCAGATAGACCTCACCAAATTGACCCACCATGATATTGGCCGGTTTGACATCGCGATGAACGATTCCGCGAGAGTGGGCATATTCGAGGGTATCGCAAACCTTCAGCAGAACTTCCAGCAAACGATTGCGGTCCCAACCTGAGGTGCCATCTCGAGCGTATCGGATGAAGTCTCTCAACTCCTGTCCAATCACTCGATCCATGGTGAAGTAAAATCTGCCATCGGCATCGCTGTTGAGTTCGTGTACTGGAACCACACCTGGGTGCGAGAGTTGAGCCGTCACTCGAGCTTCACGAAGAAATCTACGGAGACGCTGAGGAGGCGCGTCGCCCGCCTTGTCTCCCAGTACCACCTTCATCGCCAGCTCACGTTGCAGGACCGGATCCGAAATCTTCAAGATCGCGCCCATACCTCCACGAGCGATTTCTTCGAGGTAATCGTAGCGCCCGTCCAGATTTGGAATCAGCGGTTCCGATTCTCCGCTCTCGAGCGGGTTACTGAGATCGAGGTCATCGCTGTATCGATCGAGTAATCGTTCAGCCAGAGCATCGGAGTTTGGAGTGGATAGCTTTTGCGCTCGAGCCAACCTGTCGTTTCTTCGCCGTTCGAATTCCTGCAGATGGCACTGCAGTTCGCCCGCCATGTCAGGGTGATCTCTCGAGGCTTGCTCGACCGCTTCCACGATCGACTGG
The DNA here is from genome assembly GCA_012960845.1 of Planctomycetota bacterium. Lineage (GTDB taxonomy): Bacteria > Planctomycetota > UBA8108 > UBA1146 > UBA1146 > QNYK01. Next base: position 21,930 of record DUAN01000226.1, on the reverse strand, counting down.
CCACCACCGAGCAATCTTGCGAAGAGAATCTCCGCCGGGGAAAGGGGAGAAATTTCCAGTTCTGGGTCAGATTCACTGTCTTCGGACAATTGGCTGCTCCCGAGGGTCTCGTGCGACTCTCCCGGAGGAGAGTGTGAAATTTGCTCTAGCCTGCGATATCATGCCGCAACGGAGGTGCTCATGACAGCCCAAGATCCACCCGATACAGATGGTGCTGAGGATCACGATCCTGAAGCGGAAAAGCCGGACCCTGCAGCGTCAGAGATCCCCGAGGTCAGTTCCGTCGAATGGCTCCAGCAATTTGCCGATGGAGATGAAGCGGCCTTCGAGCGGCTGCTGGAACAGGAACTTCCGAAATTGAGGCGTCGAGTCGAGGATCGATTAGGGGTCGATCTGCGACGCAGAATCGATCCGAGTGATGTGTTGCAGCAAGCGGCACTCGATGTATATCAGTTGCGCAGCGGGTTCGAGGATCGTGGCCTTCCCGCTTTTCGGGCCTGGCTCAAAACCGTCACCTTCAATAATCTCAATCGATTGATCGAGAAGGAACTGGCTCAGAAGAGAGATCCTCGGCGCGAAAAGCGCCGGGCGATGCCGGCGGGAGCCAGTCAATCCCTCGATCCCCTGGGAAACCTGGCGGCTTCGATTTCATCTCCCTCTGCAGGACTCCATCGGCAGGAAGCGTTGAACTTGCTTCAAAACTGCCTCGACATGCTCGGAGATGACGATCGAGATCTGCTGCGTTGGATCGATGAGGAAAACATGGGATACGAGGAGGTGGCCAGGCGCCTCAGCATCAATGTCGATACGACACGCCGGCGACACAGCCGGGCGATCGCCCGACTGAAAAAGTTGGCAGAGACGATGCGTGCCGGAGATTCTGAACAGAACGGGGCTCCCTAGGAGAGTTCTGGGTGCTTTTTAGGGTGATTCCAGTGCCCATGGTGCAGGTCACCTTGACCGAACAATCTTGAGACCTAGCATCGACTCGTAGGCTCGCAAGGCGGGCCGCCGCAGCCGGCTCGATCATCGCCGGTCCTCTGTTGCGTGGGAGGTCCCATTGGACCGCTTCGGATCAAATTCAGGGTATGTCGACGCACTCTTCGAGCAATTCAAGAAGGATCCTGACAGTGTCAATGTGGCCTGGCGAGAGTTCTTCGTCGGCTACCAGCCCCAACCAGATGCCATCCATACCATCGAGTTGGAGCCGAGTTCTTCAGCAGAACCTCAGGCCGATCCCGATCCCAATTGCAGGATCGCGAGCGATTCACGGTCCACCGAGGATTTGACAGTCACGCCCTCGATCGTGACCCGGGAGACTCTGGAGGATGAGGAGTCGGATGACGCAGAGGTCGATCCCACGATCCCGCTCCAGGGGATTGCTGGGCGGATCGTCGAGAACATGGAGCAGAGTCTCGAGGTTCCGACGGCGACCACGGTTCGTACCATTCCGGTGCGACTTCTCGAAGAGAACCGAAAAATCATCAACGAACACCAGGTGGCCTGGGCGCGTAGTAAGGTGTCGTTCACACATCTCATTGCATGGGCACTGGTCAAGGCACTGAGAGTTCATCCGGAGATGAATCATGGATTCCAGCGGTTGGACGGTGAAGCGCAACGGATCGCCAGGACCACGACGCGTCTGGGGATTGCTGTGGATGTGGAGCGAAGGGGTGCCCGATCGCTGGTAGTACCCAATCTTCGGGACAGCGGTCCATTGGACTTCCGTGAGTTCTTGGCGGCCTTCAATGATGTCGTGGGCCGTGCGCGAAGAGGAAAACTGACTCTGGCAGACTTCGAGGGTACATCTGTTTCCATCACCAACCCTGGAATGCTCGGGACCAGCATGTCGGTACCTCGACTGATGTCGGGGCAGGGTGCCATCTTCGGTATTGGTGCGATTGACTTCCCGCCTTCCTGTGCAGGAATGGCCGAGGATACCGTCAGTCGCCTCGGCCTGTCGAAGGTGATGACCTTGACCAGTAGTTATGATCACAGGGTCATCCAGGGGGCCGTATCCGGGGTATTCCTGGCCACCGTCGAGGACCTGTTGCTGGGCAAAGACCGATTCTACGAACAGATCTTTGAACAACTCGATGTCCCTCACGAACCGTATCGCTGGTCGCAAGAATCGATCGAAGATGTCGCGGAGGTGGACTGCAACTCACCGGAGTATCGCCAGGCGAAGGTTCTTCAACTGGTGGACGCTTATCGCTCTCGTGGCCACCGGATGGCCCATCTGGACCCCCTCGGAAAGAGCCCGTCTCCAGACCCTGAACTGGAACTATCCAGTTACGGCCTGAGCATCTGGGACCTCGATCGATCCTTCACCTGTGGCGGAGTCGGAGGGCAGGAACGTCCGAGGAAACTGCGAGAAATCCTCGACATCTTACGACGAACCTACACTCGATATGTCGGCGCAGAAGTATCCCACATCTCCGATGCCGTCGAACGCGATTGGCTTCTGCAAAAGATGGAGGTTACCGAAAATGAAGCGCCTCTGGAACTTGACGATAAGTTGCACATCCTTCGAAAGCTCAATGAAGCGGAAGCCTTCGAGAAGTTTCTTCACACCAGTTATGTGGGGCACAAGAGATTCAGTCTCGAGGGAAGTGAGTCGCTGATTCCAGCGCTGGATGCTCTCCTCGAGGAGTGTTCTGCCGGTGGCGTCGAGGATGTGATGATCGGCATGGCTCACCGAGGCCGACTCAATGTCCTGGTGAACATACTCGGGAAACCTCTCGAGCAGGTGTTCGAGGAGTTTGAGGATTTTGACATGGAGAATCCAGAAGGCTCAGGGGATGTGAAGTATCACCTCGGAGCCCAGGGGATCCATCGCGGCCGTAACGGGAGGTCGGTCAAGGTGACGCTGGCTTCCAATCCCAGTCACCTCGAATCGGTTTGCCCTGTGGTCGAGGGGATGGTCCGAGCGCTGCAGGATGATCGCGAAGGCTCGGTTTCGGTGGTTCCTCTGTTGATCCATGGAGATGCGGCACTGGCCGGACAAGGAGTGATCTACGAGACTCTCAACATGTCGCAGTTGCCGGGGTATAGCACTCACGGGACCATTCATGTGGTCATCAACAATCAGATCGGATTCACCACATCGCCCGAGGTCGGGAGATCCTCTCGATACTGTACCGACGTGGCAAAGTCGATCGAAGCACCGGTCTTCCATGTCAATGCGGATCATCCACAGATGGCGGTTCGGATGATCCGTCTGGCATTCGAGTATCGGGCTCGATTTGGCAAGGACGTATTCATCGATCTGATCGGTTATCGACGCTGGGGGCACAATGAGGGAGATGAACCCGCATTCACTCAACCGCTGATCACTCGCAGCATCGAGAAACATCGGTCGGTCAGAAAACTCACAACCGAGCGTCTGCTGGCCAGAGGAGAGATCGATATCGAGACGGCGGAGCAGATGCTTGGTGAGTTCCAGTCGATCCTCGATGGCTCATTTCAGAAGGTCAAAGCGAGTTTGACCGAGAGGACTCCCGCTCAGGTCCGTCCCGATCTCGAGGAAACGGAAGGCATCGCGGTTCCTTCAGTGGATACGTCAATTCCGATTCCTGAACTGGATCTGTTGCTGGCGGAGGTGACTCGAACTCCCGATCAGTTCAACTTACACCCGAAGTTGCAGAAGCAGTTCGAGCGCAGATTGAACCTGGCTCGCGAAGGCGCCATCGATTGGGGTCTTGCGGAACTGTGTGCTTTTGGGTCGTTGGTACGAGAGGGAACTGCGGTTCGACTCTCCGGAGAAGATTGTGGCCGAGGAACTTTCAGCCAACGCCACAGCGTCTTGAGAGATGTCGATCGCGGCACCCATTACGTGCCGCTCCAGCACCTTGCCGATTCGGAGGGGAGTTACCAGGTATTCGACAGTCTCTTGTCCGAGTTCGGAGTCCTCGGTTTCGAGTTCGGATATAGCCTCCAGAGAAGCTCAGCACTGACCATCTGGGAGGCACAATTCGGGGATTTCTCCAATGGTGCCCAGGTCATCATCGATCAGTTCATCTCCAGTTCCGAGGAGAAGTGGAACCAGAGTTGTGGTCTGACGATGTTGCTTCCCCACGGCTACGAGGGGCAAGGTCCCGAGCACTCCAGTTCTCGTCTGGAAAGATTTCTGCAACTTTGTGCCGAAGGAAACATGCGGGTGGTGCAACCCAGTACCCCGGCGCAGTACTTCCACACCTTGCGGCGTCAGATGCATGAGGCGAAGCGGAAACCACTGGTGGTCTTGACTCCCAAGAGTTTGCTTCGCCTTCCTGCAGCGAGAAGTGCTCCGTCCAGTTTCACTGCTGAAAAGTTTCAGGAAGTGATCGTCGATGGTGCTCCTGGAAATCACATCACCAAGCTTTTGGTCGCTTCGGGGAGGGTCCTCTATGATCTACTGGCGGAGCGAGAGAAGCGCTCTGCAGATGATGTCTTGATCCTTCGCCTCGAACAGTTGTACCCATTCCCTCGCGCTGAAATCCAGGAGGTCCTGGCTCAACTGCCGAAAAGTTGCGATGTCAGATGGATTCAGGACGAGCCGAGAAACATGGGCGCATGGTCCTATTTGAGGGATCGTGACGGGGGATTCCTTGGCGGTGGGCGTAGGGTAAGATTCATCGGCAGGGCCTGGAGTGCCAGTCCCGCCAGTGGATCGAAGGCGGTTCATGAGGCGGAACAAGATCATCTGATTCATCGTGCCTTCGCCGATGACGACGGCAATTAGGAGTACTCAGGGTGTATTTAGAGCAATCGGATCAACTTGAGCAATGGATGCAGAGAGCGACTGCCGATGGTCGATATGGAATCGATCTCGAGTTCATCCGGGAGCGGACCTATTACCCGCAGCTGGCACTGATCCAGATCGCAGTGGGAACCGACCTCGCTCTGATTGACCCCCTCGGTGAAGTGGATCTGACTCCGTTGATCGAGACCATCTCCGATCCTTCGGTGATCAAGGTGGTTCATGCCGGATCGCAGGATCTGGAGATACTCGAGCAACTCAGTGATCGACCTCCGCGAGCGATCTTTGACACTCAGATTGCTTCCGCATTCCTCGGACTCGGACTTCAACCATCTTATGCCGCGACCTGTGGGCAACTGCTCGGGGTGGTGGTGGAGAAGGGCGAATCGTGGACCGATTGGCTGCGACGTCCGCTGACCCGGGAGCAGGAGATCTACGCCATCGACGATGTCCGGCACCTGCTGCCGATTCACGATCGTCTGACCGAGCAACTGGAGGCAGAGGGAAGGATCTCCTGGGCACTTGAGGAGATGAAGAAGTACGACCTCGATTCCACCTATCATCCCTTGATCGAGACCAGCATTCGAAAGGTCAAGCGTGCGGGATCATTGAAGGAACGCGGAATGGCGATCCTGATGGATCTATATGCCTGGCGAGAAAAGGAAGCGCAGACCAAGGATCGACCCCGTCGTCGAATATTGCCGGATGAGATCCTGGTCGAGGTGGCTCGTCGTGCACCTCGAGATGTGGAAGGACTGCAGAAGATCCGCGGGCTGGACCCACGAGATCTTCGACGTCATTCCGGCGCATTGCTGGCGTCGGTTCAGCGGGGACGTGGGATTGCGGAGGAGGACCTGCCGATTGTTCACAAGAGGCGAAGGCTGGAGCCACAAGAAGAAGCGGCTCTGGAACTCTCCACCGCTGCGCTGCGAGCTCTTTGCCGGGCACAACGAATCGCACCTCCACTGGTCGCTCGAGGGGATGATGTGGAAAATCTGGTTCGTGCTCATTCTGCCGGCAACCTGGTCGAAGCAGAGCACTCCCTGCTGAGGGGATGGCGCGGAGATATGTTCGGGACCAAGGTGGTCGGCTTTCTCGACGGAAAGTTCCAGCTGGGATTTGATCAGGAGACCGGATATCCCAGTCTCCGCCCGTGCCTGTGAAGTGCCGATGGCGCGATCGGTACACCATTCCAGATGACCATCGCAGACGGCTACTGCGGGACTCGGATCACATCCATGAAACTGGATACACTGAAGATCGCCTGTCCCGATCCAGCAGGACCGTATCCCGGAGGAACCGGTAACCGGTGCTTCTGGTGAGTGTCCCTCCAGGCGACCAGTAATCGAGCATGATATTCGAGGGGAGCGGGGGGCTGAGATTCTCCAGCAGCCGCCTGATCCTTGACCAGAGGCGAGAGAGGTTCGGGACACCAGACGGTGAATCTCGGACACACTCCCTGACTCATGAAGAAGTCGAGGCCCTCGCGAGTCGATTCCACCGCAGCTTCTGGATCGGTGTAGCCATGGGGCCGAGACATCTCGATCCCCGCCACGAAATTCGGGATGACATTGGCGGCACCAAAAACATCGACGGCATCGATGATGCGTTGGTGCCATTCAGATCTTCCTACATAGGTTTCCTTGCCGGGACACAGCAAGGGAAACAGGCGCTCATCCCAGATCTCGTAGTTGGGGTGATAGATCTGGATCCCCGCATCCTTGAGGATCTGTTGCTCTGCAACTGGAAGCGCCTGGGTCACCGCCTTGGGTATCCAGCGGCCGGGGAATCGCTCCTCGATGGCCCTGGCGTAGGCGGCATAGAACTCGGCTTCTCCCTGTCCTCGCAACTTCCTGATGATCGATCCACCGGTCAAGGTGTAGGCACGTGACCGGTCATCGAGATGGTCGATGATGGAGAGTGCCTCGAGCATCTCGTCCATCGGCTTGACGGTACGATAGGGCCGTCCTGCTGCGACTTGTTGCCGATAGTTTTCATTGATGTCGCAGAAACGACACTCTTCCTTGAAGCCGAAGTACTGGCACTTTCGATAGGCGGTCAGGTACACCAGGTAGCCCCATTCGATGGTAGGAGCCACTTCGTGAACCGGTTGTCCTGATTCCAAATTTTGCTGGTAGTAATCGGGAATCTTCTGCAACTCGACGGTGGAGATCTCTTCTCTACCACAGAACAGATGGAGGGAATCTCCGACCAGATCGATGCGCCAGGGAGAGTGAGGATTGACCCGGACAGAGACCGTGGTTCGGTTGAAACTCCAGGGCCCGCCGACCAACTGGATCTCTTCCGGAGCTCGGAGATTTTCTTGCTGGTCCATCGATTCGATGGGAACCATGTCGAAACTGAAGATGAAGTAAGACTTGCTCTTGAAGTTCGCGCAGTAGCGAAGTGATTCACGAGTGAAGGAAACCCCGATCCTCAGCAGGTCTTCCTTGACCAGTGCTTCGACCGGCAAATCTGCAAACAGCTGGGACAGGCGCTGGATCTCGGCGAGCTGCTGGTCCGCCAGATGAAGTGGTGGGTCCTCTACCGGGTTCAGTTGTGAATCTGGTGGGGCAGAGCGCGAGCTCATCTGGTGTCTCCGTTTCCTGGACGATGGAGGGGGTCAAACTCTCGAGGCTGGATGATGGCAGTCCCGATTCACCGCCACAAGTCATGATGGTCACCCGATCTGGTCAAAAACTGGTGCTGTAGCCCAGCCCCAACAACATCTCGATATCGTCCTGTTCGACGCCGACCGGCGGTTCACTGTCATGTCGGATGTTGATCTGGGTGTTGAGGGAGAGGCCACCGATGATTTGAGTTCGAAGACCGAGGCGGCCCTCTGCGAGAATATTGGAGGGGTCGTCTAGCGAGATGAACAGTGTGTGGTCGTGGAATGCCTCCATCATTCCCTCACCGATGCTCCACTTGAGATCTCCGGCCACGCGAAGGGTATTGGTCGCTTCATCGAGGGCGGAGATGAAATCCTCGTTGAGTGCCGAGATCCCCGATTCCTCCGACCAGCTGATTTCATCGGAATCCAGCAGCTGGATTCCGGCGCCAATTCCTGCAGTGGTTCTCAGGGAAAGATCGGCAAAGCGGTCATTCCTGGCGGAGAAGTTGGTGTAGAAATACCAACTGTCGCGAGGAAAGAAGTCATACTTGAGCTCCGCTCCGGTGGTTCTCTTGCTGATCACCTCTTCATCTTCACCGTAGGCCCAGTGAAGCTTGGAATTGAATCTGTGGGTGAGGTAGCGAAAGGTGTAGTCCATGTTCATCGAAGCGGATGTGGTGCTGGTATTGCCAGAGGTTCGAGTTCCGTTGAGCGTGATGGTGGCCTTCTGAGTCGAGGTGGGTGGGGCCAGGGGAGTCGGATTGATGGCCACCACGTGGGCGTTGGAGATGGTTCTTTCACCGAGATCGTTGCGCACCAGCCAGGATTCTTCGGTGAGTTGTAAGGGGCCGCTGAGGGTTTCACCTGCATCGGTGACCAGAGTCGGGGCCCCGGAGACCTCGGCGGCGGTGACCCGTGCCGCTGGGATCTGGATCGATCCCACCGCTTCCACATCGATGGTGTAGACCCCCTTCTCCAGCTGGCGAAGGGTACCGATGATCACGCTGCCATCGGTCAACTCCAGGCGATCGTTGACTTTCGCCGGAGAATCTGGCGGGCTCGCTCCCACAACGATGAAAAGGAGCAAAGAATAGATCATGATGAACTTTCCTTTCGGGCGAGGAGGGGGAGAATAAGGTCCAGCAGTGCAGGAGCCTACCGGAAAACAATCGGATCCATCGATCGGTCTCCGGTGACTCTGGTTGTCGAAATTGATGGTGAGCGGTGAAGGGTAAGTCCAACGGTGGTCACAACTCAGCAAGAGCGACCTCGTAGCCAACCGGACCGGTCGGGTCCGCGCCAGCGGCGTGGCTGGATGGCATGGCTCACGGCGATGGCATCGTTGCTGGTGGTGTTGCCGTTGGCGTGGCTGCCGGCATCGCTGGCCTGTCGATTGGCCAGGGGGTTGGCTCTTCCCGCCTGGTTGCTGGCTCGACGCAGGAGAGCGGTCACCTTGAGCAACCTCCGTCACGCCTTTGGAGCCACCTGGTCCGAGAAGAAGATTCACTCGGTCGGACTCGAATCGTGGCGTCGAGTGGCGGTTTCTGCAGTCGAGGCGATCCAGATCCAGCGCTGGCTGCAGGATCGCCGCTTTGTCGATTCGGTGCTCTGGACCGGTCCCTGGGAACAGTTGGATCAGCGTCAACGAGCGGGTGAAGCGTTCCTGCTGGTCAGTGGCCATCAGGGTCCCTTCGAAGTGATCTTGCCACTGCTGGTGCAGCGCGGCTGGCGAATGGGACTGCTCTCGCGGCCGGTCAAGAATGCTTATATCGATCGGGCCATGCACTGGTTGAGAGGTGCGACGGTGCCGACGATTCTCGATCCCGCAGGAGCACTGCCGGAGATGGGCAAAGCGCTACGCGGAGGAACCTCTCTGGCACTGCTCATCGACCAGAACACCCGGGACGGTGTTTTCGTCGATTTCCTCGGTCGCCCTGCCGCAACGACCCCTTCCATCGGAGTTCTGACTCGGCGTTATCAGGTGCCTGTGGTCTACCTCCAGGCTCGTCGCCTGGAGGCGGGAAAACGTTACCGATTGCACTGTGAGATCGCTGATTTGCCCTGGGGGGAGGGGATTCGCTCTCATGTCCTGCAGGTCACCCGAGCCGCCACGAACAGGATCGAGACGATGGTCCGGGAGACCCCGGCGGATTGGCTCTGGCTCCATCAACGCTGGAAAGTTCGCCCCGATGGCTCTCGCGAGTTCTTGATCTGAAATCTCTGGCGCCGGTGACAGAGCCGATGCTCAGGTGTATCCTTGCCGGGGACTGGAGAGGCTCACCATGAATCCAACTGCGGTCCGAGACATCCGTGTCGACGGTGTAGAACCGATCTTGCGCGGAAAAGTTCGTGATATTTTTGATCTGGGAGATCAGTTGCTACTGGTGACCAGCGATCGAGTCAGTGCCTACGATGTAGTGCTTTCACAGGGAATCCCCGACAAGGGAGCGATTCTCACTCAACTGACTCGGTGGTGGCTCGATCGATTGCCCTCCCATGTCAGGCATCACATGATCTCGACCGATCCGCTGCAGTTTCCTGAACCGTTCCGCAGTGCCGCCCGTCAGTGGGGACCACGTGCGATGCTGGTCAAGAAACTGCAAATGATCCCGGTCGAGTGTGTGGTGCGGGGGTTTGTTGTGGGTAGTGGCTGGAAAGATTACCAGGCGACCGGTTCCATCTGTGGAATCCCGCTGGCGGAAGGCTTGCGCCAGGCGGATCGTCTCGACGATCCCATCTTCACGCCGGCTGCGAAGAATCACCAGGGCCACGATGAGAACATCTCCATCGATACAGCCGGAGAGATGGTCGGTCACGAATTGATGAGCACCTTGCGCGATCTCTCGGTCGAGGTGTTCAGTCATGGACGAACTCACGCAGATGATTGCGGTTTGATCCTGGCCGACACCAAGTTCGAGTTTGGCCTCGATGCACAGGGGCCGGTTCTCGCCGATGAGGTCCTGACCGCAGATTCTTCCCGCTACTGGCCTGCCGATCAGTATCAAGTCGGGATCAGCCCGCCCTCCTTTGACAAGCAATATGTTCGCGATCATCTCGCTTCCTGCGGCTGGACCGGAGATGGTCCACCGCCAGACCTCCCCGACACTGTCATCGAAGGCACCACTGCTCGTTACCGGGAACTATTTCAGCGTGTGACCGGGGTCGATTGGGAGAACTGGAAGGAGCAGCAGTCATGAGCGCAAAAGTACTGGTAGTGATGGGGAGTGATAGCGACTGGTCCGTGATGGAATCATGTGTAGACCAGTTGCAGAAGTTTGAGATCGAGGCGGAAGTTCGAGTCTGCTCGGCCCATCGTACGCCGGAAGTGGCGCATGCCCTCAGCCAAGGCGCCTCGGATGCCGGCTATTGCGCCATCATCGCAGCGGCGGGTCATGCTGCCCATCTGGCGGGAGTGATGGCCGCTTCGACCACCTTGCCGGTGATCGGGATTCCCATCGATTCCAGTGCTCTCGACGGGTTGGATGCGCTACTGGCGACGGTCCAGATGCCACCGGGAGTTCCAGTGGCTACCGTGGCGATCGGCAAGCCGGGTGCGGTCAACGCAGCGATCCTCGTCGCCCAGATCGTTGGATCTAGCGATGCCTCGATGCGTGCCCGCCTCGAAGATCACAAGGCGGAGATGGCCAGCAAGGTTGCTGCCAAGGATGATGCACTACGCGGTAAGGTCGCAGGCAACTGATCGCAAACGATTGCGAACAGTTCCTTGCCGCGACCGTTGGACCTTCACTGTAGGTCATGATCCCTCACCGGATGTCATGATCCCCTCACCGGATGGATTCGAAGGGCGGCTGCAGTAGTCCCGCTTCGGTGATCCAGCCGTGGATGTGGGATGCGGGGGTGACATCGAAGGCGGGATTCTTGTACCCGATCCCTTCGGGTGGGCGCTCCTCGGTAGCGATGGACCAGACCTCCGACTCTCGACGCTGCTCGATGGGGATCTGAGTTCCATCATCCAGTGAGAAGTCAAAGGTTGATGAAGGTGCTGCGATGTAAAAAGGCACATCGTGGGCTCGAGCCAGGGAGGCGATGGTATAGGTGCCGATCTTGTTGGCGGCATCTCCATTGGCGGCGATCCGATCGGATCCTGTGATCACCAGATCGATCTCTCCCGCCTGAAAGAAACTACCGGAAGCCCCGTCACAGATGACATCGACGGGGATTCCACTCTTTTGCAACTCCCATGCGGTCAGCCGTGAGCCCTGCAGCAGCGGCCGGGTCTCGTCGACGAGAACTCTGAACCGTTTTCCGCTGCGCCACGCCTGGTACAGAACCGACAGCGCTGTCCCTTGACCTGCGGTAGCGAGTGCTCCGGCATTGCAGTGTGTCAGGACCGTTCCACCATGCGGAATCAGATCCGCTCCTGCAGCGCCGATGGCTCGGCAAAATTGTTGATCTTGCACCTCGATGGCACGCGCTTCCTCCAGCAATCGAGCCCTCAGACTCACCCCGTCCAGATCGGCGCACGACGGTGAGCGGGCGATCCGATCCATCCGGTCGACCATGTGCTGGAGATTGACTGCGGTGGGACGTGCCTGGCGCATCGGATGGAGCGCTGCGTCCCAGCGTTCTCGTACCTGCTCGATCTGCTCGCACCCTCGTGAGGCGAGGCACAATCCGTAGGCGGCGGCGACCCCGATGGCGGGAGCTCCGCGCACCGCCAATTGCTGGATCGCTTCGATCACATCGGATGGACTTTCGAGGATGCGCTGCTGCTGGCTTTCGGGAAGAAGTGTCTGATCGAGGATATGTAGAGCACCGTCGATGTCTCCGACCCACTCCAGGGTCATGAAGGAGAGATTCGAGGCTTCTGGGGCTGTCGATTCCGCTGGGCCACCGGGCATCTTGAAGGTCCTTCCTTGCGCCGGCAGATGATCGCCGGCGGGAACGATATCTTTGACAGCGGTTGCGGATCGGGCAAGGGGTCTGGCGAGGAGTCGTCGATCTTGCGGTGTAGAGGATGTGGCGATCCAGTCATCCCCACCGAGGTGATTGCCACGGTTGCGAGCGCCTGTTGAGTTTCGCGGGGCAATCGTCCGCGCCGTGACACGATCACCTGGCGCGGAGCCAGATGGGCGATCCACTGCGCCAGCGGGAGACTGTGCGAACCGTGGTGTGGCAGTAACAAGATATCGATGGGACCGGAGAGGAAGGTGCTGCTCAGCAGGGGTGCCTCGGCGTCTCCAGGGAGCAACAGCGAGCCCTCGGGGCCTTTCACCTCGATCACCATCGAGCGATCGTTGGTCGAGATGGCCGGACCGGGAGCTCGTGGATCGGGGCTGACCAGGACTCGGATGGACCATCGACCGATCCGCAGCCGATCGCCGGTCGAGAGGTGTTTCACCGCAACTCCGTGCTGTTGAGCCTGCTGTTCCAGCGCGCGACCCACTGCAGAGAGGGAAAAGTTGCTCGAAACCAGTATACCTCCGACGGTTCCGCTAGCGATCAACTCGGGTACTGCGGAGTAGTGATCGAGATGGGGGTGCGAGATGATGATCCAGTCGATGCGTGAACGACCGGCTTTCCACAGTGCTTTGCGGACTCGTGCGGCACCCCCGTCGGGAGCGTCGAGCGATCCCGCATCGTAGAGCAGGGTCGCCTCTGGCGAGTCGAGCAGCAAGCATTGGCCGCGCCCGGTCGAGAGCAGACGGATGGTGCCTTCATCGGGGAGGGAACTCTGGATCGCCACGCAGAGCAGTGCAGCCAGCGCCGCAGTCATGGCCCAGCGCAGTCGCCCGGCACTGATCAGCAGCAGTGCCAGCATCGTCAGTGACAAGGCGGGCACTCCGATCACCGGTGCCATCCAGGGACTCCATGGTGTTCGATCGGCCCACTGAGGGATCGTTTCGAGCACGGCACCGATGGCATGCCAGCCGTGGCGCAGTAGTTCTGTGGGCAGCAGTTCGAGAAGCAGCAGTTGGACCATCGACAACACGATCCCGATCGAAATGGGAATCAGCATCACCAGGGTCCAGAGCGGTGACAGTGGCGACATTTCAGGACTCCACCATGCCAGCGCCACATGAGCACCGAAGAAGGCGCCCAGTCCTGCAGCGAGGATCGAGCGGGAGTTCCCTCGACCTGTGGTGACCAGGTGGATCCCTGCCACTGCGCACAACGAGATGGTCGCTGCCGGAGATGGCGGCGCCAACCCCATCGCACACCAGATCAACATCGAGAAGGAAAGGGCATGAAGAGGAGTGGGAATCCGCCCTCCCAGCAGGCCGCTGGCGAGCATCGCGCCAGTCATGGCGGCGCGGATCGCTGGTGGATCCGCTCCCGAGAGGAACGCCTGACCCAGCACCACCAAGGCGCCGGTGCAGCGCACCATGTGAGACCAGGGTGGCCGCAGTCGCCGAGCCATGAAAAGAAACAAACTCAGCACGATGCCGATGTGCAATCCACTCACTGCCAGCAGATGTCCGAGGCCAGTTCTCTGCATCGTCCACCGGGTCCCCGACTCGAGCAGTCCTCGTTCCCCCAGCAGCAGCGCGCAACCCCACCATCCATCGGTCGCCAGCAACCGGTCAATTGCCGCCTGACGCCAGTGATCGGCGCGCGACATCCAGCCACCGCTTTCGATGATGCTCCACTGCTGAGAGTCGATGACCTGGCGACGACCTCCCGAACCGGCTCGCAAGTACAGTTGTAGCCGATCGCCGCGTCCGAGGCGGGCGGCTCCTGGCAGGGTGACCCGCAGTTTCCCGACGATCGGCTGATCACCCTGACGGATCTGATCGAGGCGGACGGTGGTCCAGCGTCTTTGGCCATGCCACTTTCGATGATCCTGACCCTGGCGCGGCGGCGAGCAGACCACCGCCTCCAGATGGACCGGTCCGGAGGGGAGGTCTGCTTCCACAGGGGGTGGACCCGGCCCGAGATAGAGTCCGATGGTGAGGGGCAGAAAGGTCCGAAGTAACAGTGACCGTGGGCCTGGACAGCAACCGATGAAGGCCATCGCCAGCAGCAAGATGGGAGCGGGAAATCCACTCGGTAGTGGCCACTGCCACGGCACCAGGGTACCGATCCACAGAAACAGTGCCGGTCTCCACAGAGGGGAACGTTGGGTGGCTGTCCTTCTCGGCTCGTGGTCGGCGGCTGGCGCCTCGCCCGGTTCGGAGAGCGGTTCGGAGGTCCCTCTGGTGATCGCATTCGAAAGTGGATTGATGTTGATTGCTGCTCCATTGCTTCATTACCCGATTACCGATGGCCGCTTCCTGGACACTGCCCCATATCGAGAGTTCCAGGGTGATAGCGCTGGTGGCGGAAGCCAGTCGACAGGTGCATCGATGGTCCGGATCGGGTCCAATATGGGCAGTGGCGAAGCGGCTCACTACCAAGGAGATTCGCATGTCGAGGAACACACTGATTGCACTGGGGCTGGTGGTGGGACTGACACTCCTCCTCGGCTGGTTTCTCAGAGATCAATGGTTGGACTTCGGGCCGCTCGAGCACTCTTCCGTGGCGGTCGAACCAGTGGTGGATTCACTGCCGCTCGATCCTGCTCTTGCTCAACCAGACCTGGATCTCGCAGGCACTGCAGAAGCGGGGCCGGTACAGATCTCTGGAATCATTTCATCCTTCGAGAGTTCGGCGGCAGCGGCGGCGCAGGTCTTGCTCTATCGGGTTCAATTCCCTGCGCAGTTCAATGACCGGGGAGGAGTCGCGTTGTGGGAGGTGGTGGACTGGGAGCAACTCCGCGATGGGGGGGGAGCCCAGATCACGGCCCTGCCCTTGAGGAAAGATCTATCACAATCGTTGATCTTGCACTCCGAGACGGTGGCGGACGGTCGCGGGAGGTACCAGTTTCGGGATCTGAATCGGGGATCGTATCTGGTAGCGGCGGTGACGGAAGGTTCATTGGTGACTCCGGCTCATGAACTGATCGAACTGGAAGATTCCCCCATCCGCCGCGATCTGTGGTTGCTGAGGGGCTCACAATTGACGGTTCAGACCATCGATTCGCAAGGTGTCGTTGCCGATGCAAAGGTGATCGTGCGCGGCAATCTGGTCGACCCGGCAGCCGGTGGGGAAGCGTGGTACTTTTCCAGTGAAGAACTGTTGCTGTACATGCTCAATCCACCGATGCAGGGGGGCCGTACCGATGCCGATGGGCGGGTCCAGTTCCATCGGCTGCCCGGCCTCGATTACCAGGTCTACGCCATCAAAGATCCTCTGGCTCAGGCGAGTCAGCGATTGACATTGAGTACATCGCGAGAGATCACCCTGCTGCTCGATACCGGGGCACGCATCGATGGGGTCGTGGTGTCGACCTCGGGGGTCGAGATCGAGGGAGCGATCGTCCGATTGAGGGACCCGGATCAAGGTCGCTGGGCGCAGTTGCCGAGACCCCTTTCCCATGCCGTCAGCGATGCTTCCGGTCGATTTCAGTTACTGGGAATTCCCCTTGGCACCTTCGAGATCAGTTGTCAAGCGAAGGGCTTTGTCGATGGTCGATTGAGGGGCATCGAGCCCGATCCAGAATCACCCCTTCCCATCGTGGTGGAACTGGAACCTGGAGCGCTGATCCGCGGCATCGTTCGTGACGAGTCCGGGGATCCCCTCGAGGGGATCGAGGTGGAGGCGACCCAACGACCTCGAGGCTCATCCGGCAAGACTCTTTCCGGTGAGCGGGGCGAGTTCGTGATCGACACGGTGAAACCTGGAGAGTATCGCCTCACCTTTAAAGGCACCGAGTGGAAGCAACATCGTCTGACCATCGAAACCGGTCCCGACCAGAGCGCCTGGCCCGCCGGGGATTTCTCGAATTTCAAGGACCGTATCGATGTGGTACTGCAGAAGGCCCCGATCCTGACCGGTCGAGTGATCGATCCAAGGGGGAATCCCATCTCCAGAGCTCGCGTACAGTTGGGCCAAAACTGGGGGTCCGGAGATTTCGCATCCACCGATGACAGTGGCAAATTCAGTCTTCTGTTGCACCTCGATGAGACCGGCCTGGAGATCCTCGCCCGCGGCTTTCTGCAGTGGACTCAACAGATCGACCCAGCGGTTGGGGGAGATCTGGGAGATGTGGTTCTTGCCGAGGCAGAGGTGGTGGAAGGAATCGTCTATTCACCCGACGGGAAGCCGGTTTCCGGTGCCCGCATCACGGCCAACCAGGTTCGCCAGGGTAGTCGTAATCGGCGACGCGGTGGCAGCAGCACTGCCTGGTCGAAATCGGACGGGAGTTTTCGGATCTCTTTTCCACGACCAGATTCGCAGTGGCACCTGACCGCTTCGTTCCCATTACTTCTGGCGAGTGAAGAGCTGACGATCAATCCCCAGGGACAGAACACCACCGGAGTGAAACTGATGCTGCGCTGGGGGGCAGTAGTGAGCGGCATCGTGACCGGTGAAGGGATGCCTGTTCCAGACGCCACCATCTCCTTTCAAACCGGAGGTCGCGGCTGGAATCAAAATAATCGCAGCACACGAACTGATGAGACCGGCCACTTCCAGATCTCCGGACTGGTCGAAGGCAAATTCTCAATTCGTGCCAGTGCTCAGGGGTTCGGCGACGCCCTTCTCTCGGATCAACTGATCCGTGCCGATGAGCAGTTGCGTATCGATTTGAAGTTGCTGCGGGAAACCACTCTCTCTGGCATCGTCATCGATCAACGAGGGGCCCCGGTGAATGGAGCCCAGCTCTCGGTCAGCGATTCAACAGGTGCCCGTCGCGGAGGCCTCACTGGGCTGGACGGTTACTTCTCCATCGATCAACTGGCCCCGGGGCTGGTCGATGTGAGGTGCGATTCATCGGGCTATCTGCGGACCCAACTGCGGGAAATCGACCCGGTCCACGGGCCCATCGAGATCGTGCTGAAACAGGAGTTCTCTCTGAGGGGAGTGGTGGTCGATCTGGAGACGGGAGAAGCGATCCGGGGGGCTCGAGTGACGGTTCGAAGCGCACAGGGTCGCAACAGCAGGGGGCGTTGGGATCGCTCGAATCGGGAGGGTGAGTTCGAGGTCGATGGATTGAGCGCGAACCCGTATCAGGTCTCTGCAGCTGCCGATGGATTCGTCACGGCGACTTTTCCGGTGCAGATTCCTGCGGCCAATTCGGATGATTCGATTCTCATCCAACTCGATCCCGGAGGCCGAGTTATCGTCGATGTGGTGGATCAGGCGGGTAGCGTGGTGGAGGGTGCGAACCTGCATGCCACTCTTCTGGAGGAGAATCCCGCTGGAGATTCATCCGCCGCTTCGAATTCGAGAAGGGGTTCCAATCGTTCGGCGGTCAACGCCACCACCGACGAGACTGGGAGAGGAATTCTCGCAGGACTCGACGATGGTTTCTATCGCGTTTCCATCGATCATTCCATGTACATTCCGACCCAATCGGTGGCGGTGGTGAAGAAGTCGGACGGCAGCGCACGGCTCCGGGTGGTGCTCGAAAGAGGCGCATCGATCCGCGGGCAGGTGCGCGACAGCAGTGGGACTCTGCTCCAGGGCGGACGGGTGTCTGCCCGCAGCCCAGGTCTTCCTCGGCGTGCTGGTGAGATCGATGAATCGGGCAACTACTCCATCTCGGGCCTCTCTGCTGGAACCTACGATGTGTTCTATTCCAGTCGTCGGACGCCGCTGGATCCGCCTCCGCGCGGACAGGTCGAACTCAGTGGGTCGGACCAGAGAGTCCTCGACCTGCGACCCTGAAGTCGATTTCCGAATCGATCCATAGTCAGGGTACTACCCCTCGATTGGCGTTTTTTGGCCAATTTCGTTATGCTTCTGTAGGCGCACCTACCGATTGCCGGTTCCCCCTCGTCGCTTCAGGTGAGAATGGGAGCCTGGATTCGTGAACTCGTCGGCGCCAGCGACTTCGGAAGGATCCATATCTCGATGGACAATTTTACTTACGATCGACCGCGGCTTCGTTTCTATTTCAGGGGATGGATGCGATTACTGGTCGCGGTCTTCCTCTTTTCTGCGGTCAGTACCATCCACATCTTCCTCTCCGGGCCGGTAGTCTCTGCCCTGGGTCTCAAATCTCCGAGCGCGGCCTGGCAACCATCCGAAATGATCGAATCGAATCCGCTGTTGGGTCCTGCTTTCGCAGATGGCACTGTGACGGCTGAAACTGTGACGGCTGAAACTGTGCCGGATGAAACTGTCACGGATTCGCTGCTGACCGATTCCGAACGGACCCTTCCCGCTGCTGCTGGGGATGACGAGACCGAGACAGCGCCAGTCGATCGAGAAAAAGAGCAAGCGCTCGCCATCATCGGTGTCGAGGCGCGAATTCCGGATGATGTTCGCAAGCCGATCGGGATGACGCTGGAGGAGTTGCAGCAGTTGACCGATCGGACCATCGTCGAGGGCGAGGCCTTTCTCGCCGAATTCCCGGTCAGCGAGTATCGAACTGCGGTCATCACGGTGCTGTGCCGTCTCTACCTGCTGAATTCAAACCGAACCTTCATCGATTCGACTCGTCTCTACAAGGAGAGAAATGGTAAGGATCCCGATTCGTCCTGGATCCAGGTCTTGCGCCGCAACTACTTCGCCCGGATCCAGGCTCATCTGAAGGAAGCGATCTCGGCGATTCCCGAGGGAGAGGCGATCAATTGCAGGCTGGTCCGGTTGAAGGCAGACAGCTTCTGGCACTCCCAGCAGTACCCCAAGGCGATTGGCCAGTACCGGATCCTGGTCGACCAGTGCGGTTCTCTCGAGGATCTCGATGTGGTTCGTTGCGCTCTTCTCAATTCACAACTCCGTGATCATGATCACTCGGGTGCGGTTTCGACCGCGGATTCATTTCTGGCTCACCATCTCGAGTCCGAATTGTTGCCCCATGTCTTTCACCTGAGGGGTAAGGCATTGCTCGAGGCGGGGAGGTTGTTGGATGCCCTGCACTGGTGGAGATCGATCGAAGATGTGATTCACTCCGCCGCAGAGGGCAAGCCCGTGGTCTTCGATGGGAAACCAGTGGAACTCAGTCTCAAGACGCGCGGTGATTTCCAGCGATACCACGAGGAGATCAATTTCACCCTCGGGTTCATCGAGTTTGCGATGGGTGATTATCTCGCAGCAGAGCAGAGTTTGCGTGAGGAACAGGAACTGTTGATCGCTCGGCAGGGAGAGAATCGGATCACCAATGTCGGCCAGGTTTACATCAACAGGACCGAACGAGTGTATGACACCTTGGTTCGCCTGGTGGGCAAGCCCGCTCCCTCACTCGATCTGGGAGACGGCTGGATCTCCAACGTTTCTCTCGATCCGATTCAGGAGCAGGGCAACGTGGTGCTGCTGCTCTTTGCCCCCTACAACAATGCGCGTTATCGCGACACGATCAAAAATCTACAGCAGTTGTATGTGACCCACTGGCATGAAGGACTTCGAGTCGGGTGGGTGGCGATTCCCAAGGGAAGAAACGATCTATCCGGACAGCTGGATTCGATGACGATCGAGGCGGGATCGTTGGGCCTGGCATTTCCGGTTGGGATGGAGATGAACAAGGACTACGTCAATTACAAGGCGTACAACGCTGCTGTCGGGGGGGGGACGCTGGTGGCGATCGATCGCTCCGGAAATCTGTCCTGGTACAAGATGGATCCGACCTTTCGCGATGAATCGATCATCTCCATCGTCGCCCGGCGACTACTAGAATCGGATTCTGGCTCGAAATAGGGCATTCATCCGACCCCTGTTGAGGGGATACAATGTCCCTCGATGTCGCCGGTTGCGACAGTCCTCGCATCGTCGGTTGGATTCCACCTCATGGATTCCACTCATCGAAGGAATCCGTTCATGAACCCATCGTTGAGAATCTTGTCGCTGTCGCTGATCGGACTCCTGATCCTGTCCGCACGACTGTTGCCCGCCACTGAGTTCGCCGAAAAGATCCGATCTGAAGTGGTTCCAGCCGTCGAACTGCCGAAGGACGAGGATGGCCTCACCGCCAAGGAGATCCGCAAGTTAGTTCAACAGGCCGCGATGTCGGGGGATGCCTCGGCACTCGCCGAAGTCCTTCGTACCGTCGGCAAGATGCCGGGCCGCGATGGCGCCGCTTCGGTGCTCGCTACTGCAGCAGCACTGGAGAAGGGGCCCGACGACATCTACTGGTTTCTGCTCCAGGGGGTGGCCGGGTTCAAGGGGCCCGATGCCTTCACCGAGATGGGCGAGTTCGTGATTCGATACAAGTCCAAGGCGATCTCCAGGGACCTGCTCAATTCTCTGCGCAAGTGTCGATCGAAGTATGCCAATCGAGTGATCCGTCGAGTGCTGGACCAGGGCAGTGCCGACATGCAGATGATGGCGGTCGATATCGCCGCCAATGTACCGGTCCGTCGAACCGTCGATATTCTGATGCCGATCCTGGCTCGAGAAGACGCCAAGGAGAAGGGTGGCAAGAAGCCCGCGACGGCACTCAAGCGTGCCATCATTGCAGCCCTCGAATCACTCACTCGTCAGCAACTGGGAGACAGTCTGATCAACTGGCAGGGGTGGTGGAACAAGGAACGAGTGCGTGGTTTGAAGGTGATCCGTGATGAAGCGGAAGAGCAAACCGCAACCACCGGGCTCGCTCGCCCGTTGGACCCGGTCCGGGCGCGTCAGTTCCTGGGACTGGAAGAGATGCCCGCAGGATCAGTGCTGGTGGTGAAGGGGCCGACTGCGGCCAATGGCTTTGACACCAACTACGACCATATCGAACAGGTTCTCGATCGAATCAAGGTGGCCAACACCGTGGTCGAGAAGGGAGAACTGGAGGATCCCTCCTTCTCTCTCGACAAGGTGGCGGCGATCTTCATCAACTGCTCGCAGATCCACAAGTTCTGTCAGAGTCCCGGTCACACTGCAGGAGCCTACACCGGCAAGAGATTGCACAAGTGCGAGGGGCCGGCTCCCCACGACACCGTCCAGTTCAAGATGAAACAGACCGCCGTCGACAAGCTGGTGAAATGGGTCGAAAAAGGTGGCTATCTGTTTACCGAGGACTGGGTCCTGGTCGAACTGCTGGAGGTCGGGTTCGGTCGTTTCGTTCGAGCGGGTGTTCCCCTCGAGGGAGGAGAGGTGGTCATCAGTCCCGAACGTGGCATGACTGCTCATCCGATGCTGAGGGGCGTCTTCATTCCACCGGTCGATCTCGAGGCGCTCCGTCGTGAACGGTGGGCGGGCTACGACGATGAAGACGACGATGAAGATGAAGACGGATACGATCCTTCGGTCGAGGATGACGATGCGGATGTGGACGGCCGTCGCGGCAAGACCGCCGTCGGTGAGGAAGGCTCCGATTCCGGTTCCGAGATCGAAGATCCCGATATCCGTCTGGTCGCCCACCGCTGGAAGATTGACAAGGAGAGTCCCGCTCTCGACATCCAGTCGAAGAAGGTCCAGGTGCTGGTCGATTCGGAAGATCTGAGGCAATTGTGTGGCGAAGGCGCGGTGGCGATCACCTTTCCGGTCAAGCGAGGTCGAGTACTCCACGTGTTGTCGCACTTTGGCAAGCAGAGTAGTTCGGACAATGAAGCGACCATCGAGAACATCCTCGTCAACTTCCTGCTGCAGGTGAGGATCCGAGCCGGCGGCATGCGATAGCCCACAGGCACGCCTTGCACCGTGG
>DUAN01000225.1 GCA_012960845.1 Planctomycetota bacterium | reverse complement strand
TCCAGCCTTCAATCTGCGACTGCCGATCAGTCCTATCACCTGCTCACACTGTTTTCTGGCCTTCAATACTTCCAGGTATTGAAGCCAGGTGGACCAGTAATCGCGCTCAAAAAGAGGCGGAATCTCACCTCCAAAGAGCAACGATTGTCTCCTCTGATCGAGGATCGCCAGTGCCGATCGAAGATCATCCGCCATCATCTCGAGGCGACTGTCATCGCGATCTGCTTCATACAGACCGCGATTCGCAGATGCTCGTTGAACCAGTACAAATGGAGCATCTGGATAGGCACCGTTGTAGGTGTCATCGGCATACTTGTCGATGAGGTCATCGAGACTCGCGAGGGCGTCCCGATGCTTTCCCGCAGCATTGGCTGCCTTGGCAAGGAAGTAGGCCACCCCGATATCGAGAACCGGATCTCCGGAACCCACCGCATCTTGCTGTGCCTCGGCCAGCATCGTTGCCGCTTCGTCGGAAAACTTTGCATCGATCAGGATCGAGGCCAGACCCAGTTTCACTGCTGGCGCTGCCTGGTCGAACTGGGAACCGGGCAACTGGATCCACTCCAGCACCAATTCTCCCGCACGTCGAGAGTTCGCCACTGTCGACGAAACCTTGCAAGCCTCGATGAGGTAGTAGGTTCCGGCCACCAGAGAGTGTTCCGTCGCCCAGTTCTTGCGGATCTCAGCCAGGCTCTTCTCGGCCTCGGCCAGTTGCCCTTCGGCACAGAGGACCTCGTGCAAGAGCAAGATCGCTCCCTCACGATAAACAGTGCTTCCCGACAACTCCTCGAGCACTGGCTTGAGCGCCTCGATGGCGGAGGAGGGGTTCTTGCCCCGATCACTCCAGTAGATTCGACCCAATTCATAGCGAAGAGAAGATTCTCCAGAGACATCGCGGTCGCTGCGAGCAGCCGCCAGCAATGCTCGTATTTCACCGGCGGCATCACGAGTTCCTTGTTCCAGATCGCTACTCAATCGAAAGAGGCAACGTGCCCCCCCCGCTCGCGCCCGATAGAAAAACGGAACCGTCATTTCTCCCGCTCCATCGTCATACTTCGAGGCGATTCGACGGAACAGGTCACGTGCCTTGCTGTATTCTCCTCGGTCCTCAGCTTCGCTCGCTTGCTGTAGTTTTAACTGCTCGCTACCGAGGCCCTTGGAATTGTCAGCAAAGAGTTTCTCGGCGACCGGAATCAGTTCAGCCCAGGCACCACCGCGGTCACTTCCCAGATCCCCAACGATGGCAAAGAAGTTCTGGCTGGCCATCGCCACGACATCACTCTCGGGAAATTGCTCGACCAGCACCTGGTACGCGATGGCCGCTTCCTCGACACGGCCCAGGGCATCACAGGACTCGCCAATCTCGTAGAGGGCTTTCGCCTTCCATTGCCGAGAGATCTTGTCGTCATTGCGACAGCCGAGAGCCCTCTTGGCTGCTTCTGCCGCCTTCACCGGTTGACCCCGGTCGCGAAATCCTGCAGCAGCTCGAACATACAATTCGGGTGTCAAATTTCCGACACTCATCTCGAGCAGACGACTGATTCCGCGAGCCAGACGATCGAGAGTTTCACGAGTGGAGGAAGGGTCGGCCTTCCAGTTGTCCACCGTGTCGTAACTCTGGATCAGTTGCGCCATCAAGGACAGTCCGGTGCTTCGATCTCCTCCGGCGATTCGCGAGATCGCCTCCTCGACATCCAGCACCGCCACCAGTGGAGCGATTTCTGGATCTTCTGGAGTACTGCGGTATGGGAAATTGGGGTCCACTTCCTCGTAGAGGTACTCGAGTAACTCGAGTGCTTCAGTGGCCATCGAAGCTCGGTTGTATGCAGCCAGCGATCCCGCGAGGGATTCGACTCTCATGCTGCGAATGAATCTGACCACTTCCGGGTCATAGGGAGGGTCTCCACTCGGCTCAATATCAACCAGCAGTTCCAGTTCCGCGGCGGCTTCCTGCGGGCGCCCTGAAGCCGCAAGAGCCTTGCCGTAGATCAACTGGGCACGATAGCGTCGGGCAAAGTTTTCGTATCGAAGATCGACAAATTGCTTGGCGAGAAGTGCCAGTTCGTCGAACAATGCCGACTTGGCCGCAGATTCGTCCGGCAACAATCCACAGTATACCTGGATCGCCGACAGTTCCTGGAACTCCCAGAGATCTCGAATCTGCACCTTCTCCACCAGGGTTTGTGCCAGAGTTCGCTTCCTCTCGGAGTCTTTCTCGGCGATCACCTTGGCCTGGATCGAATCCACATCCGAGTTCTGGATGCGAATATTATCCTTCAGAATTCGTCGCACCTCGTCCTCCCAGAGACGATCGCGTTTCTCGATGAATCCCTGTCGATCCGCGGGGCTGGTGGCGAACACCGCCTCGGTATTGGCGTCAGTGAGGCGCAACATGGCAGCCAGTACGGCTTCCAATTTGGCCCCCTTCGATCGCATATGATTGGGATACCTCTTGGCCAGTGTTCGAATCAACTCCTCGTAGCCATCGATATCACCCTCGACTCGAGTTGCATCGGCGAGGTAGTACTCGAGGCTCGCGCGAGCAGAAGAACTCGCCGTTTTCTTGCGAGAGTCGATCCAGATCCGCGCCAGATCAGGGCTGCTGTAGGAGATGAGTAATTCGCGAAGCAACAATTGCTCTTCAGAAGTGAGGTCACCACGCCCGATACTCTGTGCATCGACCCCGGACGTCGCCAATAGCGACATTCCGATCGAAACACAAAGCAGTGCAATGCCTCGAAGGCGGCAATGCCCTGTTCGGTTACATGATTCCATCAATTCCACTCCCGCCTCCCCGTCGCGGGCATCGACATCTCTGTCGTGCAATTTGTCACTCAGTCGGCTCAGTTGAACCTTTTGGTCTCTTCATCGCGAATTACCGTGATCTTCGAACTGATGAGAACGAACAGGTTGGATTGCATCCGCGCCTGACCCTTTCGACCCAGCAGGAAATCGAGGAAGGGCAATCTCGAAATACTCGGGATCCCGACCTGTGCATCCTGCGTCACGGTTCGTTTGAGGCCACCGACCAGCACGGTTCCACCGTCCGGAATCGTCACGGTGGTCTTGATATTGGTGACCGACAACACCGGGAACTCGACCCTCAGATTGGTCAGCCCCAGGGTCAACACCTTGAAACGAGATGGCAGTTGCACCGCTAGCGTCGGCTCGATCTCCAGGATGACGTACTTCCGGTCATGACTGACGGTAGGACGAACCTGCAGGATGGAACCCGCATTGAGGATCCCGATGACGGGATTGATCACCGGAACCACTCCAGTCTGATTCACTTCTGCGTCCTCGATGTAGGCACTCTGGTCCACCACGAGAGAGTGGGAGATCTGGGTATTGAACGCCGTCACCCGCGGTGCATTGAGCCGCCTGAACTGCTGCGACTTCTGATTCGCCTCGAGGATCGCCTCGAGTGCGTAGGTATCGAGTACGTTGTATTGCAGGGCAAATCCTCCACGATTACTGATCTCGAAGGGCGAGACGGAAGAACCCAGTGGAAGAGAAAATGCGTTGTAGGCTGCGGCTCGCACATCGATCTCACCTTGTGCGTCGACGATTTCGAAACCGGAAGCGATTTGCGCACCCGCTCCGTCGGTGTCACTGATCGGGTTGGGCAAGTTGGAGTTGAAGGGGTTTCCGTAATCGACCCCAATCGATTCAAGGAAGTTGTCCTGGAGGTCGATAAAACGGGCTTCCACGGTCACCATCACCCCTGTGGATTTACGCAATGCGTCCAGCAGCTGGATCAACTTGCGATGGTTTTCCAGCGTCGTACGAGCGACCAGTTTTCCATTCTGATACTTGACGCTCTCCCCGTCCGGCTCACCCTCGTCGCCGAACAGTGCGGTGATCACCAGTTCGACCAGCAAGTCGCTGTCGAGGGTAGTTTCCTGGGTGTCTTCATCTCCTCCGAGATCAAACAGCCCCCCTCCGCCTCCAGCATCTCCATCCTGGCTCGACTGGAGTGCCAGTTTTGGTGCTCTGAAATCGGGGTGGTCCTTGGTGATGTCAGAGACCTCATAGAATTCGAGGAACAGATCATTTCGCACCGAATCGGATGGACCGATGAGAACTGCCCCTGAACGGATGACGTAGGAGAAAGGTGGATCGTTCCCTGCAAGAACCAGCCTGAGAACATTCTCAAGGGGAAGGTCCGTGACCTCGGCCAGGCGGACGATTCCGTCGCCACCTTCAATCGCATCGCGCGCTTCCTTGGTCAAAACGAAGTTAATCCCAGAGAGGTCAGAAAGGAACTCCATCACCTGGTCAAACGGCTCATCCGGGAACTCGACGCTGGCTACCCGGACTCGCAACTTGCTCCGGATGCTCTTCTCCTGTGGGCTCTCGGACGCTTTCAGTCTCGTCTCCAGCGACTGCTCCCGGCGCAGAATCCGGCTCCAGTCTTCCCGTGATGGGAAGTTGAAGATCTCGGTGTAAGGGATCTCGGACTCGAGTTGAGAGATGAAGGTACGGTCCCATTCCAGCGATGTTTGCATTCCCGTATCGAGAACCTCGTACATGTGGCGCAAGTCCGCAGCTTCCCTGCGCAACGCTCGGACATCTTGACGAGAAGGATCGAGATTCAGAACGGTATCGCAAAGGTCGATCACCCCTTCGTAATCTCGTTCCGAAAAGAGTCGTCGAGCTTGACGCAGGACTTCTTCGATCCGGTTCTGGATGAAAGACACGGAACGAGCCATCTCCGACTCCGCTTGGGACAGGATCCGCATTTCTTGTTCACGTCGAGCCGAAGAGACAGATTGCTGACGCAATTGCGTGGCTTCCTGTTTCGATTGCTTGGCTCGGTTCTGCAGATCACTGAGGTCAAAATCGAAGGGGAACCAGCGAATCCTCTCCAGTACCTGATCAAAGACGTTGATCGCCCTATCAAAGTTGTCATCGTCCATCGCTCGGCGACCGTTGAGATAAAGACGGTCGAGTTCGAAGACATCTTGCTGAAGGCGGACATTCTTCTCCTCGACCAATCGACGGCGCAGATCCTGGATATCACCACTACGATCGCCAAGGATCAGTAGCACTGTTTCCAGTTTTTGACGCGCATCTGCATTGCCCGGATCGAGGCGCACTGCTTCTTGCAACTTCTCCTCAGCCTCGACGTACCGCAGTTCGTTCATCAACTTCTGAGCCGCCTCACTGGCGGACTGAGAAGCCTTCACGCGCTCCTGGCCCTCGAGGGAGATATCGCGAATCAGATCATCCACCTCGCCAGTCTGGAAGGCGTGGACGGGACTCGCCGTTTGGCAAACGAGCAGCAAAAGGAACGCGAAGAGCAGCACACTGATTCGCGCAAAGGATGCTCGTAAGATATTCGTCATCGATCTCTCCTTGCTTCACACGGTCAATTTTCGGGCCTCGGATCGAAGGAACCCCCACAGGGGAGTTCCGGTTTCGCCGAGGTGCATCCAGAGATCGGCGGTTCCGATCCCGTAATTTCTCTCTGATCTCGTTCTGATCAGGGACTCCGAAGAGGATTCTTCAGAACTCCTGTCAGCCACCCGAGATCGCATCCGACGATCTCGGTCACAGTAAAAGTCGCTCACAGCAAAAGTCGCTCACAGTCAAAGTCGCTATCGCTACGAAACAAAAACACGCAATTTTCTCACCGAACATGCCGCTGTGCGAGTCCATGATCGGGTCTGTGATCAATCGTCACCACCGCCGAAGAGGCCGCCACCACTGGGTCGTGGACGTGCGGGTTTGGCCGGTGGAGGATCGTCGGAAGCGTCCTCTGAATCTTCTGCTGAGGTCTCATCTCCGACCGGTTCTTCTGCCGGATCCACATCGGTATTGACCCAGTCACTGGGATCGAGCGGCTGCGGGTCACCATTGTTCTTGAGGTACATCCGCTTCCCCGCAGAATCCTTGAGAACGACGGTTCGACCATCTGCGGTGTCCTGAATTCGCTCGAGACGGTATCCGGTGCCAAATAGTTCTGCACCGTCGGTACCCTGCGGACTCTCGGTGATGATTTTGGTATTTCTCTTGGTCCCGCCAGAGGCCCAGTCCCAGACAGTATTTTGAACCGTCACACGTCCTG
Organism: Planctomycetota bacterium; assembly: GCA_012960845.1. Classification (GTDB taxonomy): domain Bacteria; phylum Planctomycetota; class UBA8108; order UBA1146; family UBA1146; genus QNYK01. The sequence continues at coordinate 4,610 of DUAN01000225.1, read as the reverse complement.
GGACAAAGTTGCCTCCACCATCCAATTTCCCGATCTGAGCACCACTGACGCGCCAGATCGAATTGGCAGGATAAAGAACAACTGCGCTGGGCCCAGAAGTGACCACGTCGGTTCCACTGGCGAAGGGAACAGAACTGGTCGAGCGAGCTCGCATGGTGATGCGATAACTGTAGGACTTGCCCGTCTCCAATCCCGAATCAAACTCCGCAACAAAGCCTGCGCCGGTCTGGACCGAGGAAAAGGTCGAAACCTTGGACCACTCCGATCCCCCCTCGCTCATCTCTAGATTGCAGGAAACCACGTCGGCTCGATCAAAGATGCCATGACGTCCGCTGACCCTGTGCAAGGTTGACTTGCTGCTTCCTTCACGAATCACTTCCACCTTGGCAATCCAACCTGGAGCCAGTTCTGGTGGAAGGATCACAGCAGTTCGGAACAGTTCCAATCGGGCAGGTCGGCGATAGAAGACCCACTCCGGAATCTTCGTTTCTCCCTGGAAGGAAAAGGCTTTCTTGACCTCATTTTCGACCTCAGGGGCAGCCTGATTCACGACCGATTGTTTCGCCTGGGTGCTCTGGATCTCCCCTGTAGCAGTGGAGATCGCATCGGAGAACTCGGCACCCTGATCACCAATAAATGCTGAAGAAGCGAATCCACCTAGCAGTAGAAACACCGCAGCACCAATGGCAATCTTGTCGATATTTTGCACTTATTGCCTCGTTCCTACTGACTGCCCGCGGCAACAACGCCGGCGGGCACATTCATTTCAAGGAGTACCCAGACGACAGGTTCAGAAGCGATCCCATCGGCTCCTTCTTCCACTTCCTCCACCACCTCGTAGATCAGTCCCTCTCGGGTCTTCGCCAGAGAAAACTTGTCGATCTCGAAGTCGACATAAGTATGGCGCAACAATCCGTCGATCAATCCACCGACGCTAGCCGGCGGCAACTTGGCCAGAAAAGAGATCGGGATCCCGCCCTCGCTCTTGTCCTTGGAGGATTTTTTCCGTTGCTGATTGATCTTCAATCCATCGTCAGCGATGGACGCTCCCCGGATGGCGATGACCCGATCGACCAGATCCTTCTGGATCCGCCACACTCGCTCGTAACTCTGCAGCTGGTCGGGGTCGTCGAGATTGTCCTGAATCTTGAACGGGAAATCCTTGGTCTCCCCCGCATATCCAGTGTGATGGGTATAGCGACTCACCAGCAAACCGAAATTGTCACGGTATCGAGTAGACCAGGAACTCAAATCTCCGACGGCGCCCTCGGTGAAGAGGTTCGCTCGATTGATGTGAAACTGCTCCGCCTTGGCGATTTGTTTGTCCCAGTTGAGAAGGAAATCTCTCTTTGCTTCTACCAGTTCGATGGTGGGGAGATCGGCGGCACTCATCTTTGCGTACTTCTCGATCTCCCTTTTGGAACTCTTCAACTTCTTGGTCACAGATTCGTACTCAGTCATCTTTGGCATCACGAACAGGGCGAAAAGTATCACCCAGCCGACCAAGATGACCCCGAGTAGTGACCAGAAAACCTTGTCGCTCATCTTGCCCCCCTATTCATTCTCAATTTCGGAATCGATGTCGATCCCTGGAAGGGGTGGATGAATCCAACGGATTTTCCACGGATAGAGGTTGGTACCATGATTGAGTGTCGCATCGGTCTTGGTTCCTCGTCCGCCTCCAGTCTTGATCCCCTCGGACTTCAAGAACATCAGCATCGTTTCGCCAAGAACCGTTCTCTCGACCCTCGCGCTTCCAGAGTCCGCCTCACCATAGAGTTCGATCAATCGCTTCTCGATGGGAGCGACGATCAACTGATTCAACTTTTCATCATTGGATGCGGCATTTCCCGCATCGTAGCGGAAGCCATGGACGATTACCTCGAAACGGTCGTCAAAGATCCGAACACCGCTATCTTTCCCGGAACTGGTTTTTTCGAGTATCACTCCATCCGCAGTGATCAGAACCTTGCGGATATCGAGTCCCGCCAGCCAGGTCTTCTGTCCATTGAGGATCTCCTGATCCGCTTCGATATTGCGCAGAACACTATCCTTCTCAGGACCGTCTTCCGCCCGCTTCGACAGGACATTGGCACCCAGTTCGGCGGGAACCACCGATCCAACGATGCCGAGGATTTCGCGTGGCATCAGCCGTCCAGTCCCTCTCGCCAGCAGAACGCCCTGCTTGGTCAACTTCTCCTGCGATTGGTCGCCAGCCAGTTCGTCGAGCGTATCCTCATTCTTCTTCAGTTCCTTGACGATCCCCGCCTTGGAGAGCACCGCCTCTGCCTCTCTGATCTTTCCTCCGAAATTCAGACTGAAGAAGAGGATCAGGATGTAGAGGCTCGCTGCTGCGACCAGAACTTTCTTCTTCTTCTTCTGGAACTCGACCGCTTCTCGCTTCTCCTGGGGAAGCAGATTCAAGTCGACTTCCGCCAGCCCGAGTCCCTGGAGAGCCCCGCCGATGGCAGTGCAATAGGTCGCCGTCTCCTGCTGAATTCCAGAAGGAAGGGCATCGGTCCCGATTCTCACTCTCGCCAGGTTCTTGGTCAGTTGGACACGGATTCGAAGATTCTCTTCAAGAAACTTTCTCAGGCCTACCAGCTTTGAACTGCCGCCAAACAGGAATAGATCTTCGATCTTGATCTCTCCCACTCTGGACTTGAAGTAACCGATGGAACGGTTGATCTCACTGACCAGATCGCGCAGCAGAGGTTGAACCTCTTTGAAGATTTTTGCCGCATGCTCCGATTGAGCTGCGGTCACCTTGAGGTTCTCGGCCTCCTGTTCGGAGCAACCAAATTTGTCCTGCAATGCCTGTGTGAAGTCTTTGCCGGCAATCGGTAAGGAACGGAACCAAAACCGAGAACCATTGACGATAATCAGGTCCGTGTGATCGGACCCGATCTCCAGAGCGACGATCGGTCGAGTCGGTCGCAGGTCAAAACGGATCAGGTTCAGCAGACCCACGTTACCCAGCGTCAGCACGTCCACTTCCAGATCGTCCTGGGAGTAATCGACCAGCAGATCAGAAATCTCTTCCGCTCGAACGGCAAAGATACCTACTTCTTTTTCACCATCGTCGGTATCGCCGCTGACATGGCTTCCCCAGATCACTTCATCGATCGGCAATGGGATGTTCTGTTGCGCCTCGTATCCGATCAATTCGTCCAGTTTCTTGCCCGCCACCGGCGGGATTGGAATGAAACTGGTCAATGCGGAGCGACTGGGCAGCGTCACGACGAGTGCACCGGAAAGATCATGCTGTGCTGCCAGCGCAGAAACCGCTGCAGCAGAGGAATCGACCTCGGAACCACCTGGATTATCAATCTTTGCAGCGGCGACAACTTCCGCACCATTTCCAGATCGCTGAAGTTTCACCGCCTTGAGGGACGTGCGTCCCGCATCGATGCACCAAACTTCATCAAAGTCGGACATGAAAACCTCTCTCTAACGATGGGCGAACACCGTTACGCCTTCACAGCATGCAATCACGATCGAACAAACAATGCCCCGCAGTGTTCTGGCGCTCCAGAAGGACCGACAGATCACAGGGCTGCAACTTTGCGCACAGCCAAAGTTCTGGCAATGCCAGGAACCATTTGCGCATGGCTTCCGTTCCCCCGGAGGGATCACAGAGTTAGAGGAACCAACAGTCGCTGCTCCATCTGCAAGATCCATTCGCTTCACTACCGACCGCTTTGAAATCAGTTACCCATCGTCGGATCTTGCAGAACCGTCGACTCGCTTCGCCAGAAAGGACCGATATCGATCCACCCCGGACGGTCCAATTTCAGCGCAGTCATCGAACGAATCACTCGCCACGATGTCCACAACCCCTGTCGAGCGAAGGTTGCCCTCCGCATCGCTCCGTGGCCTACCGGGTTCCGTTCCCGATGCCAGCATGAGCCTTGCTCGAAGGCCTTACTGGAGGGTTCAGTCCCGAGTCACGGGGCACATTCCTTCCCTGATCACGGCTCACATTTGAACTCCACAGCCGCATCAATTCTGGGCCGATGGCCACGGCAGCGGGAGATCGAAACGGTCCCCGGGAAAACGGAGTATAGATCCCTGAGGGAGTGAGTCAACTTGCCTCAGGATATGGAGTTGACTCCTCAAAGTGACGGTCGAGGCTTCATCCGCGGGGACCAGGTGGAGCCAAGCCCAGAGTCTCGATGACTCGCTGCAGATCGTGCCAGCAAGCGGCCTTGAACTGCGGCTGACCCAGCAGAAAAGCAGGGTGGTAGGTGGCCACCACTGGAATTCCTCGCCAGATATGGTCCTGACCCCTCATATTCGCCAGAGAAGTCTCCTGCCCGGTGAACCAGCAGGCGGCGGTACGCCCGAGAGCGACGATCATGGTCGGTTTCACCTGGTCGATCTGCGCCGCCAGATAACCCTGACACGACGCCACTTCCTCAGGTTGGGGCTGGCGATTTTGGGGCGGACGGCACTTCAATACATTGGTAATGTAAACCCGCTCACGAGAGAGTCCCAGCGCCGCGATCATCCGATCGAGCAGTTGCCCGGCCGGACCGACGAAGGGCTCCCCACACCGATCTTCTTCTTCACCCGGGGCATCGCCCACCAGCAGTAGATCTGCCGAAGGG
>DUAN01000224.1 GCA_012960845.1 Planctomycetota bacterium | reverse complement strand
TCAACCCAGCACGAGGTGGTCGCTCCGTCACGCTCCACCGCCAGTTTGACAAGGCCTTCTGCACTCTGCTCGAGGATTCGAGCTCGTCGCCAGACCATCTGTTCCCGGACTTCGATCATCAGCGGCTGGCCTATCGGCTCTGCCAGGTCCGCCAACTCGAACAACCGGAGGCGCGACACCGCCACCGGCTGATGGATGCCCGAGGCTTCCTCTCTGGTCTTCACGTCCCCTAACACCACCGTCGAGGGGCCCAACACCTTCTTCACGAAGTACAGCGTCGGGGCCGCTCGGGGTGCCAATCTTCGCGAGCCATGGGCGTCTGCATGCGCCAACAGCTCCGGGGGTCGCTCGAGGAAGACATGGTCTCCGACCTTCAGCTCCTCCGGTCGGTTTCGGCGTTGCTCTAGTACCTTTTGCTCCTGTTCTTTCTCCGCATGGACGTCTGCCACAGCCTTCAACTGCAGCAGCCTCTCCCGCAAGTCCTCGATGTAGGACGTCGGGTTCAAAGCCTTTCCCTCGCGTCGTTGGAGAAGTGCTTCGAGAGGTCCCTGCGGCCTCAAGCCCGTGATCATCTCGTAGGGCGACAGGCCGGCGAGGTCACGGCGGGGAGTCGCACGCATGACCCACTGGGCGAGCTTCAGCCAGCGGGGCCAAGTGTGCGGGTTCTCCTGGACGTATGCGCGAATGAGGTACGTCGGGCGCTTGTGCGCCGCCTCGATCGCTCCCTGCGACTGAGGGTGGTACGACGTCCCAAAGGCGTGCGTGATCTTGAGCCGGTCGTTGATCTCGGCCAAGACTTGCGACGTGAACGCCTTCGCGCGGTCTGTCCTGAGAACCACTGGAAATCCCGCCAAGTCGAAGAAGACGTCCTCGACCAGGAACCTTGCCCATGTGGATGCTTCGTTGTCGGGCTCCGCACTCAGCCATGTCCACTTCGAGAACGGACACAGCGCTTGGAACACCCAGACTTTGCCGTCGACAGCCGGGGAAATCGGTCCGAATGCGTCGATCATGATGGTCCGGAAGGGGCGCTGGTAGAGCTCTGTTCGTGCCGAGGTCGAGAGTGGTCGGACAGGCTTCGTCAGCCTGCACACCGAACACGTCGAGACCCAGCGCTCCACCTGCTGCTTCATCCCGGGCCACCAACACACCCGCGCGAGCTTCGCGCACGTGTCCTCGGCGGATGAGTGACCTCCCTCTGTCGTGCTGTCGTGGTACTGGAGCATCATCTGTTTCCGCATCGGGAGCTGGTACTTTCTTCCGAGGTAGTAGAACGACCTGAGACCTCCTCTTGGAATCACCGCGACGTCGCGGTGGGTCTTCTCGTTGTCGTCCCACACCGATCGGTACAGGAGGCCGTCAAGCTTGTAATCCCCCATCTCCTTGAGGGCACTGTCGGCACGCCGCGCATGGCTGTTGGGCGTGTCGTCAGCGAAAAGCAAACGGAGCCTCTTTTTGAGCTTCTCGAAGAGGTACTTGTTTTCACGCGACTCGTCCTGCTCGGCGATCTCCTTCGCCGTCTCGTGAGCAAGAACTATGTCGCGGAATTCATGGTCCACGTCGAGGAGCTTCCGGATGCGTGAGCGTTCGAATCCCACTGCATCGGTTCGGACGATGTCGGTGTCTCCCACCGGGGGTCCTGCTTCTGCTAAGTCAGGATGGCCCTCCGGGGGAACCTCCATCTCCATTGGGAGCCGAGTCCGTTTGGCTGCTTCCGTCTTCTCCTCCTTCGAGAGGTTTGAGGAAAGCGCCGCTCCGAACCTCAGCTGCCTGAGCTTGTGGGTGGCGTTCGGGTAGTCATCGTTCTTCCCGACAATTCGTCGCCTCCCTG
>DUAN01000223.1:358-1831 GCA_012960845.1 Planctomycetota bacterium | reverse complement strand
CTTCGTCCTCAGTGCCAGTGCTTCCGCTGCAACAGTGGAACAGGGCCTGGATGTCGATGTTCAGATCCTGATCGATGCTCCCGAGAACAACTACGGATTCTCCTTTGGCTTTGCTCACTCCGGAGATGCGCTGGCGCTGATCAGTGCCGACCCTGGTGCGGCGCTCAGCGGTTTCAACGGTGGTGCCGGACCGGAGTACCTGCTGATCGATATCGATCCCGAGGGTGCCTCTGGACTGATCGTCGCCTGTCTCTATGCGATCAATTCCATCAGCGTGATGTCCGCAGGCAATAACCAGGAACTGATCGTGGGGCACTACCAAGCGCTCGACACCTCACCACTCGGTCCGACCAGCCTCGATTTTTCCGCCGACCTCGTGACCCAGGCTCCGTCGCCACCGACCGCCATCGTCATCTCACTGGGCTCCGGTTCTGCGGTGGTCAACACCAGCGGTACCAGCGTCGAGGTCCTTGAAGGTGTCGTGGGAATCCAGTTCACCCGTGGTGATTTCGACGGCAACGGCAACCTCGACCTGGGCGACCCGGTCAACCTGCTCGGTTACATGTTCAACGGTGGTGCACCTTCCCTGTGCGAGAAGAACGCCGATATCGATGACGATGGAATCATCGTGCTGGGGGATCCGGTTCTGCTGCTGAGCTACATGTTCAGTGGAGGCCCGCCACCACAGGAGCCGTTCGATTCCTGCGGGATTGATCCGACCGAGGATGACCTGACCTGTGAAGCCTTCGATTCCTGTCCCTAACAACCAGCGGTATCGATCTTTCCAGTGATCGCGTCCCGGTCTATAATCCGTCTTCATCGATGCCGATCGTGAGGTGGAGCCGATGGTCGAACCCGGGGCGATTTCAATCCAATACTCTGAGGGGGCTCAACCCGCCTCCGCGCTCACGGCGCGGGAGGCCCCTCAGAATCTCTCTGCTGCGACTCTTCTGCAATGGTGTGTATTCCCCGGAGATCTGGTCGAAAAGGATCAGGAGATCCTCCTGATTGCCGAGGGGGAATGCTTGCGCTCCGTCTCCGCGACTTCCTCCGGTACCTTGTTGGTCCATTGGTCCGAGGCGGGGGATCCGGTGGCTGCCGGCGAAACCCTGGGCTGGATCCGGCCACTCCAGCACGACTGAGTGGTCGTTATCTGACCGAAAAACACCGCACTGCGTATTCTGGCGGGCGAATTTTAACCACTTCTGTAACCTGGTTCCAAACTGCTAGTTAGCGCCACTCCAACGGATCCCAACCATATAGCGGTCATCATCTAACCGCTTTGGCCAGGACTAAGGATGTCGTGGGTTCTGCATGAGTCTTCATAAAGTTATCTAGTGCTTATAGTTAGTGCTCTTCAACCAGCGCCAGCCAGGTATGGCACGTTCCATGCTTGAAGTCAGTGGGCTCTTTGGGACAGGGGAGTTGGAGAGATCTTCGAAAGAAGTCTCTCGTGCAAGGCCACCAGCCTGC
>DUAN01000223.1:0-348 GCA_012960845.1 Planctomycetota bacterium | reverse complement strand
GGCGGCATTGTCGCCTTCCTTGCTTCATTTCTTTCCGAGGGGGCGCCATTTCCCCGATGGCGCCTCTTTTTTTTATGCCTGCTCGCAGTGGCCTTTTCGCAGTGGCCTTTTCGCAGTGGCCTTTTCGCAGTGGCCTTTTCGCAGAGGCCTTTTCGCCGGTGACTTCTCGCCGATACGCATCCCCTTTGCCGCACGAGCCCTCCATCCGACCGCACGGTCACCCGCGTCGAGATGAGGTGGGGCACTAGAGTTGATCCGGCTGGACCTGGGCACGGATCGGCCGGTGAATCACCGAGGACGTCCCTCGTTGCAATCCATCCGGATGGATCACCTCGACCGGTTTGCGTG
>DUAN01000222.1:8390-10911 GCA_012960845.1 Planctomycetota bacterium | reverse complement strand
TATAGCAGGACAAGATCGCCGCCATGAACACTGCAAAATCGCCGAAGGTCACATCGACGATTCCATCGGTGATCACCCAGCCTCCGACGGCAATGGCAAACGCTGCAATCAGGTTGTACAGGCCCTCGACCAGGCTCCTACCCTTGGCCCGAGCGACCTCGGTACTGACCTGGGCACGCCGAAGATTATCAGAGGTACGTTCAAACTCCTTCTGACGTTGCTGCTCGAGCCCGAAACTCTTCACCACCCTGATTCCAGAGAGCAGTTGGGACAACTCCTCCGTCGTCTCTCCAGCATGGGAGAGAGCCCCGCGGAAACGAGTACGGACCTTCTTTGCCTGGCGAAACACCGGGAACGCCAGCAAGAGGAGCAAAGGAATCGCAGCCAAGGTCATCTGCCAGGAGGCGATGAAGGCCACTGCCAGGGAGAAGAGGATGGTCAGAGGGCTCTGAAGAATTTCACCAAAGAGCAACTGCACCGAGGCAGAGACGCTCCCCACATCGCCCACCGCACGAGAGACCACATCACCGTGTCGACGCGATTCGAAGAACTCGATCGACTGACACGAAAGGAATCGGAACAGTTGGTTGCGAATATCCACCACCACCTGAATCCTCACTCGTTGCCCCATGATCATCCGATAGAAACCGGTGGTGGCCACAACCAGCGAAAGTGCTGCGATGAAGAGGGACACGGACCACAGCAACTGAAGTGCTCCGGTTCCGGTGGATCCGTTCTGGACCACCAGATGTCCGGAGCCGTCGATCTCTGCAATGACTGCACTGTCGGGAGAGCGATCACCAGGATCGATATCAAAGCCACTCAACTGTGCTGCAGTGATGGAACGTGCCTTCGACTCGAAGACTCCATCCAGCTGGATTCTGGTAGCGCGAATATCCGCCACCGTACCACCGTCTCTGAGTTGAGCGGTCACCAGATAGGCCTGATCCCAGGCCTGATCCAGAGCGGCGTCGCTTTCGCCATCGGGATCCACCGCAGGAAAACCGACCACCAGCGCTCCATCGATCGGGAAACGAGCTTCGGTCCGGTCCGGTAATTGGATGTCCCCTGGAAGGTGCGGTAGCAGGTGATCCTCGAACAGCGCCAGAGTCCGACCGCGAGAACCGTCTTCGCTCGGCGAGATCACTCCGTCGATGACGAGCCCGACCGCTCCCAGCCTGAGGCTGTTGGCAGCGGCATAGACGCACATCAGCAGCACGATGGCGATGATCGACTTGTAATGAGGAAGGGCATAGCCCAACAATCTGCCGATTCCCGAAGGTTGGCGCTGATCTTCACTCCCCATCAGGCCTCCTCTTCCAGTCGTACTTCCCACGCCTTGGCCTGCTCGATGAAGATGTACGCAGAGAGTAGCACTGCCACGACGAATCCAGGCATCCCATCACGAAAGCCACGATCCTTGATGTATCGCACCCAGAACATCGAAGCGCTGGCCCGAAACCAGGACCACCTCGACTGTCGCAGCATCGCTCTTTTTCGCAACCCACCCACCTCACCTCTGGCCAGTGACTCGGCGCTCTGGCTGGTGTAGCGATTCATTCTCGCGAGAAAATCATGGATCGTTGGATGGGCGAAGTGTAAGACCGATCCGGACAGTTCGCCGATGGTGCCCTCGACAGTCGCCTCGGAGTGAATCAACCCCGGTTCGTAGTCGCCCAGCCCGGCACGAAACAGCCGCAAATGTTGATCATTCCAACCACCATACCGGAGCCAACTCCCGAGCAAGTAATGCCTGAACGGAATCCTGAATCCAGATTCGTGACGGTCTGACTCGAGCAATTGTTCGATCTCCTGACGCAGTTCATCCGTGACTCTCTCGTCCAGATCCAGTACCAGAATCCAACCCTGCGAAATCTGATCCAGACCCAGACGGCGGACATCCTCGATCAGACCCTCCCCCTTGGGAGCGTCGATCAGTTCGACTTGCGGGTGTTGCTCGAGCCACTGACGGGATCCATCCTCACTTCCGTGGTCGATGACCACGATCCGGTCGGCCCAGCCGACATTCTGTAACCATGGTTCGAGGTTCTCCTTCTCGTTCAGCACGGCAGCCACCACCGACAGCGTTGCCGAGGTCGCGTGGCTCTCCCTGCTGGAGACGGTCGAGGATGTGGATCGCAAGGACAATCGACCTCCCTCCCCGGACACAGTGCGTGGGGATACTGGTAGATGCTGGGGGTCAGGAGGGCCATCGTCAACCGGACCCGATCCGCCGATCGATGAGATCATCGGGTCATCGGTCCTTTTTGCGCTTTCTGCGGCGCGCCTGGATCAATTTCTGGAGATCCTGAGAGTGCTGATCTGCCACCTCGGGGGTTTCCTTCTGCACCGTCAGATCCTCCTTCGGTTCCATCTCAGAGGGTCTTGCGCTCGGTTTTCTCCTGGCAGCGATGGCCCTGCGGACCAGCGGTGCCGGTTCGACCTCTTCCTGGGTGGTCGACTTCGAGGATCTCTTGAAAGTGGGAATCCTCATTTGAACTCGCCGCGCCACGATGTCAAA
>DUAN01000222.1:0-8298 GCA_012960845.1 Planctomycetota bacterium | reverse complement strand
GCGTCGGTCAAGATTCGACCTCCAGAGGCTTCGGCGATCCGCTTCAACAGATCCTCGTTGCTTTGAAGTGCCCGAAATTCTGCCGGGTATCCAACCGAGATCGACTTGGTCTGCCCACCGATGTTGCCCTGCCCATCATCGTGATTGACATGGACCAGATACGATCCTTCCTCGGAGGCATCGAACTTCCCGAGGTATCGCCCTGGCGCCACCTGATTGACGACCAGTTTACGTTGCGATTGGTCCGGGCTGATCAAGACACACTCCAGTTCCAGTCCATCGAGGAACCGCCCTTCGGGATCGATGGCATCGACGATCACCTGACCGGAATCTCCCTCGATCGAGTGTGAGATCTCGAGAATTCCCGATTCCAGTTCCTTGGAGATGGAACGAATCAGCTGGGTCCAGAAGGTAGAATTTCCACTCCAGCCTTGCCACTCTGCACTCCACCGAGATCTCACATCACTCATGAAGGCAGCAGTCTTTCCAACTCCATGCCTTCCGAGTGCCAGCAATGGATCCTCTTCTGGATTGACCAGTACCAGTTTCGAGAGGGGCTTGATGGTGGTCAGCACGATGCCATGGAGCGGAGGGAAGCCAGACTCCAGACCTTGGATCGGGCCGGCACTCTCGACGATGGTCGGGGTGAATGTCTCTTCGGAAATCAAGTTGCGCTTCACCTCTAGCGCTTCCCTGAAGAAGATCTGTGGCAGCCTTGCCGGATCATCGATGAAGTAGTATCGACCTCCTGTGTCACTCGAAATCTTCTTCATCGTGGCGGTCGCCGAGGCGCCAGAATGGGGTTTGATGCAGATGGTCGAGATCGTAATTTTTGCCTCGACATATGCGTCCAGCAAACTCTTCCCCGGTGGGCTCGGGTCGCCATCGGAGATGATCACCACGTGTTTCGAATAGGTATTGGATCGTAACAACCCCTGGATGGCCAGAGTCATCGTGGATCCGAAGGTGGTCATGTCGGCCGGGCTCAGGGTGTTGATCTTTTTCTGGATCGCCGCCTTGTCCCCCACGGGTCCCAATGGGATTCCCCAGAAATCCACTCCTCCGCTGTACACCAGCACTCCGAACTCATCCTTCGGCGTCAGCGGAGCGATGGAAGATGAGGCGATCTTCCTCGCCCACATGTTTCCCAGTTCAAATTCACAGGTGTGAAGGATCACCGCCAGTGCTCCGTTGGGGAGTTTCTTGCGCTGCTGGATATCCATCTTCACCGGCAGCGCAATCTCGACCTCGGTCCCCCTCCATCCTCCTGCTCCAAAGGAGTTCGGCCCCCCCACCATCAACAATCCCATGCCAGTGGTGTGAACCATCCTTTCGAGCATTGCGATTCGTTTGGGATCGATTCTGAATGCGGAGACATCATCGAGGATCAACGCTTCGATTCCGTAGTAATCCTCTGGAGCCAGTGGAAGTTGATCGGGAGTCATCGTCTCGACATGGATGCTCCCTGCGATGAGCAACTTCTCCAGGGTGCGATCTGGATCATCGGTCACCAGAGCCACTCTTGGCTGCTGGATCGTTCTCACCAGCCCGATGCCAGAGTTATTCTGCTCCAACGAGTCCATCCCTGGCTCCGGATGGACCGAGACCTTCAATCGCTGGATGACAGCGGAACCTCCAGCGAGGGTGAAGGCGACTCGATTCCTGCCCGCCTCCAGGGTCAATGACCTTCGTTCGAGGACCCCATCTCCATCGGCGAGAACCACGGTTGCGGGCACCTCAGAACTGGACCAGATGATGCTATCCACTGAATAGACCTGGCCTGGCCTGACCGTCTCGGGCGCCTCGACACTCTCGAGAATCACCTCTGTCGGATGGTCATAAATCACCGGCAAGACATCGACAACGATCCCTGCTGCTGCGAGGTTTTTCGCCTCTCGTACCGGATCTCCTTCGGTCGAATTTCCATCGCTGATCAGGATGATTCGCCGCGAACCACCGGGCGCGCTACCCTCCAGAGCGCTCGCAGAGTATCTCAATGCTGCAGCGATATCTGAGCCACCTCGGTCGAGACTGACCGAAATTCCGGAGCCCAGTCTGGTCGCCATCGGTTGCTCTTGTTGCTGGTCCTTGGCAAACGAAATCAAGGAGACCTGGTCAGGGTACTCGAGACCTCCAAGTCGCTTCGAGGTCTCAGCAATCACATCGTCGGAGACGAGGCGCGGCACGGAAGCCGAGAGATCTCGTAACACCAGCACACTCAACCCCTCCCCACCGGTCAGATGGACTGTCCGGGCCAGCGCCAGCACCAGTGCGATGATCGCCAGTCCGCGCAGCAATAGGGCCGTATTTTTGACGGCAATCGGCAAGCCTGCTCGGCTTCGCATCGAGATGTAGATCAACAAGCCCAGCAGTGGGATGGCTGTCAGAAGCCAAATGGGCTGATCGAATTCGATCGGCACGCTCACCTTGCTTCCCCCGGGATTGCCGATGCCACCACCCGGTGATTTCCGGTATCTGCAATCAACATCCTCGGTACCGATCCACCGCGTGAGACCGCCACACCTCGAGGTTCGCTGAGTAACCCCGCTCCACGCCCTGTGCCTCCAACAACCGCCACCAGCGATCCATCGACTCCGAATCGTTGGACCCGACACCCTGCCTTATCGACCACCACGAAACTCCCATCCCCGACGACATCGATGTCAAATGGGGTAGCGAACTGCCCCGCTGCTCGTCCAGCGGATCCGATGGTCTGCAAGTACTCTCCATCCAGGGTGAAACGTAGCACCCTGTGGTGTCCACAATCGACCACAAGAACTGTTCCATCCACGTCGATCGCCAATCCCTCGGGACGGAGAAACTGGCCAGTTCCGTCGCCGCGTTCCCCCCAGATCTTCATCAAGTTGCCCTGGCGATCAAAGCGGAAGACCCGATCGAATTCTCCATAGGATGCGACCAGGATCGAGCCGTCGGCAGCGATATCGATACCTCGGACCAGTTCCAGCCCCACATCCTCGCCGAATCGACGCAGTTCAGTTCCATCGAGGTCGAACTCGATGATTCTCATGTAGTGAGTGTCCGCGACCAGCAGCGTTCCTTCGGGAGTAGCGCACAGGTCGATCGGATGGCCCGCAGACCATTCGGGAAGCATCCACACATCCTTCAAATTTCCTGCGGAATCGAAGCGTTGTGCTCGACCACTGCGGTCGATGACGATGCACTGCTGTTGCGGGAGCGACTCGATCGCCCTGGGCTGGAAGAAACGGCCGACACCGCGACCAGGACCGCCGATCAGTTCGACATTTTCCAGGGGGTTGGTTCCCACGGAAGAAGATGAGACGCAGGAGTTGATCAGCAGCAGAGCCAGCAGCCAGATCCTGGATCTCATACTCGGATCTCCTCTTGTAATCGGGTGGGTGCACACGGTCATCGAGGGATTCGCTCGCTCAGTCTTCCGTTCTCCCCTGAAGACGATCGAAGTAATCCTGAGCGAGTTGGCGGAGGGATGCCGGAACTCGCTGAGTCTTGAGTTCCGATTCTGCGCTTCGAGATCCCGCTTGAATCGCCTGTCGCAAGGTCGCCTTGGCTTCACCCGATGGAGCGTCTCCTTCGACCAGGAGGGTCGCCACCGTCTGTCCCGGATGAGCCTTACCGGTCAACTTCTCCGCTGTCGAAGAGGTCTCGCCGTCCTTGGCCGCTGGACTGGGGCCCCCACCGCCACCCAGTTGCAATCCCGGACCCGCGGCCAAACCAGCAGCAGAAGAACCCTTCGACCGTGCTGAACTACTTTTTGGCTGGGTGTGAACGAAACTTCGATCACTGGAAGAACCCTGTCAGGCTCCTCCCTTGACCTGTCAGGTCCCCGCCAGGCAATCGGGGCAAATCTCCGGCGGCGGGCCGTCGGGCCATTCCGCCGGCAAGGCGCTCAACTCTGCCTCGGTGAACTGGATCTGCTTTCGAGCATGATCGAGCAGATCGCTCTCCCTCATCAACCTGGCCAGTTGATCCAGTTGTTGCGACAGCTGTTGTAGATCCTCTGGCGACAACCCCTTCTCATCTTTCAACTTTGATTTCAATTGATCGGACAGTCCCAGAGCTTCCGCCATCTTCGCCAGGTCCGCTCTCGCTTGTTGCCCCTCGGCACCGGCGTTTGCCGCAGCCTTGGCCATCTTCTGCAGTTCCTGCCCGGCACGGCCCAGTTGCCCTTTTTTCAGGGCCTTCTGCAGTTCCTTTGCCGCTGCGGAATCCTCGCTGCCCTTCTGCTGCCCCGCCTGCCGTACTCGATCCGCAGTCGCCCTCGCAGACTTGAGTTCCGCTCGAGTCATGCGATTCGCCACCTGACTCCGATCCTTCCGGGTCTTCTGCAGGGCGGCCTTCCGAGGCGAATTCTGTGGCGAGGGGCGGCCCTTCTCCGCTACCGAAGGTTTCGGCTTGCGAGAGAGGATCTTGAGCAGTTTCTGTGTCTCTGGATCGATCTGGTGACGTTCCGCCAGTTGGGTCACATCTCTCAGACGTCGCTCCAGTGAGGCCACTTTCCTGGCGGTTCGATCCACTTCCTTGTTCCTGCTCAACTTCTCTTCTTCGATTCCGAGCAGGTCATAGGTTGGGAACGAAACTGCAGCGAGGCATGCGCAAATCGCCACCACTACCCGCCATGGGTTTCGTGGCCTCCCCAGCGTAATCGCTCGCTGTGGATCGACTCCTTCAGCGATCCGAGAGGCATCGCCCAGGATCTTGTCGGCCACCTCTTCGCTGAATCCTTCGTCACGAGCCAGCAACGAGGTGGAAATGGTCTGGGGAATCCGCCCGCCCCGCTCCGCCTCGACCGCCTCGCCGAGACGCGACTTCCGAACCGACAGGAACGCTGCGGTGATCACCACCAGGAAGACGCCGAGGGGAATCGTCATTTCCAGAGTCTCGCTGACACCGATGCTGAACAGGCGCTGCGAGAGAATCAGAATCGCCCACGAGAACAACGCCAGCGCCAGAGCATTACTGGAATGCCCCATCACCTGACGAAGTCTTCTTCGCAGGCGAATACGATTCAGCAGTCGATCCACAGGATCCGGTCCTGAGTTCATCCGGTTCTCATTTCCTTGCCAGCACTTTTGTGGACCCGCAGAAGCCATCGCTGGCACACGGGATCCCTGATCCTCCATGATAGTCTTTCAGGAGTATTGTTTCAATCGGCGGAGAGACCCGATTCAGTACCCTTCTCACCCATCCAGGATTCCAGATCCACACCGAGCGAGTCTGCCACACGATTGATGTGGTTGAAGAAACCGATCACATGAACCAACTCGAGAATCGAACTGTCATCCAAGCCAACCCCTCTGAGTGATGCGATGTCGGTTTCCTTCATCTTCGAGGGAGTGAGAGTCAACTTCTCGGTAAAAGCAGCGATGGTACTGGCGCGTTGATCGAGAGCATCTGGCCCGGACCGGACCGATTGGACGAGATCAGCACTTCCAGGAAGTGACTCCAGATCTCGCAGGTGTGAGAGGATTCAGTAGTGGCAATCGTTGTACTGACTGGTCAGCACTGCGACCCATTCTCGCTCTGCCCTCGTCAGTCCGGATGTCCCCTGCATCAGACGGATGTAGAGTTCGAGAAATGGTTCCAGAAGGTCAGGCCGAGGCGACATCACCTGGATGATCTGGGCCACTTCTCCCGCTCGTGATCGAGATCCGGCATAGATGCGGCCGAGCAGGCCACTCTCGTCTTGCTCTGGTGAAAGGGGTTCGATCCAGGGCATCCGCTTCTCCTATCCACTCGCAGGAGGAGTCGCCCTCCTCGCCAACATCCGATCGACGAGCACCAGCGCCATCATCGCCTCGACGATGGCCACTGCCCGCGGTAACACACAGGGGTCGTGACGACCCTTTCCTTCGAACTGGATTCCATCTCCCGATCGGTTGACCGTTTCCTGAGTGGTACCGATGGTCGATGTGGGTTTGAATCCGACCCGCAGCCAGAGCGGAGCACCGCTGGTGATTCCTCCCTGCATTCCGCCCGATCGATTGGTCCGCTGGTGGATGGTGCCCGACTCATCGGAAGTGAAACTGTCATTGTTTTCACTTCCAGTGCGACCGGTGGCGGCGATTCCGTCCCCCAGTTCCAGCGACATCGCTGCCGGAATCGACAACATGGCCGCCCCGAGCAAGGACTTCATCTTGGCGAAGACGGGATCACCCCACCCGGCAGGCACTCCGCGAGCCACCACCCCGACCCAACCACCGAGGCTATCTCCCGCCTCCCTGGCCCGTTCAATCTGGTCGACAAAAGAGCCACTGGTGGCGAGCGCAGGGCAGCGCACCGGCGAGAGTTCTACCGCCTCGGAGTCGACCGTCGCTGGGTCGACCTCTGCACGATTCCCGGACAACTCATCGACCCAACCGACGATTTCGATGCCGTACTCTCGAGCCAGCATCACTCGACACACTGCACCTGCTGCGACTCGAGCGGCAGTTTCGCGTGCGCTGGCACGACCTCCACCACGGCGATCGCGATGACCATAACGCGCCTCGGTGGTGAAATCGGCATGACCAGGCCGGTAGAGATCGGCCATCTCATCGTAATCTTCGGAACGCGCGTCGATCGATTCGATCCAGATCGCCAGCGGCGAACCGAGCGTCTTGCCATCGAGAACTCCCGAGAGAATTTTTGGTGTGTCCGGCTCTTTTCGAGATGAGGCCAGATCTCCACCGGGTCGACGCCTCGCCAGATCTGCCGCGATCGTCTCGATGGAGACGGGGACTCCGGCCGGCAGCCCGTCGATCACGACGCCGATTCCCGGGCCATGAGATTCGCCCCAGGTGGTGATGCGGAGGTACTCTCCGAAACTATTGCTCATGCAAGGAATGTAGTGAATCCGTGGCCAGATGCCAGCATCTCGAGGGTCGGAAATCGTAGTTGGACGAACAGCACCTCTGAGAGGCTACTCCGCAGAATTGCCAGATCACCCGAGCGATCCTGCACCCTCAGAGGCAGCCGCTCACTTCGCAAGTCAGGGGGTCATCGGTAGGATCCACTCCGCAATCGGGGAACGGCGCCGGCAACGGCGAACCCATCGCGAAGCCCCACGCGAGCAACATGACCGGATCCGCGAGGTTGACCGATGCATCATCGTTGCAATCGAGGGCATCGAGACAGGTGACGCCGCTCACGCTCACGAACAGGTAGTTGAGGGCGACGATGGCATCGGCGAGAGGCTCGATCGATCCGCTGGAATTGGCGTCGCCCCGGACCAGTCCCAGATCTGGAGCGAGAGTCACGATCGCTGGCGGAATGTCGGGGTAGGATGATTGGGTCGGAGCCGTAGGAATGTCCACCACCACGATATTTCCCACCGGAGGATTGCCCACCTCGAGGGCAAACAGTGTCGAATTTTCTCCATCCAGATCGCCGATCAGGGTCGCTGCCACCGTCTGGTAGTGGGCCACCGCAATCTCCGCCGGAGTCTCGTAGTAGCCATTTGCAACGGAGTTCAAACTGTAGATAGCACCGATGAAGAAGCCATCCGGTTCGAGGCCGATCGCCCAATAATCAGGACCGTTGCCATTGTTGATGCCCACGACATCCACCCCCTGAACGACATCGTAGGGTTCGATCAGGGATGGATCATGCCCGATGCTCAAGGACCAGCCCCAGACCGGGTTTGGAAATCCAAGACTGGTCGGCAATTCGACGATGGAAATGCTGGTAGAGCCGCTCCCCTCCCCTGTCGATACATCGTACAGGATGTCGAGGGGGGCCGGCTGGTATTCGAACAGCCACTGTGCATCCGCTGGCAACCAGAAACTGCAGGAGAAGAGTCCCACGAGAAATATTATTCGAATTCGAACATTGAACATCCGTCACCCCAGTTCAAATTATTCCATCCACTTCATGAGAACAACGAGAATCGGGCCCACACGCCCAACAAATCCTTGACCATGTAAAGCCATCCGCTCGACCGGGATCATCGGACAGGAAATCTGCGAGCGATCGACCTCGCGATGAATGGCCAGAGGCGTGATGATTCAGCTTCCCTCGCCAAGCAGGGTCAGATGCCCTGCAATCCGCCATCGGACCGCCGCCCACCGGTGGCAACGCAGCGGTGGGCAGTAGAGTTTTCATCACCGATCTCTTGGGGAGTACCTGCTATCCTGGCAGCGCAACGATTTCAAAGTAGGATCGATTTCGCATGGTTCGATTTCGCATGGTTCGGTATTGATGGGTTCGCCACCTCAACATCGCTGAGTTCGAACTCACCCTGGCAGGAGGAAGTCACATTGGTCCGGACCATCACCACTGCACTGGCAAACTGGTTCCGACAATCGCAGCAGCCACTGCCGT
>DUAN01000221.1 GCA_012960845.1 Planctomycetota bacterium | reverse complement strand
GGAGTCAACATCATTCGCCAGGAACTGGGTCTTCCGACCAGTGACATTCGCGCTGTAGTGCCCCAGCTGCAGACTGACATCGTGCCGAAGGTTGAGGCGTGAGGGAGGAACAGGATCGATGCCGCTGAGGAACGTACTGGCCATTGCTTTTATCCTGATCTTGCTGCTGGCCACCGTGTGGTTTGCCGTCGTCATTATCGCCACGTCGATACCCTTCGAGAGTGTCGATGGCCTGGTTGCGGAACACGACCTTGAGTTCCATTACTATGGTTGTCATCAGGGCTATTCGTTACTTCTGGTCGACAACCTGAATCGTCTGGTCTTGAGTGAAGAGATCTCGATGAGCCGTAATGGCGGCTCGAGCCAACGGAATCGCGATTTGCTGGGAAAACTCACAATCACCTGTCGTGAGGAGAAGTCGGTTACGCTACATCTTCCATCTCCTGAAGGAAGCCGGGAGATCACGGTTTCCGGCGATTACACCCTGGAGACGTGGGATTCAGTTACCGCGAAGCTGACCATCAACGACAAGAGTTTTCCCGTCACCGGTGACATGATCATCGCCATCGACTTCGACCAGGAAGGTCCGACCGTAC
Source organism: Planctomycetota bacterium (assembly GCA_012960845.1). Lineage (GTDB taxonomy): Bacteria > Planctomycetota > UBA8108 > UBA1146 > UBA1146 > QNYK01. The sequence goes on along the minus strand of DUAN01000221.1, from coordinate 10,320 downwards.
ACAGAATCGATGCCGATCTGTCGGAACTCGCTGTTTACGAGAGCGATTCTACGAGCCAATTGGAAGGTCCGACCGCCAGTGAGATCGAGGGGTACATCCTGAAGAGCCGACCCATCCTGGATGTGCTGGTTCGCAAGAAGCAGCAACAGAAGTGATGGAGCCTGGTTCACTGGCAGGATGAAAGCGGGTCTCCCCACCTGTGCCATCCGGGCGGTGGTTGCCGACCTGGGAGGCGCAAACGGGATTCAGGAGCAATGAACAAGAAAAGCATGATCGCGATTACTTCCATGGTGATGATCTTGCTGGTGCTCGCCATCTTTTCCATCATCGCGATCGGGCAACCCCCGCGGATGGTCCATGAAGATGGTGTTGTGGATGGTCTTGATCTCTACTTCCATTACTACGGCTGGCCGGATGGAATGTCGCTGCTGGTGGTCGACCATATGAGTCTGAAACAGCTCAAACAGGGCGAGACATTGATAATCAGGTCGTTGGGTGGAGGATATAACTCTTCAAGTCAGACGCTAGGAGCGATCCCCTGGGGACGCCGTCGCTATCTGAGCAGTAAAAAGAACACCATTTCGGTCCGAATTCGATCCCCCGAGGGAAGACGAATGGTAGAAGTTCGTATCAGTCACGAGTTTGATTCCCAGAATCCCTTCTTTACACGCCTGAATATCGAAGGCCGTAATCTCGAACTCTTCAGCGACACCATCGTGTTTGTAGATCATCAGCTGGATGGATCCTTCACGGTGAATCGAATCGAAACGGACCTTACCGATCTGGTCGGTGTCGCTGGAGAGTTTGAGGATGTGCCGCCCGGGACCCGTGGGGTGCCGAATCGAGATGATATCAGGGCCTATCTCTTAGAGAGTTCTTTCATCCTTGACCTGTTGGGTGCAGATAAGCAGCAACAGAAGTGATGGAGCCTGGTTCACAGTTCGGAGTGAAGTGGGACTCCCCGCATGTGCCATCCGTGCCGTGGGTGCCGACAATGGAGGCGTGATGGCTCATCTGAACGAGGATCAAAAGCAACAGTTCGCCGAGAAGTGCCAGGTAAATTTTCGAGCTCGTTGGCGCGTCATCTCGGTGTGTTTTCTTGCAGTGTTCGTGATGATCATCTTTGTCATCCGCGATCCCTCCAGTGAGAGTTCCACCACTGAAATTGTGCAGTATCTCTGTACTGGAACGCTTCTTTTCGGTGTATTGTTTCTTGCAGGACAAAATCTCACAGAAAACCGTTGTCCTGCTTGCAACGTTTGGCTGGGACGGCATCGCTGGCCGCATCCGGACAGGGGATCGATGAGGTTCTGTTCAATGTGTGGGGTGGAGTGGTTTTCCGACTCCGGAGGCGGGCCGTCATGATCGATGCAAGGAGCGGTATCGCCGATGACTGGGACAGCAACACCGCTGCCGACCGACCTTGTGGCAGCAACCTTCACGCCGATGAAGAGCAATCGTGCCATCGACCTGCAGCGCATTGCCCATGAAGAAGGGATCGAGTCCGTGCAGAATAAAAACGTGATCGCGCTCGTGATCATGGCTTTACTGTTGCTGGTGCTCACGTCGCTGGCCATCATCTCGAATCCCGCAGCCCCCCTCCTCACGCATCTGGCGGACCGCGTGGAACCGTTGCCAGCGTCTCTTCAGGGGAGTGTGGGAGTTTACTACCATTACTACGGCTGGCCCGATGGAATTTCGGTCATGGTGATCGATCAGTTGAGCGGGAAACAGTTGAAGCCCGGCGAGAGTGCCCATGTTTGGAGGAGTGCCTCTCAACCAGGAGCGAGTTATTCCATCGCTGACCGAGGATTATTTCCAGGATGGGAGCGGATGTCCTTCAGTACCAAAATCCAGCAGGATTTCGGAGTCGCCATCCAACCTTCCCGTGAATTGCGCGATGTAGATGTACAGATTGCTCATCAGTTTTATTCAAACGACGCCCATGTTGCCACGATGTTCGTTAAGGGCGTCCATTACGAAGTCACCCGTGACACCGTCTTTCTCATCGAGCATCAACTGGATGGAACCCACGAAGTGAAAATAATTGAAACCGACGTCTCCGGCCTGGTGGGCGAAGTGCTGGAACAATCTCAAGAGACAGGTGTCCTTGTCATCGAAAGTCCACTCATCGAGGAGTTGTTGACTGTTGACGAGAAAGAAAAGAAGCACCGGTGAAGAAGCCCGTTTCGCGGTCAGGGATGATCTGAAACAATCCACCCGCGCCACCGGAACTATCGGTGTTGATCGTCGAAGTATGAAGAAGGGATCTAGTCCGTGCAGAAGAAAAACGTGATCGCGCTCGCGATCATGGCTTTATTTTTGCTGGTGCTCACGTCGATGGCCATCATCTCGAATCCCGCAGCCGCTCGCCTCAGGCATCGGGAGGGGCGCGTGGAACCGTTGCCATTGGCTCTTCAAGGGAGTGTGAGAGTTTCCTACCATTACTACGGCTGGCCGGATGGACTATCAGTTCTGGTGATCGACCATGTGAACGGAAAACAGCTGAAGCCCGGGGAGCATTCTCATGTGCGGGTTGTTTCGGGGGGGTCTAGTGTCAGAGGAGGCGGTGGGGCACTCTGGTTTCGTTCTCGATATGCGCGTGAAGTAAAGCGCACCATCACGGTCAGTGTTCAGTCCTCCGGGGACAAGAGAAACATAGAGATGAGTTTAGACCATCGGTTCGAGTCATATGATGCCTTCTTTGCCCGTATTCAGATCGGTGTTCCCGTCAAGGACTACGCGGTTACCAGCGACACCGTTTTCTTCATCGATCATCAACTGGACGGATCCAAACAAGTGAAACAAATCGACATCGATCTCTCCGATCTTGTGGGCGAAGCGGAGGACGGATCTCTCCAGATGCGCGGTGTCCCGACCGGGGAAGAAATAGAAGCCTATCTTGTCAACAAACCTGCCATCCTGGAACTGTTGTTACCTGAAAAACGGGATCAGAAGTGATGGCGGTAGCAACTCCGCTACTGACCGGCCTGGTCGCCGCCACCTTCACCCCGCTGAAGCACGATGGCGACATCGATCTGGGCAAGATACCCGCTGCTTGTGACTTCGTACTGGGGCAGGGTGTTGCGGGTCTGTTTCTGTGCGGGAGCACCGGAGAATCCCCGTCGTTGACCACCGAGGAGCGGATGCAAGTGGCTTCGGCTTATCATCGGGCTGCTGCCGGGCGAGTGCCGGTGGTGGTTCATGTGGGTCACAACAGCCTCAGCGATGCGCGCACTCTGGCGGTTCATGCCGAACAGATGGGGGCGGATGCGATTGCTGTTGTACCGCCGTCGTATTTTCCCCTGACATCCGTCGAGGTGTTGATCGATTGTCTTCAGCACATCGCAGAGGCAGCACCGGAAACTCCTCTTTACTACTACCACATCCCTCCCGTCACCGGAGTCGACCTATCGATGATCGAATTGCTGGAGCGAGCGGAGTCTCTACCGACGCTGGCCGGAATCAAGTTCAGCGCGCCACAGTTCGAGGATCTCAAGCAGTGTGTCGAATACGAATCGGGGCGTTACAACATCCTGTTCGGTTGTGATGAACTGTTGCTGTCTGGACTGATGACCGGTGTCGATGGGGCGGTCGGTAGCACTTACAACTTCATGGCTCCCCACTATCACCGTGTCATCGATGCCTTCAAGTCGGGAAAGATCGATGAGGCGAAACAGTATCAAGCGGTGGCCACGGCACGGGTCGAGGAGATCCTTCGCCATGGTGGCCACAACGCCATCAAGGCGGCGATGGGAATCCTCGGAGTCGATTGTGGTCCGCCGCGATTGCCGTGGAGATCTCTTTCTGCAACTTCCCTGGCAGCGCTGGAGAAGGGACTGGCCGATGGAGATTCGTAGGCTGTTGGTCTCGATCCTGCTCCATTTCCTGATCGTCATCCCGGTGACGGCACAGGAGCCGGCAGCGACCGCCTTGAGTTTTTCAATGCTGCCCGATGTTCCGGCAGCGATCGGTCTCGGTGGACCGCTGGTGGGAACTCACGAGGGGGTGTTGATCGTCGCCGGCGGTGCCAACTTCCCGACACCGCTGACCGAGGGTGGCAGCAAGGTGTGGCACGATGACGTATTCGTGCTGTTGCCTGGGGCGGACCGATGGCTCACCGGCCAGAAACTGCCGCGTCCACTCGCCTACGCATCGTGCACATCGACAGCGCGAGGCATCGTCGTCGTCGGTGGTTCCGATGCCGACCAGGTCTACTCGACGGCGTTCCTGATGCGCTGGGATGCAGACTCGAAACAGGTCCTGTTCGAGTCGTTACCCGATCTTCCAGCGGCCAGTGCCTTTGGATCGGCCGAGTCGATCGGCGAGATCGTTTATCTGTTTCAGGGCAAGCATCAAAAGAGCGATCTGCAACTGACTGGCGGTTTCTGGCAACTGAACCTGGCCGCGATCGACAGCGGTTGGCAATCGCTACCGGAACATCCAGGTCCGGTGCGCTTCAAGATGAGCACCGCAGTTCAACAGGGTCCGGGCGGTGAAGCGTTCCTGTTCCTCTTCTCGGGAACGAGCACCAGCGAGACCGATCAGGGTGATCCACGCTTCCACGCCTACACCGACAGCTACCGATATTCGCCATTGGAGCGGCTATGGAGTGAGGTGGCTTCGCTGCCACTGCTCGATGATCCGCGCCATCTGGCGGGTGAGGAGAAGTTCGCCCACGAACGCTGGCCCATCTCTGCCTCCTGTGCCGAGTCGGTGGGGACTCGCACGATCCTGACCTTCAGCGGTTCTACCGACCGCTACATCCTCGACGACAACGGCAAGGTGTTGCCACCTGCCGTGAGACCGCAGTTCTTACCCAGGGTGCTGTCGTACGACACCGTGACCGATCGCTGGAGCGATGTGGGCCGGATGCCGGTGGCAGTGGTGACCACCGAAGCGGTGCACTGGCAAGGGCAGATCGTCATCCCCTCCGGGGAGACGCAGCCGGGGATCCGCACGCCCAGGGTACAGGCGCTGTCACTCGAACCCACCGCAGCGGTGGCCCACTTCGAAGCCCTCGATTATGCAGTCCTCGGTCTCTACCTCGCCTTGATGGTGGCGATCGGCATCTACTTCTCCCGCAGGAGTTCCACCACCGAAGATTTCTTCCTGGCGGGGCGCAAGATCCCCTGGTGGGCTGCCGGGCTGTCGGTGTTTGGCACGCAACTCTCTGCCATCACCTTCATGGCGATTCCGGCGACATCGTACGGTTCCGATTGGCGTCGTTTTGTTGGCTCGGTGATGTTGCTGCCGGTGATGCTGCTGGTGATCTACTGCTTCCTGCCGCTGTTTCGTCGCCTCGAGGTGACCACTGCCTACGAGTATCTGGAAGCGCGTTTTTCGGTGGCGGTACGGATGCTCGCCAGCGCCATCTTCATCCTGTTCCAGCTGGGACGGATGGGCATCGTGTTGCTGCTGCCGGCGATCGCGCTGTCGGCGGTGACGGCGATGGACACCTACCTGTGCATCGCCCTGATGGGGCTGCTGGCGACGATCTACACCGTGCTCGGTGGCATCTCGGCGGTGATCTGGACCGATGTGTTGCAGGTGTTCGTGTTGATCGGCGGCGCGCTGCTGTGCCTGATCGTGACGATCCAGGATGTGGGTGGTCTGGGGGCGATGATCGAGGCGGCTCAGGTCTCTGACAAGTTTCACATCTTCGACTGGCGCTGGAGTAGCTCTGACATGGTCGCCTGGGTGTTGATGGTCGGCTTCCTCTTCACCAACCTGGTGCCCTACACCAGCGATCAAACGGTGATCCAGCGCTATCTCACCACTCCCGATGAGAAGCAAGCGGCCAAAGGGCTGTGGCTCAATCTGATCATCACAATTCCCACCGGAGTCCTCTTCTATGGCCTCGGGACGGCGCTGTACGTCTATTACACATCGCACCCGCTGGAGCAGGCGATGCTGCCGGCGGCGACCGATCAACTGGTGCCGTGGTTCGTGGTCACTCACTTGCCAGCGGGGGTTGCCGGTGTGGTGGTGGCGGGGATCTTTGCCGCGGCGATGAGTTCCCTCGATAGTTCGATGAACAGCATCAGTGCTGCCGTGGTGAATGACTTCTACCTTCGCTGTGTGCCGGAGGTTCGAGCAGAGGATTCGCTTTCGTTGGCGAAGCGTTTGACGCTGGTGCTGGGAATCATCGGTACCGGCGCCGCCATGATGCTGGCCACCTACGAGATCAAGTACCTCTTCGACTTTTTCCAGCGAGTATTGGGGCTGTTTGGTGGTGGGCTGGTGGGAGTCTTCCTGCTGGCGGTGTTTACCCGCCATTGCAATGCAAGTGGTGCGCTGGCGGGGTTGATCACCGGAGCCGCCACGACGATAGCGGTGGCGTATGGCACCGACATCAATTTCCTGCTGTATGCTGCCATCGGTTCGTGCACCTGCTTCGTGGTCGGATCTCTGGTCAGCCGGATGACGGGTGGGCAGGATCGTGACCTGGCCGGCTTGACGCTGGCGACACTGAGGGATGTCCGCAATGACGCTGGATGATCTGACACCACAACTGGAGAGCTACCGCTCCGATCTGGTCGGAGAAACGCTGCCCTTCTGGCTCGAACACGGCTGGGATCGCCAGCATGGGGGCATCGTCACATCGCTCGATCGGGATGGCGGCCGTATCGATGGCGACAAGTCGATGTGGTTTCAGGGTCGCGCCGCCTGGATGTATGCCACCGCTTACAACTCCGTCGAGCAGAATCCGCAATGGCTCGAGTTCGCCACCTCGTGTCTGCAGTTCCTGGAGCAGCACGGTTTCGATGATGACGGTCGTATGTACTTCCTCGTCACCGAAGATGGCCAGCCGCTGCGCAAGCGCCGCTATGTCTATTCGGAGGCGTTTGCATCGATGGCCTACAGCGCCTGCGCCAGAGCCACCGGCAACGAACAGTGGGCCGAGCGTGCCCGGCAACTGTTCGATCAGTACACCCGGGTTTCCTTCGATCCGGGGGTGATGGAGCCGAAGGTCGATGCGGGGACGCGGCCATCGAAGGGGTGCGGAGCGCTGATGATCTGCCTTCATCTGGCGCAGCAGTTGCGCGACAACATCGGCGATGCATCGATGGATGGCTCGATCGATCGCTGCATCGAGGAGATCGAGCAGGACTTCTGCAAGGCGGATCTTGGAGTGGTGATGGAAACGGTGTCCCCCACCGGCGAGATCATCGACAGTTTCGATGGTCGCCTGTTGAATCCGGGACACGCCATCGAGGCGGCGTGGTTCATCTTGCATGAGGCGAAGCATCGGGGCGGCGATGCCCATCTGGTGTCGCTGGGAGTCCAGATGCTCGACTGGATGTGGCAGCGCGGCTGGGATGAAGAGTACGGCGGTCTCTATTCTTTTCGAGACCTGCACGACCGTCCGGTGCAGGAGCCGGGTCACGACATGAAGTACTGGTGGCCCCACACCGAGGCGATCATCGCAACGCTTCTGGCGTATCAACTGACCGGGGATCAACGCCATGCCGAACGATTCCAGACGGTTCACGACTGGACACGGAAGCACTTCGCCGATCCACAGCATGGCGAGTGGTATGGCTACCTGCACCGCGATGGAACTCCGGCACTGAAACTCAAGGGCAACCACTGGAAGGGGCCGTTTCATCTGCCGCGGATGCAGTGGTATGCATCGCAGCTGATCGATGGAGAGTGCCGATGATCCCGTTACTGTTGGCCGGTCCATTCCTGCTCACGTGGCTCGCTTTCGCCTGCGGATTTCGTGCCGCCAGGTCAGACTCCGACCTGACCATTGACAATGCACTGAGGCGCTCCCCGCTACTGGTGGCGATCTCGCTGCTGCTTGCGTTGGTCGGAATGGCGGCGGTCGGCATGGAATTGTCCGATCGATTCTGTCAGTTCTTTGCGCTGCTGCTCCAGCAATATTCGACGTGGATCAGCTGGCTTGCCCTCGCCTCGATGTTTGCGGTGATCTCGGGGTATGGCCTGGGCCTGGCAATTTCCAGGGGGCATAAACAGACTCGAAGTTTGCTGGTCGCGATATTGCTGGTACAGGTCGCTCAGGGGTTGCTCTGTGTGCGACTCTACTCGCCGATCGGCCCCGAACTGGGCCCCGGAGTCACCACCGATGGGGGTGTTGTGCTACAGACACACGGCTCCACCTGTGTTGCGGCATCTCTGGCCAACGTTTCCCGGCACTTCGATATCGATCTGGATGAGAAGGAGGCGGCGGATCTGCTTCTGACCAGCGTATACGGAACGGGTCCGGGGCAGGTGCGCTATGTTCTGGACCTGCTGGGCTTTTCCTTCACCACTCTCGATCCAAAACAGCGATCGCTGGAGGATGTGTCTCCACCGGCGATCTTGTTCGTCGATCATCCGGCACTCGGCAGGGAGAGCCATGCCGTCATGTACCACGCCATCACCGAGGGCGGTTACGAAATCTACGAGCCGCTGGAGGGCGCGATCATCTGGGACCAGCAGACCCTCGAGGCTCGCTGGCACGGCAATGGCATCGCCTGCACTCGCCCTTGAGAACCAGCGGAGACAGCAGAACAAATCGATCGGGTTCCTCGGCGAGAGACGCCATCGCGTCGAAACGCAATCGTGGCCGCACGGCGATGGCCATCGCGGATCACCGGGAAGGTTTCTCATCCCTCTCGGCCAGTGCTGTTTCCAGCTTCAGGATTCGATCGTATTGTCCCTTCATGCACGATCCCATGGCAAGGAAACAAATTACAAACAAAGCCCCGTTACTCTCCCAGTCAGTGAGTGAGTCCACCGGCCTGTCCACCCACCACTCGTGGATCTAATCGGCGGCGAAAAACCAAACATAGATGAGTACCGCCGCGTATGGATGGATCTTCAAAACCTGGAGCCATCTGGGCTTTTGTTTTCCTGGCTGTAGGCCAGAGTGTTCTCCAGCACCTCGTTCCAGCCCCGTGGGCCCTTCTCTTCTGTCATGACCAGTTCCTTTCGTTGCTCCTGCTGCGGTCTTACCGCCAGGATAGATCACTGTGTAAGTAGCTCATCCCTCTTGGTCAGTTCCTGTTCCACCGCCTGGATCCTCTTACCTTGCAGGTTCATCGCCATACCCACCATCCCGAAGCAAAGGGGCAACCAAATGACCAGGTGCAAGATCATCATCATCCAGAGCATCTCCAGCGCCTGACTGCTTTCGGGATCCTGGCCAGGGCTGGTTGGATTCGTGGAGAGATAGTTCACAACTGCAGCAGCCGTAGTGACTGCTGCGATGACAGACAAGTTTAACGCACCGAAATACAAATAGAACTTGGCCGAGAAATTCACTTTCTCGTATTCACTCACAAACATGACGAGCACCTTTCACCTTGCTCCTGCTACGGTCTTGCCGCCAGGATGGATCACTCCGTAGTTTTCTGTTTCAACTCGGCCAGTGCTGTTTCCAGCGCCTGGATCCGATAGCGTTGTTCCGTATCCGCTGTCTGCATGGAGGACCCCATGAAGAGGAAGCACATCGGCAACCAGATGAGGACCATCTTCAGAGCCGAACCACTCTCGTCCAGATTGCGGTACACCAGGAAGGCGCAAAAAAGGCCCCCCATATACGGATTGATCTTTCTAAAGACAGACAAGAACAAATTTTTCCCTATGGTCATGACGAACTCCTCTTCACATTTCTCCTGCTACGGCCTTGCCGCCAGGATGGATCATTCCGTAGTTTTCTCTTCCCTCGCGGCCAGTGCTGTTTCCAGCTTCTGGGTCCGATCGTCTTGTTCCTTCATGGTGAATCCCATGATCAGGAAGCAAATCGGCAAGAAGCCGAGAAACGGGCCGAGGCTGCCAGAGTTGCTGCCCCCGCCCACATCTAGTGGGGGGAAAAGCGTTATCATCGTCAAGAAAAAGCAAAGCAAGGCCCCCACGAATGGCGCAAACCTACGACGCCGGTTGGTATCGACCATGACGAACTCCTCTTCACATTGCTCCTGCTGCGGTATTACAGCCAGGTAAGACTGCCGAGGGCAGTCCTACCCCTGCTAATCCGTAATCAGCGGCGAGTGTGACAGGCAATAGTTGGAATTTCACAGATACGGGTGCGGGATCAGCGCGTCATTTCAGGTAAAACCGTCGTCTGTGTCCTGCAAAGGATCAATTGAGCTCTCGACCGGCGAGACAGGAAACGCTCACACCATTTCTGCTGAGTAGTTTCTTTTGCAGAATGCTCCGTGTGAATAGACTGCACGCCAGTGCAAGGCAAGGTTCGAATCGTTCTCTTTTGCAGGAGAGCGAAGGGTGTTGGCGGTCGGCAATTGTGACCCTGAGGGAGGCGGATCGATGGACCAGGATTTCGAGAACCAGGATTTCGAGAACCAGGAT